>JBQCHO010000097.1:0-36337 GCA_051954635.1 Sphingomonas sp. | reverse complement strand
CCTGCGTCAGCTCGTGTGCGCGGACGGGGTCGCGGCCGGTGAGCTTGGTCGCCGCGGTATCGTCGGCGATCGCCTGCACCTCGAGGATGTGGAGGCCGCAGAATTCGGCGATCTGCTCGAAGCTGAGCGCGGTGTTGTCGACCAGCCACGAAGCGGTCGCGTGCGGCATGAGCGGCTGGGCCATCTCGAAATTCTCCAGAAACAATAAGGGCCGCCCCTTGCGGAGCGGCCTGTCGCGCCGACCGACTTAGTGCGATGCGACGCGTGGCGCAAGCTTCAAGCAACCGCGCGCTGTTCGGACAACGGCGCGAGCGCGGCGAGGAACTGCGCAGCGCTTGCCTCCCAGGTGAACCCTGCACCATAAGCAGCGCAAGCGGCACGATCACGGGTCAGCGCCGCGGCGATCGCAGTATCGAGATCGCCGTCTATCGCGCCCGTCTCCGGCGTCAGAACGTCGACCGGGCCGGTGACCGGATAGGCCGCAACGGGCGTCCCGCAGGCAAGTGCCTCGATTATCACCAGCCCGAAGGTATCGGTGCGGCTTGGAAAGACGAAGGCGTCGGCGGCGGCGTAGATGCTGGCCAGCTCGCCGCCGAACCGCCCGCCCATGAAGATCGCGCGCGGGTGCGCCTTTTCGAGCGCGGCGCGCGCCGGGCCGTCCCCGACGACGACCTTGGTGCCCGGGTGAGTCGCGCCGAGAAATGCCTCGATATTTTTTTCCACCGCGACGCGGCCGACGTAGAGCAGCAGCGGCTTCGGCAGATGGCCAAGCGCCGGATGCGGCGTCACGTCGGCACGGAAATTGGCGAGGTCGACCCCGCGCCCCCAATGCCGCACCTGCGGCACACCGTGCGCGATCAGCGCGCGCCGGATCGACGGCGTCGAGGCAAGCACCGCCTCGGCAGGCGCGTGGAACCAGCGAATGTAGCGCCACACCCATTCGGGATCGACCCCGGTCCGCGCCGCTACATAATCGGGGAATTGCGTGTGATAGGCGGTCGTGAACGGAAAGCGGCGCGCCAGGCACCAGCGCCGCGCCGCAAGGCACAACGGCCCCTCGGTCGCCAGGTGAATTGCATCCGCGCCGAAACCCGCCAGTAGCCGCCCGACCGCCCCGGATCCGGCAATCGCCAAGCGGATTTCGGGATAGGTCGGGCACGGCACCGAATGAAAGCGGTTGGGCGCGACGACCATGATCTCATGGCCCTCGACTTCGAGTTCGGCCTTGATCGCCTGCAGCGTGCGGACGACGCCGTTGACTTGCGGCGCCCAGGCGTCGGTGACGATCGCGATACGCATCGCGATCAGGCGGCGACAGGAAGGGCGGCGGGACGCGCCCGCGCGGCGATCTCGTCGACCCAGTGGAGCAACTCCATCCGCCCGTCACCATGCTCGACCAGCGCGGTGCAGCCCTCGACCCAGTCGCCGTCATTGTAATAGGCGACGCCGCCGATATCGCGCATCTCGGCGGTGTGGATGTGCCCGCACACCACGCCGTCGACTCCGCGCGAACCCGCCGCATGCGCGACGACATCCTCGTAATGCGAAATGAACTCGACCGCGTTCTTGACCCGCGCCTTGGCGTGCTTGGACAGCGACCAATACGGCATGTCCAGCCGCCGCCGCGCCCAGTTGATCGCGACATTGAGCCGCATCAGCAATCCGTAAGCCGCGTCGCCGACATGCGCGAGCCAGCGGTGCGCCAGCGTGATGACGTCGAACTCGTCACCGTGGAGCACCAACAAACGGCGGCCGTCTGCGGTCTCGTGCATTGCCTTGCGGCGGATTTCGACGCCGCCGAAATCGAGCCCGGTGAACTGGCGGAACATCTCGTCGTGATTGCCGGGAATATAGACGATCCGCGTGCCGCGGCGCGCGCGCTTCAGGATGCGCCAGACGACGTCGTTGTGCGCGGCCGGCCAGTAGAAGCGCTTGCGCAGCCGCCAGCCGTCGATGATGTCGCCGACCAGATACATCGTGTCGCTGTCGACATGGTCGAGGAAGTCGATCAGCAACTCGGCATTGCAGCCGCGCGTGCCGAGGTGGACGTCCGAAATCCAGATCGTGCGATAGCGCCGCCGTTCGACGATCCGCTCGGGGATCGCCGGACGCGACTGCGCGAAATCGGCAAAGTCGGTGATCGTGCTCGCGAGACGCGGGTCCATGCCAGCCTCCTTGGGGCTTCCTGGACCGCGCCTATCGCAAAGGATTGTGACAGTTCGAATCGTCGCGGTGTCGCCGAATCGTCACGAAATGCCGGGTGCCTCCGCTGTCATCGCGACGAATCTGGGCATCGCCTCGATACGCCCGATCCACGCGCCGACCGCCGGATAGAGTGCGAGATTGAACCCGCCCTCGGCAGCGACATGGGTGTAGGCGTAAAGCGCGATGTCGGCGAGGCTGACCGCATCGCCGACCATCCAGTCGACCAATGCGAGGTGATCGTCCATCGTCTGCAGCGCGGCTTCGCCCGCCAGCCGCTTGGCCGGGATCTGGTTGCGCTGCAGCTCGCTGAGCGCATCGACCCCGACCATCGTCATCCAGAAGCGCAGCGTCGCGACGTTTGGTTCGTGGTGATATTGCTCGAAGAACATCCAGCGCAGCATGTCGGCGCGCAGGAAGCGATCGGCGGGGATCAACGGCGAGCCGTCGGCAACGTAGCAGCAGGCGGCGTTACTCTCGGGCAGGAAGCGCTGCCCGACCTGGAGCACCGGGATCCGCCCGAGCGGATTGATGTGCGTGCGGAACTGCGGTGTGCGCGTCTCGCCCTTCATGATGTCGTATTCGACGCGCTCCATGCGGATGCCGAGCAGCGCCGCGGTCAGGCGGATCTTGTAGCAATTTCCCGAAGCCGCGTACTCGTGTAGGATCAGCTTATCCACGCCTTCACTCCCGTTACCCGCTGCGAACGGTCAGCTCGATTTGCCCAACTTGTCCTTCAGCGCCGCGAAGGCGTTGGTCGGACGCGCTTCCTCTTCGGTCAGCACCCCTGCCTCGCGCAAGGTCGCTTCGGCGCCGGGGGCGCGCGGGAACGGATCGAGCGCCAGCGCCATCGTCTCGGCGACCGCCTCGCCGAGATCGATCGCGCCGCCCTCGATCGGGACGGTGTCGAGTTCGTCGGCATCGAGCTCGACTTCTTCAACCTGACCGGGCGTGTCGTCGATGAAGCGCAGCGCCAGCGGCTCGTCGATCTCGGATTCGATCGGCACGTCGGTCACGACGCAGGCCTGGCGAACATGGCCGCGAACCTGGCCGCGCACGACGACCCCGGCCGCTTCGCGCCGCACTGCCAGCGCGGCCGACAGTGCATCGACCGCGATCAGGCCGAACCGCGCCGCCAGCGCCGCGCGCTCGCCGGCATCGGCCTCGATCGTCACCGATTGTTCGCGATCGCCGATCGTATCGAGTCGCTGCGGTCGGGAAAATTCAGGCGTCACGGCAGGTCGCCCGCGATCAGTTGCTCGATTGAGACTGTCGACAGACAGCCGTGCAGGTCGACCAGCCCGGAAGCGAGATGCGCGACCGCCGCCTCACCTGGCGGATGGCCGCGATAGATGTTGCGCACCACCGGCTCGCGCAGGTCGCCCGCTGCCAGCGCGGCGCGGTACGCGCCCAGCCGCCCGCCGAGCATCCCCATCATCCGGCCGATATGCTTGCCGACGACGATGTCGCCGATGCCGAGTTCGCGCAATTGCCCGTCCATGTCGGCCACGAACCTTTCGGCGAGATGCGCCGCCGGGGCCGAGCCGGCATCGTCCTCCTCGAGCCGAATCAGCACCATCGACAGCACCGCGGCGATCATGTCGAAGCGGCCATCGACCGTGTCGGGCACCGCGCCATCCTCATACCAATGCGGCAGGCGCGCCCGCGCGACGACGGCGTCATAAAGCGGCGCCACTGCCGCCCCGGTACGGTCGCCGAACAGTCCTTGCCACAATCCCACTCGACGCTCCTTCGCTCACCCGGCCGCGGCGGGCTTGTTTGCCGCCGCTGCCGCGCATATTGAGGCGATCGGCGCGGGATGCAAATCGCCGCGCCCCGTCGGCGTTGCGCCTGGGAGAGTCGAATGCGTTTGAAGTCCGCCCCGTTCCTGATCGGCCTCGCCGCCGGCGTCGCCGTGATCGGCATGTCGGGGTGCACGCCGCTCCGGTCGCATACGGGCTATGTCGTCGACGTCGACCTCGTCAATTCGATCCAGCCAGGCGTCGACAATCGGCAATCGGTGCTCCAGACGCTGGGCACGCCGACCTTCACCAACCAGTTTGGCCAGGGCCAGTGGTTCTATCTGGCGCGCGACAACCATAATTACGCTTACAGCAAGCCCAAGCCGGTCAACCAGATCGCGCTGAGGATCAGTTTCGACAATCAGGGCACGGTCACGCGGATCGATCGCACCGGCATCGACCAGGTGGTCAAGGTCAATCCCGCCAAGCGCACCACCCCGACGTTGGGCCGCAAGCGCGGCTTCTTCGAGCAGCTGTTCGGCAATATCGGAACTGTGGGCGCGCCGGGCATGGGCACGCCGTCCGCCGGCGGCGGCAACCAGCCCTAAGCCACCCCCTTTCCCGCCCCCGTAGCGGCCGCACCCGCGTCGCACGCGGGCACGGCCTGCGCTCGGATTTGAGCGCCGGTCCCGAAAGGGGACAGGACCAGCAGCGCAACGCGCGATTCTCGATTTGGGTTCGCCAATTCGGCCGCTGGGGTTGATCCCACCGTCCTGACGCGGGACATTGCCCTCGCGACTCGGGGGGCTCGGTCGATGTCATGGGATTTCATCGCCGGCGCGATCGACGTCGTTTTGCGTGAAACGCTGCTGTTTGCAGCCCTCGGCATTCTGCTCGGCGGGCTCGACGATCTGATTGTCGATCTTTTCTATCTAGTCCTGAGCGCGCGTCGCGCGATCCGTCGCAAGAGCAATTCGATCAGCGACTTTCCGTCGGCGACGCAGCCTCTCCGGCTGGTCGTGTTCGTTGCGGCGTGGGACGAATCGGCGGTGATCGGCACGATGTTGCGTACTGCACTCGGCCGTTTCGATCATCCCGATCATGCCTTGTACGTCGGCGCCTATCCCAACGACCCGGCCACTATTCAGGCAGTCGCCGCCGTCGCCGAAACCGATAAACGGATTCGCCTGGTGATCGGCGATCGTCCTGGCCCGACGACCAAAGGCGATTGCCTCAACAATTTATGGCAGGCGCTCCGCCGTGATGAGCAGGACGGCGCGCGTCGCGCGGATGCCATCATCCTTCACGACGCCGAAGACGTCGTTCACCAGAGCGAACTGCGTGTGTTCGACCATTTGATCCGCGATTACGCGACGGTGCAATTGCCGGTGCTACCGCTGGTCCATCGCGGTTCGCGCATGATATCGGGCCATTATTGCGATGAATTTGCCGAATCGCATTCCAAGCAAATGATCGTCCGCGACGCGCTGGGCGTCGGATTGCCGCTTGCCGGAGTCGGCTGCGCCATCGCGCGCGATACGCTCGATCGCCTCGCCGCCGCGCGCGAAGGTGCGCCGTTCGACCGCTCGAGCTTGACCGAAGATTATGAGATGGGCCTCGCCGTCGCTGACCAGGGTGGCCGCAGCGTCTTTGCGCCCATGGTCGATCTCGACGGCAGTCGCATCGCCGTGCGCGCTTATTTTCCCGCTTCGCTCGATGCTGCAGTTCGCCAAAAGGCGCGCTGGATGATCGGCATCGCCTTGGCCGGATGGGATCGTATCGGCTGGTCGCGGTGGAGAGATTGGCGCGAACACTGGATGCGCATGCGCGACCGCCGCGCACCGCTGGCAATGCTCGTGCTCGGCGCTGCCTATCTCTCGCTCGTCGCTTGGGCGATATCGCGAACTTGCCATTGGCTCGCCGGAGCCGAGCCGCCGGCGGCCTCCTATTGGGTGCGGCTCCTGCTGATCGGGAACGCCGCGGTGATGGTTTGGCGGCTCGGCGCGCGCTACATATTCACCAGCCGCATTTATGGCTGGCGCGAAGGCCTGCTGTCGGTTCCTCGATCGATCATCGCAAACCTCATCGCCATGCTGGCCGCTCGGCGCGCGCTCGTCCTTTATGTCATCATGTTGTTCGACGGCGTGCCCCGCTGGGACAAAACCGATCACATCTTCCCCGAGGCCGAACCGGGCGTCCCGCTTTGAATCGTTCCGGCCAGCCACTAAAGTTTTTGGGCACGACCCTGCTGGGCTGGACGGCACTCAGGCTTTTCCTCTTGTGGCCCGCGGCGCCGACGGTCGGCTCGGTCGTCAGTACTGTCCTTCCCTCTGCTTCGGCAGCACCCTCTGGGGCCGTATCGGGCGGGTTGCCATTTGCGATGCCCGCCCCTGCGACCCTTCCCGATCGCGGCCATGCGCCAGGGACGCGCTTCATCGAAAGCGCTAAGCGGCAACGGCTGGTCGCGTTCGCCATGATGGCACCTCCCCGATTCGGCGAGTTTCAGATAGTCGAGAAACAGGACAGACCGACCGAATCGCCTCGATCGGCGCCGGCTCACACTCGGTCATTCGCGGCATCGGCGCTCGCTCCGCAATTCAGCCTTCAAAAGCCTTGGGTGTTCGACATCTGGCTAGTCGCCCGCGGGGGCTCAGACTACGGCGCCGGTTTCGGCGGCGGTGAGCTGGGCGGGAGCCAGGCTGGCGCGCGTTTCGCTTATGCGCTCGATCGCCGCCACCGCCTTGCAGCCTATGCCCGGTTCGATACGCCGCTTTCGGGGTCCGGCGACGAGGCCGCCTTCGGCTTCGATTGGCGTCCGACGGCGCTGCCAGTGCGGGCGGTCTTCGAGACACGCGTACCGCTCGACGGCGGCAGAGCAGTTGCAGCTGCCGGCTTAGTCGGCGGGCTGGGCCCAACTGTTGAGCATGGCCTACGCTTGGAGGGTTATGGCCAGGCCGGAATCGTGTCCCGCAATGGCGGTGAAGGTTTCGCCGATGGCGCAGTCCGCGCGACACGGCCGATCGGGGGGCTGGCCGGGATCAACTTCGATCTCGGCACCGGCGCGTGGGGCGGCGCGCAGCGAGGCGCGAGCCGGCTCGATCTCGGCCCGACGCTCGGCGCGACCATACCGATAGGGAATCATGCGATTCGTATCGCGGTCGACTGGCGCGAGCGTGTCGCCGGGCACGCGCGGCCAGGTTCGGGGCCGGCGCTAACGATCGGCGCATCATTCTGAGCCCGGCGGCCACGCGGCGGGTTCCGCCGCCTGCGCGAACGCGATATCGCTGATCCGCATGGACGTTTACCTGCCCATCGCCAACCTGTCGGTCAACGCGCTGGTCATCGTGCTGCTCGGCGGCGGGGTGGGGTTGCTATCCGGCATGTTCGGCGTGGGCGGCGGGTTCCTGACGACGCCGCTGCTCATTGTCTATGGCATCTCGCCGACCGTCGCCGCCGCCACCTCGGCGAGCCAGGTGACCGGATCGTGCGTGTCGGGCGTGTTCGCGCATTTCCGTCGCAACGGCGTCGACGTGAAGATGGGCGCGACGATGGTCGGCGGCGGCATCGTCGGCGCTATGCTCGGCGCCATCCTGTTCCGCTGGCTGCAAAAGACCGGCCAGATCGATACCGTGATCGCGCTGATCTACGTGCTGCTGCTCGGCACGATCGGCGCGTTGATGGCGCGCGAATCGTTGCAAAGCATCGGCGCGATCCGCACGGGCGAAGCACCCAAGGCACGAAAGAGGCGGCATCACCCGCTCGTCGCCGCCCTGCCTCTCAGGACGCGCTATTATCGCTCGGGCCTCTATATCTCGCCCTTGGCCCCTCTCCTGCTCGGCTGCTTCACCGGCATCCTGACGACCCTGCTCGGCATCGGCGGCGGGTTCATCCTGATTCCGGCGATGCTCTATCTGCTCGGCATGTCGACCCAGGTCGTCGTCGGCACGTCATTGTTTCAAACGCTGTTCGTTACCGCCGCGGCGACGATGGCGCACGCCACCGGCACCAAGTCGGTCGACATCGTGCTCGCCGCGCTGCTGCTGGTCGGGTCGGTGGTCGGCGCGCAGGTTGGGGTGCGGCTCGCGACGCGGATCAAGCCCGAATATCTGCGCCTGGCGCTGGCGCTGATGGTCCTCGCGGTCGCCGTGCGGATGGCGATCGGCCTGGGCTGGCAGCCCGCCGACCTTTTCTCGGTCGACGTGACATGAGCCGCTGGCGTCCTCTCGCCGCGCTCGCGCTCGCGCCACTGCTGCTCGGTGCGGCCAAGCCGACGCTGGTGCCCGACGTGTCGCAGCGCACGATCGATATCGCCTACAGCTTCACCGGCGCCGAACTGCTGCTGTTCGGGGCGATCCTCTATCCCGGCGGGCATGCCCCGGGGCCCGACGACAAGCCCGCCGACATCATCGTCGTCGTCCGCGGGCCGACGCAATCGGTGACGGTGCGCGAAAAGCGCAAGATTGCCGGCATCTGGATGAACGCCGACAGCCTGCGCTATCGATCGGCGCCGTCCTACTACGCGATTGCCTCCTCGCGCCCAGTCGACAAATTGCTCGATGATCGCACCCGCGCGATCTACGAGCTCGGGCTCGACAGCATGCAGCTCTCGCCCGCCTCGACCGCGCCGATCGACCAGCAGAACCGCTTCGCCGCCGGGCTCGTCTCGCTCAACGAGAAGCAGGGGCTCTACGCCGACGTACCCAACGCGGTGGAGATCACCGACGGCGTGCTGTATCGCGCGCGCATCCCGATCCCGGCGCGCGTGCCGGTCGGCCGCTTCACCGCAGAAACCTTCCTGGTCCGCGACGGCCATGTGCTGGCGGTAGCGACGCGGACGGTCCGCATCCGCAAATCGGGGTTCGAGCGGTTCATCGCGACCAGCGCCGATTCGCGCTCTGTTCCCTACGGCTTGACGGTGATCGCGATGGCGGTCGGGCTCGGTTGGGCCGCGGGATGGATCGCACGGCGCACCTGATCGCCCGAATTCGATACAGAAAAACCTTATCTTTACGGTTCGGAGCGCAGAACCCGGGCAATGGACCCGGGAGAGCCGACCCGTATGATCGACGACTTGAGCCCACGCGGTTTCGAGCCTGCATCTCCGACGCCGTCGCCCGCGGGTGACCGGCTGTCGGGGACGATTGCCGTGCGCGGGATCGGCGCGGTCGCCGATATCGGCGGCGCGGGCGGTCAGGTGGTGTTCGACATCACCGCCCTCGATGAAGCGGCGCTCAGCACCGACGCGGTGGTCGCGAGCGCGGGCCAAGTCGGCAGCCAGATCAAGATGCGCGTCGGCGGTTCGTGGCTGATCGCCAATGTGCGCTCATTGAAGCTGCTCGACCACAAGGACGGGCGAATCGCCGCGCAGGTCGATTTCCTCGGCGAAGGCGACGAGGAGCGGCTGACCGGCAAGCTCTACAAATTCCGTCGCGGCGTGACGCGCTACCCACAGCCCGGCTGCGTCGTCTTTCCGGTCTCGACCGCGGACCTCAAGCAAATCTATGCCGCTGAGGATCGCGCGCATATCGAGATCGGCAACGTCTATCCCACCGCCGATGTCCGCGCCGCGCTCTATGTCGATGCGCTGCTCGGCAAGCATTTCGCGCTGTTGGGCTCGACCGGCACGGGTAAATCGACCGCTGCCGCGCTCCTCCTCCACCGTATCTGCGAGCGTGCGCCGCAGGGCCATGTCGTGATGATCGACCCGCACGGCGAATATTCGGCGGCGTTCAAGTCGACCGGCGCGATCTACGACGTCGGCAATCTGCAGATGCCCTATTGGCTAATGAACTTCGAAGAACATTGCGAAGTTTTCCTCACCGCCAAGGGCAACGATCGCCAGATCGACGCCGACATCCTCGCCAAATGCCTGCTCGCCGCGCGCGCCAAGGGGCGTGTCGGGCAGGAGATTTCCAAGCTCACCGTCGATGCACCGGTGCCCTATCTGCTCAGCGACCTGACCAGCATCCTCCAGAACGAAATGGGCAAGATGGATCGCGCGGGCGATACCGCGCCCTATCTGCGGCTCAAGACCAAGCTCGACGAGGTAAAGAGCGATCCGCGCTACGGCTTCATGTTCTCCGGCATGCTCGTCGCCGACACGATGGCCGATTTCATCGCGCGCGTGTTCCGCCTGCCGGGCGATGGCCGGCCGATCTCGATCATCGACGTGTCGGGGGTGCCTTCCGAGATCACCTCGGTCGTCGTCTCGGTGCTAAGCCGGATGGTGTTCGATTTCGCGATCTGGTCGCGCAACGAGCCGAAGCGACCGATCCTGCTCGTCTGCGAAGAAGCGCATCGCTACATCCCTAGCGACGACATGGCCGAAAAGTCTTCCGTTGGCCGAATTCTGTCGCGCATCGCCAAGGAAGGCCGCAAATACGGTGTGTCGCTCGGGCTGATCACACAGCGGCCATCGGATTTGGCGGAAGGTGTGTTGTCGCAGTGCGGCACGATCATCTCGATGCGCCTCAACAACGATCGCGACCAGGCCTTCGTCCGCGCGGCGATGCCCGAAGGGGCGCGCGGCTTTCTCGATTCGATCCCGGCGCTGCGCAACCGCGAATGCATCATCTGCGGCGAAGGCGTCGCGGTGCCGATCCGCGTCGCGTTCGACACGCTCGATGAAGCCAAGCGGCCCGCCTCGGGCGATCCGCTGTTTTCCGAACTCTGGCGCGATGTCGGCGGCGAGGACGCGATCATCGCCCGCACGATCAAGCGCTGGCGCGCCCAAGGGCGCTGAGGCGGAAACGATCTGAGCCGACGGCGTGAGGTCAACCCACGCCGCCAGCCTATTCGATCAGTCGGCGATCAGTGCGGGATCGTCAACCCGCCATAGCCGGCAGCGACGATATTGGCCTGGATCGCATCGAGCGATGCGGTCGAAACCAGGCTCTTGGTCATCCAGCCTTCGAAGAACAGCCCGGTGTTGCGATTGCTGTTGTCGCCGCCGGTGCCCAGCACGATGCCCCCCTCCTGCTGCATCGGCACATAGCCGGGCTTCGCGGTCGGCAGCGGTCCGTGATAGATTTGCGTCAGCGGCCCCTTCTGCGCGTCGCCCGAGCGGAGCTCGAAGAAGGTGTGGCCATCATTCTTCAGGAAGGCCGTGACGAACGGCGTCGGGTTGCCGCGATAGCTGAGCTTGTCGTTGCCCGCGTCGGCAGACTGATAGAGACCGTTCTCCAGGTCGGCCGCCACCCACGGCCCGCTGCCGAGGCAGGTCGCGCCGGGCTTGCAGCGCGCGCCGAAATAGAGCGCGTCCATATGACCCTCGCCGGTGTCGACATTGGTCACTTCGGTGTTGCCATAGTCGAAGCAGCACATCCCGTTCACATGATAGGCCGAGGTCACCATCATCATGCTCTCGGCCTCGCCGTTGCGCGCCGTGCCGGTCGCCTCGTTGTTGCGATAGCCGGTGCGCTGGTCGATCTTGATGCCGTAGACGCGGTGGCCGTTCAGCGTGACCGGCAGTGCCTCGGCATCGGCTCCGTAATCGGCCTTGCCGGCGGTGCCCTTGGCCTCGATCAGCAGATCGTTGTGCTGGGGCGACTGGTCGTAGACTTCGCTGATGATGCAGGTGCGCTCCTCGCAGAACGCATCCTGCGCCGCCGCGTCGGCGATCCCGCCCGGTACCACCACGCCGATATCGCGGGTGCGGCCGTCGGTGCGGCGGAGCTGATAAAGCGGCCCGTTATAATCGGCATAGAGTGCGCGCGTCGTGCTGTGCGCAGCGATGCACGGCGTGCCCGCATCCTTCAGGATATCGCAGGGGCCGCCGCTCGTCTTCGCCGATGCCGCGCTCGCGCCGAGGCAAATCGACAGTGCCGCGACGACCAGCATGATCATCGTTCGCAGCCATTGGGGCCGATGGGAAACGGGGATCGTCATATTTTCCTCGCCTGATATTACTTATCCGATGATCAAGGCGTAGCGGCAAGACGCGTCGCCGACAAGCGAAAGCATGTCCGGGAAAGACGAAGCAGGAATTGACGAGTGATTTGGCCTTACGACCGAGGCTTGCCTTGCCCCGTGTCCGCCACTTCGGCCGCAGCCGGCCGCACCGCAAGCAGGCTCGACACCTGCGCCTTGAACTTGCGCAGATCGGCGCCCGCAAGCCGCGCCATGCTGGTCAGCTTGACCGACAGCGGATCGATCGGTCGTCCGCCGCGCCGCACCTCGTAATGGACATGGGGTCCGGTCGAAAGTCCGGTCGAACCGACATAGCCAATCACCTGCCCCGCCGCGACATGCTGGCCACCGTGCACCGCAATACGGCTCATATGGCCGAAGCCCATCGACAAGCCATTCCCGGCGTTGATCGCGACGAAATTGCCGTAACCGCCCTTGTGGCCCGCGAGCGTCACGGTGCCTGCGGCGGTAGCGTGGATCGGGCTGCCATAGGGCGCGCCGACGTCGATCCCCTCGTGCATACGATAATAATGCAGGATCGGGTGATAGCGCCGCCCGAAGGTCGAGGTGATGTGCCCGGCGACAGGCAGGCCGCCGCCCGCCTGCTTGATCATTCCCTTGCCCGAGGCGGAGAACCATTGCTCCTCGCCGTCCTGCTGCCAGCGGACGAGCTGCAGCTTGTCGCCGCCCTGATCGAGCCCGGCGAAGAGAAGGTCGCCCAGCCGTACCTCGCCGGTGGCGGCACGATCGCGCTGGATGATGATGTCGAATTGGTCGCTCGATCCGACCTGGCCGATAGAGATGTGCTGCGCGATCGCCTTGAGATAGCTCGCGACGATGCTGGCAGGGACACCCGCAGCCCGCGCCGAGCGGTACAGCGACGACCCCACCAGCCCCTCGATCCGCAGCGGCGTGTGGTCGATCGAGATCGGCTGCGGCGTCAGCGTAAGCTGCCCGCCATTACGCGCCACGGTCAGCCCCAGGTCGAAGCGTGCGCGGAAGGTGAGCTTGTCGAGCGGCCGCGGCACCGATTTGCTGGCGCGGCGACCAAGCGTCAGGTCGAGCCGCGTCCCGGGCTTCAAATCGTCGAGCGACACCTGGCGCGACACCAAGGCCGCGACGGTATCGGCATCGTCGTTGCTGACGCCGGCACGTTCGAGCGTCGAGGAGAGATCGTCGCCCTGCCCCAGCGTCGCGGTCAGTTCGACGATCGGGCGCTCGGGCGTTTCGGCGAGCGGCGCGACGAGATCGCCGGCGGCGACGCGGCGGCCGGTGGTCGCGCCCCAGGCGATCGGGGCGATCGATTGGGTGCGCGCCTCGTCGAACTCGCTGCCCGTAAGCGGCGACGGCGCGGCGCCGATCAGCGGGTGCGGCTTGAGACCCGGCGAGAGAACCCACGCGCCGGCGAGCAACGCAACGCAGGTCGCCGCGCCGCGAAACCATTCGAGCGAGCCGATCCGCGCGCCGAGATCGGGGGTCCAGTCGATCCGCTCGGCACGATCGCGCAGCGAATCGAACAAGCGAGCCGGCGCCGGCGCTGCGATTGCGCGCCCGAACGTGACGGTGCCGCCACCGCCGCCCAATCCATGTTCGTCACGTAAAAACACTAGAGCGAGCGTCCCCGGAAAAGCTCACGCATGACCCACCCCGGCCACGTCGACGGGAGTGTGCCGCGAACGCCCTAAAGTCAAATTAACCGCAGAATCCCGCGAGCTTCGATGCGGCGAGCCGTGCGCGGGTGCGGACGAAGGGAGGCGCCGCTAACCTCGCCGCTTGCGCAGGCGGCCGCGAACGCCGATCTTGACCAGCGTAATGACCGCGTTCGACCGTTCGCCCGTCACCGCCGTGCTGGGCCCGACCAACACCGGCAAGACCCACCTCGCGGTCGAGCGGATGTGCGGGCATTCGAGCGGGATGATCGGGTTTCCGCTGCGGTTGCTGGCGCGCGAGGTCTATGACCGTGTCGTCGCGATCAAGGGGCCGAAGGAGGTCGCCCTGATCACCGGCGAGGAGAAGATCCTGCCGCCCGAGGCGCGCTGGCTGCTGTGCACCGCGGAATCGATGCCGACCGATCGGGATGTGTCGTTCGTCGCGCTCGACGAGGCGCAATTGGGCGCCGATCCCGAGCGCGGGCATGTCTTCACCGATCGGCTGCTCCATGCGCGCGGGCGCGACGAGACGATGATCCTCGGCTCGGAAGCGCTGCGGCCGATCGTGCGCGCGCTGGTTCCGCAAGCGGAGATCGTCGGGCGGCCGCGTTTCTCGACGCTGAGCTATGCCGGGGCGAAGAAGATTTCGCGGCTGCCCAAACGCTCGGCGATCGTCGCCTTCTCGGCCGAGGAGGTCTATGCGGTCGCGGAGATGCTGCGGCGGTTGCGCGGCGGCGCGGCGGTGGTGATGGGGGCGCTCTCCCCGCGCACGCGCAACGCGCAGGTGGCGATGTTCCAGGCTGGCGAGGTCGATTATCTCGTCGCCACCGACGCGATCGGCATGGGGCTCAACATGGACGTGGCGCATGTCGCGTTCGCGTCGCTCAACAAGTTCGACGGGCGGCGGCAGCGCCGGCTGACGGTCGCCGAAATGGCGCAGATCGCCGGGCGCGCCGGGCGGCACCAGCGCGATGGCACATTCGGCGCTATCACCGACGAAGGGCCGGGGGCGTTCACGCCCGAGGAAATCGCGGCGATCGAGGAGCATCGCTTCCCCAGGCTCGATTTCCTTTATTGGCGCGAGGGCGCGCCGGACTTTTCGAGCGTCGAGGCGCTGATCGCGAGCCTGGAGGCGAAGCCCGATCACGAGCGGTTGCGCGCGGCGCCCGAAGCAGTCGATCTCGCGGTGTTGAAGCGGCTCGCCGAGGAGGAATGGGTGCGCGCGCGGGCGCGGCATCCGGCGATGATCGCGCGGCTGTGGGCGGCGTGCGGGCTGCCCGATTTTCGCAAGATCGGGGTCGAGCCGCATGCGCGGTTCGTGTCGCGGCTGTTCGGGCATCTGTCCGAGGGGACCGGGCATGTGCCGCACGACTGGTTTGCAGCCGAGATCGCGCGGCTGGATAACGTCCAGGGCGATGTCGAGACGCTGGCGGGACGGATCGCGGCGGCGCGGAGCTGGGCGTATATCGCGCACCGCGCCGACTGGCTGGCCGATCCGGCGCATTGGGCCGGCCGGACGCGCGAGATCGAGGAGCGGCTGTCGGATGCGCTTCACGCGTCGCTGACGCAGCGCTTCGTCGATCGTCGGACGACGGTGCTGATGCGACAGATCGGCGCGGACGTATCGGCCTTGCCGGTCGTCGTCGGCGACGAGGGCGAGGTGCTGGTCGAGGACCATCCGATAGGTCGGCTTGAGGGCTTCCGGTTCACCGTCGCCGCCGACGCGCGACACGCCGACAAGAAAATGCTGCTCGCCGCGGCCGAGAAGCGGCTCGGCGGCGAACGTGCGCGGCGCGGCGAAGCCTTGGCGGCGGCGGAGGACAAGGCGATCGTGCTGATCGCCGATCCGGGCGGGCGGGCGGAACTTCACTGGCAGGGCCACGCAGTGGCCAGGTTGGGACGCGGGGGATCGTTGGCCGCGCCGCGGGTGACGCTCGACCGCAGCCTCGATTGTCTCGACAAGCCGCTCGCTGATCGTATTCGCGACCGGCTGGACACCTGGCTCGCCGCGCAGCTCGCGCGGCAGGCGCCGGGCTTTGCGCGGCTCGCGGCGCTAAGTCGCGACGAGGCGGCGAGCCCGGCGCTGCGCGCGGTGAGCGCGGCGTTGTTGGACGCGGGCGGAATCGCGGCGCGGGGGCAGATCGGCGAGAGCGTCGATCGGCTCGATCCGGCCGAGCGCAAGCGGCTGCGTCAGGCGGGTATCACGATCGGGTCGCTCGATCTGTTCGATGCGCGGCTGCTAAAGCCCGAGGCGACGCGTTGGCGCGCGGCACTGATCGCGGCTTCCGACGACGCTTCGGTGAAAGCGAGCGCGCCCAAGGGGGCCACGGTGCTGCCGCGCGGTGACATTTCGGGGTTTCGGTCGCTCGGCGCGCAGGCGGTGCGGATCGATCTGGTCGAGCGGATCGCGCGCGCGGCGCACGAGGCGCGCAAAGGCAAGGCACCGTTCGCGCCCGATCCGGCGCTCGCCACCTCGATGGGATTGGCGCCCGAGACGCTGGCGCGGCTGATGGCGGCACTCGGCTTTCGCAGCGTGGCGGCGGAGGGCGCGGTGCATTGGCAGTGGCGCGGACGGCCACGACCGCGGCGCGAAGGGCCGGCCAGGCCGCGCCCCGAAAACGCCTTCGCCGCGCTCGCCGATTGGGGTGCGCATGGCGGCTGAGGCGATGCGGCTCGATCGCTTCCTGTGGTATGCACGGCTCGCCAAGACGCGGCCCTTCGCCCAGGCGCTGGCGGAATCGGGGCATCTGCGCATCGACGGCCGCGCGGTGGAGAAGGCAGCGACGCCGGTGCGCGTCGGCAACGTGCTGACCTTCGCCGATCATCGCGGGGGCGTGCACGTCATCCGCATCGAGGCGCTGCCGGGGCGTCGCGGGCCGCCCGCCGAGGCGCGCGGCTGCTATGCCGATCTTGCAAACGTCTCGCAGGAAGCGCCGAGGAATTGACGCGCCCGGCGCGCAAGCATAGCGAAGCCCTATTCGTCACGCCGCCAAGGGAGTTTTCCGGCAATGACCTACGTCGTCACCGAGGCCTGCATCCGCTGCAAGTATATGGATTGCGTCGAAGTCTGCCCGGTCGATTGCTTCTACGAGGGCGAGAACATGCTGGTGATCAACCCCAGCGAGTGCATCGACTGCGGCGTGTGCGAGCCCGAATGCCCCGCCGAGGCGATTTTGCCCGATACCGAAAACGGCCTCGAGAAGTTCCTCGAGATCAACGCGACCTTCTCGGCGCAGTGGCCCAACGTCACGCGCAACGCAGGCCAGACACCGGAGGACGCCGACGCACACAAGGGCGAAGAAGGCAAATACGACAAGTATTTCTCGCCCGAGCCCGGCCAGGGCGACTGATCCCCTGCCCCGCCGCCCAAGCGGGGCGACGGGGTGGTATGTCGACTATTCGCCGCCGCGCGGCTTGAGCATGCCGGGGCCGACGAAACCGATCGGCTGGATCGCCGCGGCGTCCTGCTTCAGGCGTGCGGCAATCTGCTCGTAATCCTTTTCCATTTCCGGGGTGACCGAGGCGCGTGAGTCCTCCAGCGCGGTCTCGAAATCGCCCATCGTCACGGTGTTCGACGACAGCGACTTGCGCAAGGCGGCGAGGCCGGCGCGGCGGACGAGGTCTTCGAGGTCGGCGCCGGTGAAGCGATCGGTGCGGCCCGCCAGATCGTCGAGATCGACGTCTTCCGCCAGCGGCATTTTCTGCGTCTGGATCGAGAGGATGCGGCGGCGGCCGTCCTTGCTCGGCACGCCGACATAGATCAGCTCGTCGAAGCGGCCGGGGCGGAGCAAGGCGGGATCGACGAGGTTGGGGCGGTTGGTCGCGCCGATCACGACGACCGACTGCAATTCCTCGAGCCCGTCCATCTCGGCGAGGATCGTGTTGACCACACGCTCGGTGACCTGCGGTTCGCCCAGCCCGCCGCCGCGCGCGGGGACGAGGCTGTCGAGCTCGTCGATGAAGATCACCGTCGGCGCGACCTGGCGGGCGCGGGCGAACAGGCGGGCGATCTGCTGCTCGCTCTCGCCATACCATTTGCTGAGCAGGTCCGACGATTTGGTGGCGATGAAGTTCGCCTCGGCCTCGCGCGCGACTGCCTTGGCGAGCAAGGTCTTGCCGGTGCCCGGCGGGCCGTAGAGCAGAAAGCCCTTGGCCGGGCGGATGCCCAGGCGGCGGAACGCGTCGGGGTCTTTCAGCGGCAGCTCGACGCCTTCCTTGAGGCGCTCCTGCGCCTGGTCGAGGCCGCCGACATCTTCCCAGCGGACCTGCGGCGCCTGGACCATCACCTCGCGCATGGCGGAGGGCTGGACGCGCTTGATCGCCTCCATGAAGTCCTCGCGGGTGACCGACAGATCGTCGAGCACCTCGGGCGGGATCGTGCCTTCCTCGAGGTTGAGGCGCGGCATGATGCGGCGCACCGCCTCGATCGCCGCCTCGCGGGTCAGCGCGGCGAGATCGGCGCCGACGAAGCCGTAGGTGGTGCGGGCGAGTTCGTTCAGGTCGACCTTGTCGCCGAGCGGCATGCCGCGGGTGTGGATGCCGAGGATTTCGCGGCGGCCGCGCTCGTCTGGGACGCCGACGATGATCTCGCGATCGAAGCGGCCCGGCCTACGCAGCGCCTCGTCGATCGCCTCGGGGCGGTTGGTGGCGGCGATGACGACGAGATTGGCGCGGGCTTCGAGCCCGTCCATCAGCGTCAGGAGCTGCGCGACGAGGCGCTTTTCGGCCTCGCCCGAGACCTGGCCGCGCTTGGGGGCGATCGAATCGATCTCGTCGATGAACACGATCGAGGGGGCGTTCTTGGCGGCTTCCTCGAACACCTGGCGCAGGCGCTGTTCGGACTCGCCATAGGCCGAGCCCATGATCTCGGGGCCGTTGATCAGGTAAAATTGCGCCGCCGATTCGTTGGCGACGGCGCGGGCAAGGCGCGTCTTGCCGGTGCCGGGGGGGCCATGCAGCAGCACCCCCTTGGGGGGATCGACGCCGAGCCGCTGGAACAGCTCAGGGTAACGCAGCGGCAGTTCGACCATCTCGCGGAGCTGGTCGATCGTCGAGGCCATGCCCCCGATATCGTCATAAGTGACGTCGGCGCGCCGCGACTGCTGCGGCTCTTCGTATTCGGGCCGTAACTCGATCTCGGTATTCTCGTCGATATGGACTACGCCCTTGGGGTTGGTCGCGACCACCGACAGGCGAATCTCCTGCAGGGCATAAGCCGGCGCGCGGAGAAATTGCTGGACGTTGGGCGGGATATTGTCGACGCGCTGCTGACCCGCTGTAGCGACGACGTCGCCTTGGCACAGCGGACGACCCATGAAGGTGCGCTGGAGCGCATTTGCGGAACCTTGCAGACGCAGATTCTGCTGCGCGGGCGCGAACACGACGCGCTGCGCGGGCTTCGATTCGGCGCGCCGGATTTCGACATATTCGCCCGAACCAGCACCGGCATTGGCTCGCTGCAAGCCATCGAGGCGGACGATCTTCAGCCCCTCATCTTCGTTGTAGGGGAAAACCGCGCGTGCGGGGGTGGTGCGCTTGCCGACGATCTCGATCACGTCGCCCTCGGCGAGGCCGAGCTGCGCCATCAGCGACCGCGGCAGGTGTGCCAAGCCGCGCCCGCTATCCTCGGGTCGCGCATTGGCGACCTGCAACTTGTACGCAGGTGTTTCGCTGTCAGCCATGAAATCCCCTCGGATAGACGTCGCCTTGTCGAAGCGCGCCAGATAGGATTGCGGTTCCCGCTTTGCGAGGGCAGGCTGGCCGGACTGGTATCGGTAACGGACAAAAAAAGGGCCAGCCCGAAGGCCAGCCCGTGAAAGTTTTTAGGAGAGGATGCCTGAAAGGCCCGCCCTATGTGCAGCGCAGCACGTTATTGTGCAAGTGCGAAAGAACTAATTGGGATTGCATTTTTTGCAATTCACGGCTGGCTTTCGAGGCGAAGACGCGCATATTTGTCCGATCACAAGCGCTTTGACGCAATGCACAAAAGGATCTTCTGATGCGCCGCCTGCCCCCGCTGACCGCGATCGAAGCCTTCGTCGCCGTCGCGCGGCTGGGCTCGATTAAGGCCGCCGCCCAGGAGCTGGCGCTGTCACCCCCTGCCCTCAGCCGCCGCGTCCAGGCGCTCGAGCGCTTCATCGATCGGCCGCTGTTCGAACGCCGACATCAGGCAATGGTGCTCAATGACGATGGCGAGCGGCTGCTGGCGCAGGTTTCGCCCGCGCTCGATCAGTTGTCGGATGCGGTCGAGACGATGACCAGCCCGGCCGAAGTGTGGCGGCTGCGGCTCAGCATCCTGCCGCTCTACGCCTCGCAAAAACTGTTCCCGCATCTGGGCGAGTTGCGCGCCAAGCATCCCGAGCTGCATCTCGATATCGACACCACCAGCCACGGATTAAGCCGCCTCGGCGACGGCGTCGACGTCGCGATCGCGCTGGCGCGGTCGATCGACCCGACGCTGTACGCCCGCCGCCTCGATCGCAACCGCGTCTATGCCATCGCCAGCCGCACATTGACCGAAGGGCCCGATCCGATCACCCGGCCCGAGCAACTCGCCGGGCTGACGGTCATGCTCCACCGCGACATGCCCGACACCTTCACCGCCTGGCGTCGTGCGGTCGGACTCGACGACATCGAGCCCGCGGCGGTCGATCATTTCGATTCGGGCGCACTGATGCTCGAAGCCGCCGCGCAAGGGCTTGGTGTCGCCTTCATGCACGAAAGCCATTTCGACGAGGCGAGCGACCCGCGACTTGTCCGGCTGTTCGATATCCCGGTCGACAGCCCGTACAGCTATTGGTTCGTCTGCCGCCCCCGTGCGCTCACGCAGCGGCCGGTGCGGCTATTCCACGATTGGGCGATTCGGGTGCTCGAAGAAAAGTAACGCGCCGCCCCAGCGCGAGCCGGGGCGGCGATTCTGGTTACGCTGCGCGCATCTTGACGATCTTGCCCGGGTTCGCCGGCGGCTCGCCCTTGGGCAATGCATCGATCAGATCCATGCCGTCGGTCACTTCGCCCCAGACCGTATACTGGCCGTCTAGGAAGCGCGCGTCGTCGAAGCAGATGAAGAATTGTGAATTGGCGCTGTTCGGGTTCTGCGCGCGCGCCATCGAGCACACGCCGCGGACGTGCGGCTCTTTCGAGAATTCGGCCGGGAGGTCGGGCTGCTCGGAGCCGCCCATCCCGGTGCCAGTCGGATCGCCGCCCTGCGCCATGAAGCCCGGGATCACGCGGTGAAACACGACGCCGTCGTAGAAGCCGTCATTGGCAAGGCCGACGATGCGCTCGACATGCTTGGGCGCGAGATCGGGGCGCAGCTTGATCGTGACGTCGCCGCCGTCGAGCGTCATCGTCAGCGTTTTGGGTGTATCGGCCATTGAATGCTCCTCAAATGAGATTGCGCCGCCCGTAGACGCGTCGCGCCTACGACGCAAACCAACAAGCGTTGGCATCGGCGTTGCGTCCGGCTAGACGGGCCGAGTCGCATGCACCCAGGGCCGGAGGTCGACCGATGAGCGAGACCCAACTCACGCCCGAGGCCGAGACCGAATCGGCGCAGCTCGACGAGGATGACCGCCTCAAGCCCGAATTCGTCCGCGCAGTGCTCGACGCCGTGGAGGAAAATCGCGCGGAAGAGGCGCGCGAGCTGGTCGAGCCGCTGCACCCCGCCGACATCGCCGACCTTTTCGAGCTGACCCCAGCCGACGAGCGCGCCGCGCTGGCGCAAGCGATCACCGACCTGCTCGACGGCGAGGTGTTCGCCGAGATGAACGATTATGTCCGCGAGGACCTGATCGACGCGCTCGAGCCCCACCAGGTCGCCGACCTCGCCTCCGAGCTCGATACCGACGACGCCGTCGCGATCATCGAGGACATGAATGTCGCGGACCAGCGCGAGGTCCTCCGCGCGATGGAGCCCGACGACCGGGCGGCGATCGAGGAAGCGCTAAGCTATCCGGAAGAGAGCGCCGGCCGCCTGATGCAGCGCGAGCTGATCGCCGCGCCCGAACATTGGACCGTCGGCGACGTGATCGATTATCTCCGCGCCGACGATCAGCTAACCACCGATTTCTGGGAAGTATTCGTCGTCGATCCCGGGCACAAGCCGATCGGGACGTGCAAACTGTCCTGGATCCTGCGCGCGCCGCGCTCGGTCCGCCTCGGCGATGTGATGGCGCGCGAACAGACGCTGATCCCGGTCGACATGGACCAGGAAGAGGTCGCGCTGCGCTTCCAGAAGTACGCACTGATCTCCGCAGCCGTGATCGACACGACCGGGCGGCTGGTCGGCATGATCACCGTCGACGACGTAGTCCACATCATTGCCGAGGAAGCCGGCGAGGACACACTGTTGCTGTCGGGCGCGGGTGACGGCGACATCAACGAGCCGCTGCGCCTCACCGTGCGCACGCGGTTGATGTGGCTGGTCGTCAATCTCGGCACGGCGATCGTCGCTTCGGCGGTGGTCGGGCTGTTCCAAGGCGAGATCGGGCGCTTCGCGGTGCTCGCGGTGCTGATGCCGATCATCTCGGGCATGGGCGGCAATGCCGGCACGCAGACGCTCGCGGTGGTGGTGCGTGCGCTGGCGACCAATCAGCTAACCAGCTCGAACACCTGGTGGATGATCGTCCGCGAATTCCGCATCGCCGCGGCAAACGGCCTGTCTTTGGGGGTGATGGTCGCGATCGGCAGCTTCCTCATATACGGCAATCGCGACCTGTCGATCGTGATGGGGCTGGCGATGCTGTTCAACAACCTTGTCGCCGGGCTCGGCGGGGTATTCGTGCCGATCGCGCTCGACAAGGCGAAGATCGATCCCGCCGTCTCGTCGGCCGTGTTCGTCACCACGCTGACCGACACGATGGGGTTCTTCTCGTTCCTCGGCCTCGCGACGCTGTGGGGCCTAGGCGGCTGACTTGTCGCGGGCGCACCGCGCGCCCAAATCGGACGACATGGCGCTCCATATTACCAAGGTGGCGTTCGGCGCGTCGAACGTCGAGCAACTCGCCGAACGCTTGAAAGCGCGCGCCGAAGCCGGCCCGGTATTCCTCACGACCCGCTACCTGCCCAAGCGCCATGAGGAGATCACCGCGCAGGGTTCGCTGTTCTGGATCATCAGGCATCAGCTCGTCGCGCGCTCGCCGATCCTGACGTTCGGCGAGGCCGAAGGCGGTCGCGTCGCGATCCATATCGACCCGGCCCTGGTGCTGGTCCAGGCCCGCCCGAAGCGCGCGCACCAGGGCTGGCGCTATCTCGAAGCGAACGACGCGCCTGCCGACCTCGGCAGCGGTACCAGCGGCGTCGCCGCCCTGCCCCCCGCGCTAATCGGCAAACTGGCGGAATTGGCGTTGATTTAGCGGTTGCGCGACATGGGTGCGATTTCCCCGCAACCGCCGTTGACAACCCCGCGCCCCCTCGCCTAGAGCCCGCGGCCTACCCCGTGCCCAGATGGCGGAATTGGTAGACGCACCAGCTTCAGGTGCTGGCGATCGCAAGGTCGTGGAGGTTCGAGTCCTCTTCTGGGCACCAGCCACTCTCAAAGCATTGAAAATGCTCGGGAGCCGCCGGCAAGGCGGTTCCCGAAGAGCATTCGGTACGACAAATTGCTGCGGGAAATGACCTATCGCCATTCCGAAAGTCCCGGAAAACCGAGCCAGTTCAGGGCCGCGTTTGCTTCGGTAAGCTGCTGCGGAATTTGCCCCGTGGTTTTCATCGAACGCCCCGCTGATGCTTGGCGAAGCATGACGAAGCTAGATCGTTGGCATTTACGGCATAGCCGATCTCGATCGACTCCAGCGCCTCTCCAGCGCGAGGTTGATGTACCAAGATCAACCTTGTTGAGGGTCGCACACCAACAACTTGAATACGATCGCGGAGAACGAATTGCGAAAAAAATTCGTTTTCTAAGGATGAAGCAGATCTCGTTTGGTCTCATTGTCACTGCAATGCTGCGGTGAAGCGCCCAAGCGGCGCTACGGATGGAGGACATAAAAATGGTTAACGCGTGGCGAACGGGAGAAATATTGCGACCACGGTGATAGGGACGCGTTGTCGCTATCGAATGGAGGATGGGCCGTGGCCAAGATTCTGGTCGCCGACGACGACGATTTGTTGGGCGAACTGGTGCGTTTCAAGCTCGAAGCGGCCGGACATGACGTGACGATCCTCGAGGACGGGGCCGCCGCGCTTGAGGCCGCTCGCGCAGGCGATTTCGATCTCGTGGTGCTCGATGCGATGATGCCGGTGATGTCGGGCGCCGACGTGTTGCGCGCGCTTGCGGCCGAGCGGCCCAGCCTGCCGGTCCTGATGCTCACATCGCGCAAGGCGCAGGCCGACGTCGTCGCTGCCCTTGATGCAGGCGCGCGCGATTACCTGACCAAGCCCTTCATTCCCGACGAGCTCGTCGCGCGGGTCGCCACAATCTTGAAGACCACGCGCGCGGCGGACCCGGCATGATCGTCGCTCCCTTGATTCTGAGTCTTGTCGCCCAGGCGGGCGCTCTGCCGCCGGATCGTGCCGCGATGATCGCCTCGGCGCGCGCAGCCACCGAGCGGCATGACGATGCTGGTGCGATCACAACGCTGGAAGCGGCGCGTGCGGCCAATCCCGAGGATCCTGAAATCCTGCGGCTGCTGGGCAGCGCATATGCGCGCAAGAGCCGCTATGGCGACGCGATCTCGACGCTGAAACAAGCGGAGGCGCTGGCGCCGAACGATCTCGACATCAAGGCCGCGCTGGCGCGTGCCTATCTGTGGTCGGGCGATCGCTCCGCCGCCCGCCGCGAGGTGGAGGCGATCGATCTGCGCGATCGCGGCAATGAGGATGCGCGGCAGATCACCGTTCAGCTCGACGCCGCCGGAAGGTCCCCCGCCAATCGGCGCTTCGGCGTCGCGATCAGCCAATCAGAGGCACGGGTCGACTTCGACGCCGGTTCGAGCCGCACCTGGTCGACGACGACGCTCGCGGCGTTCGGCCAAGTCGCGCCCCAAACCACCGTGACGGTTCAGGCCGAGCGTGAAGATCGCCAGACCGCGATCGACACGCGGCTAGAGGCGCGCATCGACCAGCAGTTTGGCGGCGGGATCAGCGGCCATCTGGCGGTCGCCGGCACGCCGCACGCCGATTTCCGCGAAAAACTGAGTGTAGCCGGGGGTGTCGAAGCTGCGGTCACGTCGCGGCTGATATTGCTTGCCGACGTCCGGCACGCCGACTATGGACGCGGCGTCAACGTCACCGCGGTCGAGCCGGGCGCGCGCCTGGCGATTCCTGCTGCCGGCCTCAGCGTCACAGCGCGGATGATCAACCTGTGGGACGAGCGCGGCACGCATCGCAGCGGCGCGTCGGGCCGGGTCGACAAGGAGTTCGCCGGTGGCGCAACCCTCTACGCCGGCGCCGCGACCTATCCCGATACCGAGGCTGGCATAACCCGACAGGTCGATGCGGCGTTCGGCGGCGGCGCGCTGCCGCTGTCGGACGCCGTCACGCTGCGCGCCGGGCTCGACTATGAACGACGCCATCTGAGCTACACGCAAAAGGGCGCGTCGCTAGGTCTGCAGATCAGGTTCTGAACTTGACCGGCGCTCCCCTTGCCGATCATGCCGCCTGGATCGCGACGCTGATTTCGATTTACGGCGCGCTGGCGATGGCGGCGTGGCTGCTGTTCCTCGTCATCCGCCGCGGCCGCCGCGAGCGCGCGCGGGCGGCGGAGCAAAGCGACATGCGCGATCTGACCCGCGAGATCATGGCGATGCTCGGCGATCGCGATACCGCACGCCCGGCGTTTGATCGCGCGCATCCGCATGCTCGGCTCGCAGCGATCGGGCACCTCGGACAGCTCGTTCGCGGCGAGGATCGTGACCGTCTGACCTCGTTCGTCGAGGAACAGCACCTCTTGGAGCGCGCCGCGCGCGAGGCAGGCCGCGGATCGCGGCGCAAGCGCGTCGAGGCGATCCGCCTGCTCGGAAGCATCGGCGGCCCCCGTGCGCTCGACGCCCTGACGGCCGCGCTGCGCGACGAGCAGGATGACGACGTGAGACTGGAAGCGGCGACGATGCTTGCCCGGCTCGACGGACTGCCGCCGCCGCAAGTCCTGATCGACCGATTGCGGTTGACCGACACCGCGATCACGCCGCTCCATCGCGCGCTGTTCCGGATGCTTGCCGCTCGGCGGCCCGACGAGTTGTTCACCCTGGTAGCGGCGGACCTGCCGCCGCCGGTGCGTGCACTGCTGATCGATGCGCTCGGCTGGACTGAGGACTTTGACGCGCTTGCCCTGCTGGCGATCGCCGCCCGCGACGCCCATCCACCGGTGCGGATCGCCGCGATCGACGCCGCCAGCCGGCTTGGCCATCCGGCCGCCGGCGCGTGGATCATCGCGCTGCTCGACGATCCCCAACCCCCCGTGCGCGCGCGCGCGATCCGGGCCTGCCAGACAATGGGGCTGAAAATGAGCCGCGCGGCAATCGTCAGGCTGAGAGACGACCCCTCGCCCTGGGTGCGCCTTCGCGCGCAACAGGCGGAGCAGGCGTTGGGGGCGGCATGACGGTCGCCGACCCGTTGGAGACCGTGCGGGCGATCGGCGTGGGCACGTTGATCGCGATCAGCATCGTCTGCTTCCTCGTCGTATCAGTGCGCAACCTGGTATCGACGATCCAGTTGCTGCTGGCGGCGCGCGTCTTTCACACGCGGATACGCCCCGCCAGCCGCTCCTACGACCTGTGGACGCGCTACGCCGATCTGGCATTGCCGGTCTCGGTAATCGCGCCGTGCTTCAACGAAGCGCTGTCCATCGTCGACAGCGTTCGCGCACTACTGGCGCTCGAATATCCCGATCACGAGGTGATCGTCGTCAATGACGGGTCGAGCGACGAAACGCTGCAGACCCTGATCGACGGCTTCGAGATGCGCCCGATCGAGCGCGAGCAATTGGCGGTGCTCCAGACGACGCGGATCAAGGGTATCTACGGCTCGTCACGCTATGCCAACCTCATCGTGATCGACAAGGAAAACGGCCGCAAGGCGGATGCGGTCAATGCCGGGCTTGGGTTCGCGGCCGCGCCGCTGGTCTGCGTCATCGATGCCGATTCGATCATCGAACCCGATGGCCTGTTGCGCGCCGCCGAGCCCTTCATGTCCGACGACGGCAGTCTGTTGGCGGTGGGCGGCGCGATCCGGATCGCCAACGGCTCGATCGTCGAAGGCGGTCATGTGCGCGAGATCCGCCTGCCGCGCGGCTGGTTGCCGCGGTTCCAAATCCTCGAATATCTCCGCGCCTTCCTCACCGCACGGATCGCCAATACGCGGCTCGACATGCTGATGCTCATCTCGGGCGCATTCGGCATGTTCCGCCGCCGCGCGCTGGTCGAGATCGGTGGGTATCGCCACGACACGGTCGGCGAAGATCTGGAAGTAGTCACCCGGCTCCACCGGCGGATGCGTGAGACCAAGCAGCCCTACCGCATCGATTTCGTTCCCGAGATCGTCTGCTGGACCGAAGCACCGGCGACTTGGACGGGATTGCGCAACCAGCGCGCGCGCTGGGAGCAAGGCGCGCTGGAGACGATCACGCGGCACGCGCGGATGATCGGCAATCCGCGTTACGGACGCATCGGCATGATCGGCTTCCCGTTGATTGTGATCGAGGACGTGCTCGGGCCGCCATGCGAACTGTTCGGCTACCTGCTCATCCCGTTGCTCTACTTGATGGGGATCGAAAGCGGCGCGATCGTTCTCGCCTTCTTCTCGCTCACCGTGTTGTTCGGCACCGCGCTGAGCCTGGGCACGTTGGCGCTGGAGGAATCGCAACTCCGCCGGACACCGAGCGCGCGCGACCTAGGGATGATCGGCTTTGCCGCGGTGATCGAAAATCTGGGCTACCGCCAGGCTAATCTCGCCTTTCGTATCTATGGCATGTGGCGCTTCTTCCGAAAGGATACGCGCTGGGCCAGTGCCGGGCGGGCCGGCTTCGCGCGCAAGTGAAGGTGGGGCGATCATGGCTCGGATCAGCCGCAACAATCGCGCTGCTTGTGTCCCCGCCGATCCATGCTGCCCCCTCCAATCGCCTTTGGTCCGGCCCCGCGCTCGCCCGATGGGCGGCGATGACTGAGGTCGAGATGGCCGGCGTGATCGAGCAGGGTAGCTTCCGCCCGCTGTCGATCGCGCCGCCGCCAACGGCGCCTGGCGTGCCCTCGTTGGTGCCGCTGGACAGCGATATCTTGCCGCTGGCTCGCCACCGCACGTTCGGCGTCGAAGGACGCGTCAAGCTGAGCACGACGGCAAAGGGGATCGAGATCGCATGTGCGGCGGGCGATCGGCCGGCAGGCGTGATGATCGATTGGCCCGATCATCATTTGCCGCAGGGATATGCCGGTGCATGGTCGGTCGTCGGTGCTGGAAAAGCGCTTGGCCTTTCTGCGGTCCGAGCAGGGGACGATGCGCCGAGCCGCGCCGAGGCGCGATTAGGTAGCTCCTCGTCGTTGGCGTTCGATGGCGCGCGCAATCAACTCGTCGTGACTTGCCCGCCGTCAGCGGCGAACGGCAGAATCGATAGCGTCGCGATCGGACCGGCCGCGATCGACGCGCGTCCTCGGGCGCGCGGTACCTGGGTCTGGGATGCGCGCATATGGCGAGAGAACCCGGATCACTTGGCCGAACTCGCGGCGCGTGCGGGCTGGAGCGAACTCGCAGTGCAACTGCCCGCAGCGCCGGGCCCGGCGCTCGTTCGCCTTGCCGACGCGCTGAGGAGAAAGAATATCACCCTTCGCCTCCTGGACGGCGACCCGGCGATGGCGACGGCTGCCGGCACCGCCGCTGCGGCGGCGCGGTTTGCCGCGTGGAGCGCATGGTGCGACCAGCAATGGGGTCGCGCCGAACGTCCCCGGCTCGAGCTCGACATAGAACCTTACGGCCGAGCCGATTTTGCCCGGGATCCGTTCACGGGCTGGCGCGACTGGGCCGATGCGATCGACGCCATCGCCACCGCATGGGGTGAGCCTTTCACGGTCGACGTGCCGTGGTGGATGAACCGGTCCGCATCCGGGGAGGCGGCACTGAATCGTGCCGGAACGGCGATCGGCGCTGTCGTCGTGATGGCCTATCGCACCGAGCCGCAACTGATCGTGGATGCCGCCGCGCCGTGGCTCGCCGACGGACGTTGGCCGGTTCGCATCGCGATCGAAACGGGCCCCGTCGCCCGAGAGGCGACACGTCGTTACCGCCGCGCCGAACGCGGCACGCTGAGCCTGGATGGCGAGGGGGCGGTCTTGTTCGATCAGCCGGTGGCTGCCTCGCAGGACGCAGCTGTGTTCCGCCTCGTCGGGGAGCAGATCACCGATCCGACGCGAGTCAGCTTTCACGACCGTCCCGCCAAGGCGGTCGCGGCGGAAAACATCGTGGGTCCGATTTTGAGCGGGTGGCAAAGCTATAGCGGCTGGCGCGTTCATGGCTGGTCGACCGCCGACGCGCAAGAATCGCTATGACGCCTCGCGAATCCGCGCAAGCGCCTCCGCCGCGGATCGCGCGCGCTCATCTTCCGCCCAGTCTTTCAGGCCGTCCTCGAACGCGCCAGCTTGCACGCCCAGCGCCGCTTCGCCGAACATCCCGGCGCTGCCGGCCAGCTTGTGAAGTCGATCGACCAGGTCGCTTATCACCGCGTCATCGAACGTGCCTGCTTCGACGGCAGCCTCGATGGCCCGCAACGTTTCTTCCTTCCGCGCGCGATAACGCGCGTCGAGCGACGGCGTGATACTGGCGACAGGTTCCTGCGGGGTCGTGTCCGCCGGCTTGCCTGCCCAGCGGCACAGCGCCGCCTCGAGTTCTTGAAGCTGTATCGGCTTGGCAAGGTGCGCCTGCATGCCCGCTTCGAGACAGGCGCGGACGTCATCGGCGTAAGCATTGGCTGTGAGCGCGACAATGGGCAACTCGCGCGCGCCGATCCCGCTGTTGCGGATGTGGCGCGTGGCGGACAGCCCGTCCATCTCGGGCATCTGCATGTCCATGAATACGATGGCGTACGGCTCGCCGCTTTTGGCGGCTTCCACCTTCGCTACCGCCTCGCGCCCGGTCGCGGCCAGTTCCGGCCGGCAACCGAGTTGCTTGAGCATCGCGGTGATGAGCAACTGATTGACGTCGTGATCCTCGGCGACGAGCACCCGTATATCTCGCGGCGGATGGGGCGGTGCGCCGGGGACCGGAGTAGGCGAGCGCACAGGCACTGTCGTCGGATCGGCCTGCTCGAACGGCAGCGTCAGGAAGAACCGCGTGCCGTGTTCGAGCTCGCTTTCGAGGCGGAGATCGCCGCCCATCAGACGGGCTAGCTGCATGCTAATCGCGAGTCCCAGCCCAGTGCCGCCAAAACGCGGCGCGATCTCGGCGTCGGCTTGAACGAATTGTTCGAAGACCGCTTTCTGGCGTTCGGGCGCGATGCCGATACCGGTATCGGCGATCTCGATCTCGACCCGCTCTCCCTGCGCATGGTTCATCCGGCGCGCGTGCAGCGCGACATGGCCCTGTTCGGTGAATTTGATCGCGTTGCCGAGCAGGTTGAGCACGATCTGACGCAGCCGAAGGCCGTCGCCCAGCACGCCGACCGGCAGATCGTCGTCGAGCTCGCAGTGCAGTTCGAGCCCTTTCTGCGCCGTCGCCGCGGTGACCAGCTTGCAGCAAGCCTTCAGCGCGTGCGGCAGATCGAACGGCTGATGGACAATCTTCATCTGTCCCGCCTCGACCTTGGAGATGTCGAGGATGTCGTTGAGAAGCCGCATCATCGCCCGGCCCGAATCCGCGATGAGCTCGGCATGGCGACGCTGCTCGGTGCCAAGGTCACTCGCCAACAACAGCTCGGTAAAGCCGATCACGCCGTTCATCGGGGTCCGGATCTCGTGGCTCATATTGGCGAGGAAGCTCGACTTTGCCTTGGCGGCGGCTTCGGCCCGGCTGCGCGCCGCATCGAGTTCGATTTCGAGCTGCTTGCGCCGGCTGACATCGCGCACCGATGCGATCACCTCCATCGGTGCGCCGTCCGCATCGCACACCAAACCGCAACTCGCCTCGAGCCAACGCCACGTCCCGGGCGTATCGAGACGTTCGGTGCGATAGACGACGACGATGCGCTCGACGTCGCCTTCGCGCAGGCGACGGAGGCAATCGAATATATGGTCGATATCGTCGGCATGAATGCGGGTGAGGATCGGATGACCGATCAACTGATGGGGCTCGAAGCCCAAAATGTCGCGGACCGACGGTGAGGCGTAAAGGCAGACGCCGAACAGATCGAGCCGAAAAACCGCGTCGGTTGCGTTGTTCGCCAGCAACGCCAACTGCCGTTCGATTTCCTCCCGGCGTTCGATATCGTCTTCGAGGACGGTGTTGGTCTCGGCCAATTGCCGCAAGCGACGACGTCGATCGCGTTCGTAGACCGCCGCGAGCAGAAGCACGAGCAAGCCGCTGCCGACGAGGCTGATCCGCGCCAAAATCTCCAGCTTGCGTGATTGATCACGACGCTGGGCAAGAAGCCGCAGCTCTTCCGCGCGAATGGCCGAGGTAAGCGCGACGATCTGCCGAATGACGTTTCGGCTCGATTGACTTTCGACGATGGCGATGGCGAGTGTCGGCTCTCCCTGCTCGCGCAGCTGGATCGTTCGCTCCATTTCGCTCAGGCGCTGGTTCATGATTGCGGTGAGCTGCGCGATCCGGCGGCGCTGGGCTGGGTTGTCCGTGGTCATCGTCGATAGTTCGGCGAGATTGGGACCCACCGTTTTTTGAGCTTGTCGAAAGGCATCGATATCGCGCGGATCTCCGGTCAGCAGGTATCCTCGGCGATTAATTTCAGCCCGCGTCGCCGACACCTGAACCTGGCCCAATTGATTCTGAACCGACAGCGTGTGGCGGACCCAAATGTCGGCGTTACGCTGTTGCCAGAACAACCACAGCGCCGAACTTCCGCAACACAAGAGCATTAAGAGAGCGACGATCGGGGCGAAGCGACCACGCGAAAGCTCAGCTACAATCATGAATGCCGCCTCTTACACAGCGAAAGTGTTGGCCCAAGCGTCTGGGAAGCTCTTGGGCATGGATACAACAAATGACCGATAATCGATCGCGGCGCGAGGCCATTCGGAATACTCCCGGCTTCTCTGGGTTAAGGGCCCATAATCACGCGGCTTGTGAGCGGCCGCTTCAGCGGCGATGCAGAAGCTCGTCCACGCTCTTCTCGGGAGAATTGGGGCCGTCGCGCCCTTTGGTGGCACCGTTCCCGCCCCCTTCTTCATGCTCCAACGCGTCACGGATCGCGCAAATTTCCGCATCGGTCAGATGCTCGATGCCGATGAATTCCGGGCGCGCCTTGGGGATTGCGCGCATCAGTTCGTCGAGCTTCGCCTGGATCGCCGCGCCATCGCGATTCTGCGAATTCTGGATAAGGAACACCGCGAGAAAGGTCAGCACTGTCGTGCCCGTGTTGATCACGAGCTGCCACGTATCCGAATAATGAAAGAGCGGGCCCGTCGCCGCCCAGATGATGCACGCCAGCGTCGCCAGCACGAACCCCTGCGGCTGTCCCATCCAGTTGGCGCTTCGCGTGGCAATCTTCGTGAAAAGGCTGTTCATCGAGCTCTCCCACTCTGTCGTGGAGAGCGAAACGTTCGGCGATAAGAATTGTTCGCAAGATCGGAAGCCGTCGATTGCGTCTGGCGTTCGGAGAGTTCGGAGCAGGTGCGGCGGGGCAGTAAAGCCGCCCCGCCGCACCTGGATCATCACAGGCGCAAGCGAACGCCGAAAGTGTAGGTGGTATCGTCGTATCGATATTCCTGCGTCAGGCCCGGCTGGTTGTAGTAGCCCTGATACCGGTTGCCGAGAATGTTTGTCCCGCCGACGTCGAAGCGCAGATTGTCGCTGACATCCCAGCTCAGCCCGAAGTCGAGCCGGCCGGCTGCCTTGACGTAATTGAGCAGCAGCGGGTTGTAGGTCGGATCGTTGACGCGCGACGGATCGGCGAGTTCGCGGATCGCCAAGCTGCCAGTGACGTCGCCATCGTAATAATGCGAACGATAGGTATAGACCAGGCGGCCGGAAATCCCGCCCTTTTCAAACAGTGCGCCGGCGGTGAAATTATACTTCGACACGCCTTGCAGCGCCTGCCCGGCGAGCGGATCGCTGCCCTTGACCTTCGAATCCGCGTAGGTGAAATTACCCATCGCACCGAGGCCCGAGAATATTCCGGGCAGGAAGTCGAAGAACATCGGCCCGCTGACTTCGACGCCCTTCAGTTCCGCCGCGCCGATATTGCGCGGGCGGCCGATCGAATAGTCGATGCCGTTGATCGATTCGATGCTCGAGGACGAGACGATGCGGTTGGTGATGTTGCGCTTGTAGACCGCGACCGCCGCGAACCCGTGGCGGAAATAATATTCGAGCGACGTATCGTAGCTCTCCGATTTCTGCGGCAACAGATTGGGGTTACCTGCCGAACCCGAATTGAGAAGGTTCGGGTTGGTCGACAGCGAGTAGGTCAGGCTCGGATTGAGCGAGCCGAAATCGGGCCGCGCGATCGTCTCGGCATAGGTCGCGCGCAATTGCAGGCCGCCGCCGAAGCGCAGCCGGGCGCTGGCATTGGGCAGGATATCGGTGTCGGTGGTATGGCTCTGAAGCGGCAGCACCTCGGTGTGGGCGGGCTGCCCGCCGCTCGCCGGCACGTTGATGATGTTCGAGCCTTCCATCGTCCGCTCGGTGCGGGTCGGGCGGACGCCGACCAGGCCATCGAGCACGATGTTGTCGGTGATTCCGAGCTTGTAGCCCAACTGGACATAGGTCGCGATCGTCTTCTCGTGCGCATAAAAGCGGCGCTGCGGCTGATAGGCTGGATCGCCGTCCGGCAACCCATAGATTTCACGGATCGCGTTGCGCCCTTCGAGCGTGCGCATGTAATCGGGGTTCGGCACCAGCGCGCCATTGCCGCCAGCGAAATTGGGAACGCCGGGCATTAGCGACAGGAAGTCGTCCGGCAGCCCCGCGTCGACGACGTGGAGATTGCCCTTTGGTGCCGCGGTATTGACCACCGCCTGCTGATATTCGGCGGTGTGATCGGCGTAGCGAGCGCCGACCTGGAACGCCGAGAGGAACGAGCTGTCGATGTCGATCTTGCTGTCTAGCCGTCCCTGGAACAGCGTGCCCTTCGACCGATTGAAGTCCTGATCGAGGCCTTCGCTGAAAATGAGATTGTCGGGGCTGAGATACGTGTCGCCGGTATCGACGACCGGGCCGTTGCCGGTGTCGGCGGTGTAATTGAAGGTCGGCAAGGTCTGGCCGAGTGCGACCAGCACGGTGCTGTTCTGGGTGATCGAACGCTGGTACGATACCTCACCCTTAACACTGGCATTGTCGGTATCGTATTTTGCGCCCAGCGCCCCCAGCCAACTGTCGGTGCGGTTGTTGTAGGTGTAGGTCTTCTGCTCGCTGAATGCGTTAGAGAAAGTCGCCGACTTCAGCGCGCAAAGATTCTGGACCTGGAAATAGGGCAGCGAATAATTGCCGCGGCCGTCGTTCGACGGCAGCGGGGTCTGGCCATTGGGCTTGACGCGCGCGTCGAAGCACTGGTCGGTCAACTGGACATTCGAGATCGACGTGCCCGGCATGAACAGCTGCGCATTGGCGAGCGACCATTGGCTTTTCGACCGATACCCGGTGTAGAGGCCATCGGCATAAACCTGCAGATGGTCGCTGGCCTGCCACTGGATCGATCCGTTGACCTCTGGGCGCTGATATTCGCCGTAGTCCGAATGACTTTCGACGACGTTGGGGATCAGCGCGCCATCGACCGAATAGGGCATGGTGTTGGTGCCGCCCGGAGGCGCATAGGTCTGTCCCGAGCGACGCACGCCTTCACGGGTGCGCGGATGATTATAGTGCGTTTGCGACCAGCTGCCGTTGATCAATACGCCGATATCGCCAATGCCGGTGTGCCACGTATCGGTGGCGAGCAGATTGACTTGCGGGTCGAGCTTGTCGGCCTTTAGACCGTAGGTGCCGCGCGCGCTGGCGACGATCGTCGGCTTCTTGAAGTTGAACGGCTTGTTGAGCTCGAGATCGATCGTCCCGGCGATGCCGCCTTCGATCATGTCGGCGGTGTTGGTCTTGATCACGTCGACCCGCGACAGCGCGTCGGCGGGCAGATCCTGGAGCGAGAAGGTGCGTCCGGTCCCGGTGATGATCTCGCGCCCGTCGAGCGTCGTCAGGATGTCGCCGAGCCCGCGTACCTTGACGTTGCCGATCTCGTTCGACTGGGAGACCGAAACCTGGACGCCGGGCACGCGCTGCAGCGCCGCCGCGGTGGTCGGATCGGGGAACTTGCCGATATCCTGCGAGACGATCGAATCGACGACCTGCGGCGCTTCCTGCTTGATCTCGGCCGCGCGTTCGAGGCTCTGACGGATGCCGGTGACAACAATGTCTTGCCCGGCAGTCGCGGCATCCGCCGTTTCGGCTTGCGGCGCGACGGGCGCAGCGGGGGTATCCTGAGCGGAAGCGGCTGTCGCGTAGGTCAATGCCGACATGCCGAGCAACATCATCGATCGCGTAATCACGTTATCTCTCCCCTGGGCTTTTATCCTGATTCGCACTTATCATATTTGTAGGACGTCGCAACGGCATTCATTATAACGATTTGTTTTATTAGAATGAGGATATGTTGCCCGTTTGGCGAGGAATTGCCGTCGGCCGCATGGATCGTTTTCCACAGCTGACATCAGCGAACCTTGATACATATCTTTTATATTATATATGTTGCCGAACATTTTCGATTGCCATAGATTGGCATGTCGCTGTCCACGACGATGGGCGGCGCCGTGACGGACAAGTATCTGATAAAAAGGGGGCGTCATGGACGAGGGGCTGAGGGTATTGCGGTCGCGGGCGTGGTTTGACGATCCGTCGAACGCGGACATGACGGCGCTGTATCTGGAGAAGTATCTCAACTACGGGCTGTCGATCGAAGAGCTGCAGTCGGGCAAGCCGATCATCGGCATTGCGCAGACCGGCAGCGATCTGGCGCCGTGCAACCGCCATCACGTCGTGCTGGCCGAGCGGGTCAAGGCGGGGATCCGCGAGGCCGGCGGCATTCCGATCGAGTTCCCGATCCACCCGATCCAGGAGACCGGCAAGCGCCCGACCGCGGGGCTCGATCGCAACCTGGCATATCTCAGCCTGGTCGAGGTGCTCTACGGCTATCCGCTGGACGGGGTGGTGCTGACGATCGGCTGCGACAAGACTACGCCGGCCTGCCTGATGGCGGCGGCGACCGTCGACTTGCCCGCGATCGCGCTATCGGTCGGGCCGATGCTCAACGGCTGGCACAAGGGCGAGCGCACCGGATCGGGGACGATCATCTGGAAGGCGCGCGAGATGCTCGCCGCCGGCGAGATCGATTACAAGGGGTTCATCGAGCTGGTCGCCTCCTCGGCGCCCTCGACGGGCTTCTGCAACACGATGGGCACCGCGACGACGATGAACTCGCTATGCGAGGCCTTGGGCATGTCGCTGCCGGGCTCGGCGGCGATCCCCGCGCCCTACCGCGACCGCCAGGAATGCGCGTGGCGCACCGGCAAGGCTATTGTCGAGATGGTCGCGGCCGACCGCAAGCCTTCGGACATCATGACGCGCGCCGCCTTCCTCAACGCGATCCGGGTCAACTCGGCGATCGGCGGGTCGACCAACGCGCCGATCCACCTGAACGCGATCGCCGGCCATATCGGCGTCGAGCTCACGCTCGCCGACTGGGAGGAGCACGGCGCCGATGTGCCGCTGATCGTCAATTTGCAGCCGGCGGGCGAGTATCTCGGTGAGGAT
>JBQCHO010000096.1:0-41636 GCA_051954635.1 Sphingomonas sp. | reverse complement strand
GCGGGGCGCCACCGCGGCGCCGTCGGCCGGGGCTTGAGCCCCGCCGGCCGATCTGAGCCGGGGTTCGCGCCGATTTAGCTGACGCTAAATCGAGCGCCGGCTCAGATGTGAATGGGCTTGCCGGTCACCGCCATCGCCGCTTCCTTGATCGCTTCCGAATGCGTCGGGTGGGCGTGGCAGGTATAGGCGATGTCCTCGCTCGTCGCGCCGAATTCCATCGCCTGCGCGGCCTGGGCGATCATCGTGCCGGCGACGCTGGCGATGATCCACACGCCGAGCACGCGGTCGGTCTTGGCATCGGCGATCACCTTCACGAAGCCGTCGGGCTCGTGGTTGGTCTTGGCGCGCGAATTGGCGAGCATCGGGAACTTGCCGACCTTGACCTCGCCGCGCTCCTTGGCCGCTTCCTCGGTGAGGCCGACCCCGGCGATCTCGGGCCAGGTGTAGACGACGCTTGGGATCACGTCGTGGTTCACGATGCCGGTGAGGCCGGCGATGTTCTCGGCGACCGCGATGCCTTCGTCCTCGGCCTTGTGCGCGAGCATCGGGCCGGGGATGACGTCGCCGATCGCCCATACGCCGGGGACCTTGGTCGCGAAGTCGTGATCGGTCTCGATCTGCCCGCGCTGGTTCGGCGTCAGCCCGATCTTGTCGAGCCCGAGTCCGTCGGTATTGGGCTTGCGGCCGATCGAGACCAGCACGCAGTCCGCCTCGATCGTCTCGCTGTCGCCACCCTTGGCGGGTTCGACCGTCAGCGTCGCCTTGTCGCCACTGACGGTGACGTCGGTGACCTTGGTGCCGAGCTTGAACTCGATGCCCTGCTTCTTGAAGATCTTGTTGGCTTCCTTGCGGACCTCGCCGTCGAAGCCGGGCAGGATCTGGTCGAGGAATTCGACGCACGTCACCTTGGCGCCGAGCCGACGCCACACGCTGCCGAGCTCGAGCCCGATCACCCCGCCGCCGATCACCACCATATGCTCGGGCACCTTGGGCAGCTCGAGCGCGCCGGTCGAATCGACCACCACCTTCTGGTCGATCTCGACGCCGGGCAGCGGCGTCACCGACGAGCCGGTCGCGATGACGATGTTCTTCGCCGTAACCTTGTTGCCCGCGACGGTAACCGTATGCGCGTCCTCGAACGACGCCTTGCCCTTCAACCAGTCGACCTTGTTCTTCTTGAACAGGAACGCGATCCCGCCGGTTAGCTGCTTGACCGCGTCGAGCCGCTGGCCGTGCATCGTGTCGAGATCGAGCTCGGGGGTGACCTTGATGCCCATCTTGGCCATCGCGCCATTGGCGGCGTGATCGTAAAATTCGCTGGCATGCAGCATCGCCTTGGACGGAATGCAGCCGACATTGAGGCAAGTCCCGCCCAGCGTCTCGCGGCTCTCGGCACACGCGGTTTTGAGCCCCAACTGCGCCGCGCGGATCGCCGCGACGTAGCCGCCCGGCCCGGCGCCGATCACGAGGACGTCATAGTCGTATTCAGCCATAAATTCTCCGTTCCCCGGCGAAGGCCGGGGTCCAGTTACGGCCGGCCCGATGCTGGGCCCCGGCCTTCGCCGGGGAACATAGGGATGATTACAGGTCGATCAAAATCCGCGTCGGGTCCTCGATCGCGTTCTTGAGCGCGACGAGGAAGGTCACCGCCTCGCGGCCGTCGATCAGGCGGTGATCGTAGCTGAGCGCGAGGTACATCATCGGCCGCACCACCACCTGCCCGTCGCGGACTACCGGACGATCCTCGATGCGGTGCAGCCCGAGTACCGCCGATTGCGGCGGGTTGATGATCGGGGTGGAGAGCAGCGAACCGAACACGCCGCCGTTGGAGATGGTGAAGGTGCCGCCCTTCATCTCTTCCATCTTGAGGCTGCCGTCCTTGGCGCGGCGGCCGAAATCGCCGATCGTCTTTTCGATCTCGGCGATCGAGAGTTGGTCGGCATCGCGCACCACCGGCACGACGAGCCCCTGCGGCGCCGACACCGCGACCGAGATGTCGGCATAATCGTGATAGACGATCTCGTCGCCGTCGATCGAGGCGTTGACGCTCGGCACGTCTTTGAGCGCCAGGCATGCCGCCTTGGCGAAGAAGCCCATGAAGCCGAGGCGGACGCCGTGCTTCTTCTCGAACATATCCTTGTACTTGGCGCGCGCCTCGATCACCGCCGTCATGTCGACGTCGTTGAACGTGGTGAGCATCGCCGCGGTGTTCTGCGCTTCCTTGAGGCGCTTGGCGATGGTTTGGCGCAAGCGAGTCATGCGGACGCGCTCTTCTTTCCGCTCCCCGCCCGCAGCCGGGGCGGCGGCAGGCGCAGCGCTCGCGTCCGATGCCGGCTTCGCCGCCGGCGCGGCCTTCGACGCCGCGATCACGTCATCCTTGGTGATCCGCCCGTCCTTGCCGGTGCCGGTGATCGTCGCCGGATCGACGCCATATTCGAGCACCGCGCGCCGCACCGAGGGCGACAGCGCGGCGGCGTCGACATTCCCGGCGGGGGCCTGCTGACCGGCGGTCGCGGGGGCAGCGGCGTCCTCGACCTTGGGCTGCGGCTCGGGCGACGCGGCAGGGGCAGGGGCGGGGGCAGCCGCGCCGGCGCCGCCTTCATCCACGCTCGCGATCAGCGCGCCGACCTCGACCGTGTCGCCGACCGCGACCTTCTGCTCACCCATCACCCCGGCGACCGGCGAGGGCACCTCGACCGAGACCTTGTCGGTTTCCAGGCTGGCGATCGGCTCGTCGGCCTGGACGGGATCGCCCGGCTGCTTGAGCCACTCGCCGAGCGTCGCTTCGGTGATCGATTCGCCCAGAACGGGGACTTTGACTTCGGCCATCTTTTCTCTTTCCCTCCCCGGCAAAGGCCGGGGTCCAGTTGCGAGACGCCGATTGGCGGGCGCCGCGCTCCATTACTTCAGCCTTCCCACCTGGGCCCCGGCCTTCGCCGGGGAGGTGCAAAGGAGGTGACTTAGCCCTTCCGCGTCCGGCGGATCTCTTCGCGAACGTTATGCCCGAGCGCGTCGGCGACGAGCGCGCCCTGTTCCATCTGGTGGCGCTTCATCAGCCCGGTCGCCGGCGAGGCCGAGGCGGCGCGGCCGGCGTAGCGCGCGCGCGTCACCGGCGACCTGGCATCGGCCAGCGACGCTTCGATGAACGGCTCGACGAAGCTCCACGCGCCGTTGTTCTTCGGCTCTTCCTGCGCCCACACCAGGTCGGTCAGGTTGGGCAGATTCTTCAGTCGCGCGGTCAGCGGCTCGCCGGGGAACGGATAGAGTTGCTCGACGCGGACGATCTGCGTTTCGGTATCGCCCGCGGCGTCGCGCGCCTCGATCAGGTCGTAGGCGACCTTGCCCGAGCACAGCACCAGCCGTTTGGTATCCGCGTCCGCCGGCGCCGACGGATCGGACAGCAGGCGGCGGAAATGGCTGTCGCCGATGAAGTCGGCCGTTTTGGAGACCGCCATCTTGTGCCGCAGCAGCGACTTCGGCGTCATGATGACCAGTGGCTTGCGGAAGCTGCGGTGCATCTGCCGGCGCAGCAGGTGGAAGTAATTGGCCGGCGTGGTGCAGTTGGCGACTTGCATATTGTCCTGCGCGCATAGCTGCAGATAGCGTTCGAGCCGCGCCGACGAATGCTCCGGCCCCTGGCCCTCATAGCCATGCGGCAGCAGCATCACGAGCCCGTTGGCGCGCAGCCACTTGGCCTCTCCGCTCGCGATGAACTGATCGATCATGATCTGCGCGCCGTTGGCGAAATCGCCGAACTGCGCTTCCCACATCACCAGCGTCTTGGGGTCGGCGAGCGCATAGCCATATTCGAAGCCGAGCACGCCATATTCGCTCAACGGACTGTCGAGCACCTCGAACCGGCCATGCTCGACATGTTCGAGTGGGATGTACTTGTGCTCGTCGGTCTGATCGACCCACACCGCATGGCGCTGCGAGAAGGTGCCGCGGCCCGAATCCTGCCCCGACAGGCGGACGCCATAGCCTTCCGACAGAAGCGAGCCGAACGCCAGCGCCTCGCCGGTCGCCCAGTCGAAGCCCTCGCCCGATTTGAACATCTCGCGCTTGGCGTCGATCACGCGTGCGAGCGTCTTGTGGATCTGGATGCTGTCGGGGACCGTGGTCAGCGTGCGGCCGAGCGAATCGAACAGCTTCTTGTCGATGCTCGTCTCGACATTGCGGCGCGCGCTTTCCTCGTCGGCCGGCGCGTGCAGCCCCGACCAGCGCCCGGCGAACCAGTCCGCCTTGTTGGGCTTGTAGCTCTGCCCAGCCTCGAACTCGCCTTCGAGCAGCGTGGTGAATTCCTTCACCCGCGCGTCGATCCAGGCCTGATCGACCACCTTTTCCTGCAGCAGCCGCTGGCCGTAGATTTCGGCGACTCCGGGATGCTTGCGGATCGCCTTGTACATCAGCGGCTGGGTGAAGCTCGGCTCGTCGCCCTCGTTATGGCCGAACCGCCTGTAGCACCACATGTCGATGACGATGTCGCGGTGGAATTTCTGGCGGAACTCGATCGCCATCTTGCAGGCGAAGGTCACCGCCTCGGGATCGTCGCCGTTGACGTGGAAGATCGGCGCCTGGACGCCCTTCGCCACGTCACTCGGATACGGCGAGGAGCGCGCGAATTGCGGGCTGGTGGTGAAGCCGATCTGATTGTTGATGACGAAGTGGATGCAGCCGCCGGTATTGTAGCCGCGGATGCCCGAAAAGCCGAGGCATTCCCATACGATGCCCTGGCCGGCGAACGCCGCGTCACCGTGGATCAGGACGGGGAGCGAGCCGGTATGCTGGTCGAGATCGCCGGCGATCGTCTGGATCGCGCGGGTCTTGCCGAGCACCACCGGGTCTTCGGCTTCGAGGTGCGAGGGGTTGGCGACCAGCGACATGTGCACGCTGATCCCCTCGAACGCGCGGTCGGTCGAAGTGCCGAGGTGGTACTTCACGTCGCCCGAGCCGCCGACGTCGTCGGGATTGGCCGATCCGCCCGAAAATTCATGGAAGATCGCGCGGAACGGCTTGCCCATCACGTTGGCGAGCACGTTGAGGCGCCCGCGATGCGCCATGCCGAACACGATCTCGTTGACGCCCATCTGGCCGCCATATTTGATCACGCTTTCGAGCGCCGGGATCATGCTCTCGCCGCCGTCGAGCCCGAAGCGCTTGGTACCGACATATTTCTTGCCGAGGAACTTCTCGTACTGCTCGGCCTCGATCACCTTGTTGAGGATCGCCTGCTTGCCCTCGGGGGTGAAGTCGATCGCCTTGTCCTTGCCCTCCATGCGGTCCTGCAGGAAGCGGCGTTCCTCGACATCGGCGATGTGCATATATTCGAGGCCGACATTGCCGCAATAATTGGCGCGCAGGATGTCGACGATCTCGCGCAGCGTCGCATATTGCAGGCCGAGGCAGCCGCCGAGATAGATTTTCTCGTCGAGCTCGCTGTCATGGAAGCCGTGATATTCGGTGCGCAGATCCTCGGGCATCTCGCGTTTGGAGAGACCCAGCGGATCGAGATTGGCGGCAAGGTGCCCGCGCACGCGATAGGTGCGGATCAGCATCATCGCTCGGATCGAGGCGTCGCACGCCTTGACGATCGCGTCCTGGCTGACCGGGGCGGCGGCGGGCGCGGGCTTGCCGTTCCTGGCGGGCTTGGGCGCGGGCTCCATCTGCGTCGGATCGAGCGCGGCGGTGAGGTCGTCGGTTGTCGACAGCGGCCAGTTCGGCTGTTGCCAGCTCGGCGCGGTCACGGTCGATTCGAGTCCTTCGAACCAGCCGCGCCAACCCGGCTCGACCGACGCGGGGTCGCTCTGGAAGCGCTTGTACAGCGTCTCGACGAACGCCGGGCTCACGCCCCCGGCGATCTCGCTGAAATCCTGGCCTTCGTAACCCATGGCCCGCATCCTTGTTGTACCCCCGCGAAGGCGGGGGTCCAGTCTGGGCTCCCGCCTTCGCGGGAGCACATTTCATCAGCCGTTCAACACACTCAGCAACGTCGAGCCCAACTCGCTCGGGCTATCCGCCACCTTGATCCCCGCCGCTTCCATCGCCGCGATCTTGTCCTCGGCGCCGCCTTGGCCGCCCGACACGATCGCGCCGGCATGGCCCATGCGACGCCCCGGCGGCGCCGTGCGGCCGGCGATGAAGCCCGCCATCGGTTTCTTGCGCCCGCGCTTCGCCTCGTCCTTGAGGAACTGCGCCGCCTCTTCCTCGGCCGAACCGCCGATCTCGCCGATCATGATGATCGACTGGGTGGCGTCGTCGGCGAGGAACAGCTCGAGCACGTCGATGAAGTTGGTGCCGTTGACCGGATCGCCGCCGATGCCGACCGCGGTGGTCTGGCCGAGCCCGGCGTTCGAGGTCTGGAACACCGCCTCATAGGTCAGCGTGCCCGAACGCGACACGACGCCCACCGAGCCCTGCTTGAAGATGTTGCCCGGCATGATGCCGATCTTGCACTGGCCCGGCGTCAGCACGCCGGGGCAGTTCGGGCCGATCAGCCGCGACTTGGAGCCGGAGAGGGCGCGCTTCACCTTGACCATGTCGAGCACCGGAATGCCTTCGGTGATGCACACGATCAGCGGAATCTCGGCATCGATCGCCTCGAGGATCGAATCCGCAGCAAACGGTGGCGGCACGTAGATGACGGAGGCATCCGCCCCGGTCTTCGACTTCGCCTCGGCGACGGTGTCGTACACCGGCAGCCCGAGATGCGTCGTCCCGCCCTTGCCCGGCGTGACGCCACCGACCATCTGCGTCCCGTAATCGAGCGCCGCCTGGGTGTGGAAGCTGCCGGTCTCCCCGGTCATGCCCTGGGTGATGACCTTGGTATTCTTGTCGACGAGGATGCTCATTCAAACTCCTAGTTCCCCGGCGCAGGCCGGGGTCCAGCTACGAAACGCTCATGGCAGCGCGATACGATCGTACAGGTCGTCCCAATCGGGATTGAGTCCTTCGATCTCTCGCACCTTCCAGGCGCGCCTCCATTCCTTCATCCGCAGCTCACGCTGCCGTGCTGACTCGATGCTGTCATGCGCCTCAAACCAGACCAGCGAATGACAGCGATACTTCTTCGTGAACCCTTCGACGATGTCATTGCGATGTTCCCAAATTCGTTTGGGCAAATCGCTCGTCACGCCGATATAAATCGTTCCGTTGCGCTGGCTCGCCATGATGTAGACAAAGCCGGCTTTCTCCACCTCGAAGCTCCCCCAACTGGACCCCGGCCTTCGCCGGGGAACAGCTTACTTCAAGCTCTCATCGATGCCCTTGCACGCTTCCAGCAGCTCCTTGACCGCATCGACCGACACGCCGAGGTTCGTCTTCGCCTCGTCGTCGAGCGCGATCTCGATCACCTGCTCGACGCCGCCGGCGCCGATCACGCACGGCACGCCGACATACAGCCCGTCGACGCCGTACTGCCCCTCGACATAGGCCGCGCACGGCAGCACGCGCTTCTTGTCGCCAAGATACGCCTCGGCCATCGCGATGCCGCTGGTCGCGGGCGCGTAGAAGGCCGAGCCGGTCTTCAAGAGCCCAACGATCTCGCCGCCGCCGCCGCGGGTCCGCTTGACGATCGCGTCGATCCGCTCCTGCGTCGATTTGCCCATCTTGACGAGATCGGGGACCGGAATGCCCGCGACGGTCGAATATTGCACCACCGGCACCATGGTGTCGCCGTGGCCGCCGAGCACGAAGGTGGTGACGTCCTTGGCCGAAACCTTGAACTCGTCGGCGAGGAAGTGGCTGAACCGCGCGCTGTCGAGCACGCCCGCCATGCCGACGACCTTGTTATGCGGCAGACCCGAGAACTCGCGCAGCGCCCACACCATCGCGTCGAGCGGGTTGGTGATGCAGATCACGAAAGCGTCGGGGGCGTTGGCCTTGATGCCCTCGCCGACCGCCTTCATCACTTTCAGGTTGATGCCGAGCAGGTCGTCGCGGCTCATGCCCGGCTTGCGCGCGACCCCGGCGGTGACGATGATGACGTCGGCGCCCGCGATGTCGGCATAATCGTTGCTGCCGGTGATCTTCGCGTCGAAGCCCTCGATCGGGCCGCACTGCGAGAGATCGAGCGCCTTGCCCTGCGGTACGCCCTCGACCACGTCGAACAGGACGATATCGCCGAGTTCCTTCTTCGCCGCGAGGTGCGCGAGCGTGCCGCCGATGTTGCCGGCGCCGATCAGCGCGATCTTATTGCGGGCCATGATGTCTCCTTCGCGAGGGTCCTAGAGCGCGCGCAAGCGTCTTCGCCAGCCCGCGAAACGAGGGCGACTTAGGCGCTTTGCCGGGCCGGGGCAACCTCTAATCGGCGAAGGTTAACGTTTGTTATTGCAATAGATTGGCAATATCATTAAAGGGCGCCCGCCTTGACTGACGAGCCGACGACACGAAAATTTAAAGCGTCCGATAGATGATGCCGGCCGAGGGCATCATGCACGACGAGCCGAAGCCGACTATTGCGATCATCGACCTGCTGCGCTTCGCCGCCGCGGCCCTGGTCGTCGCGCACCATTATGCGACGATGTTCGCGCTTTCGCCGCCGGCACTGATCGCGTCGAGTGGCGCAGGACCGATACCTTCCGGCAACGTCTGGTGGAGTTGGTCGGGCTGGGTCGGTGTCGAAATCTTCTTCGTCATCTCGGGCTATGTCATCGCCATGTCGGCCGCGACCGGCGACGGCATGACCTTTCTGCGCCGGCGCATTTTACGCCTCGCCCCTGCAGCGTGGATTTGCGCAAGCGGGACCGCCGTCCTGATTCTCCTTGCCGATCCCTTTGGGCGCGCCGGCGTGGCTTGGCGATGGCTAGCCTCGATCACTTTCTGGCCGATCGCGCCGCAGATCGACGCGCCCTATTGGACGCTGGGCATCGAACTCGCCTTCTACATGCTCGTCGCCTCGCAACTCGGCGGCCGTCGCAACCACTGCGCCGCGATCGAGCGGCTCGGCTGGCTGCTCGCGATTGCGACGCTCATTTATTGGCCGCTGTCGGGCGCTTGGTCGCCGCTCGCCAACAGTAGTCGCGGCGCCGATATTCTGTTGCTCGCGCACGGCGGGTGTTTCGCGACGGGGATTGCGCTTTGGGCGATCCGTAACGGCGGGACGACGCGCGCCCGGCTGGCGATGCTGGCGCTGGCGCTTGCCGGCGCCGCGATCGAGATCGCCCACTGCGCGGCGTTCATGGCGCACGGCCTCGGCCTCGCGGTGGGTCCGGCAGTCCCGCTCACGCTGTTTGCGATCGCCGTCGCGTTACTCGCCGCCGCGCGACCGCTGCAGGCGCCCGTTGCGCGGCTTGTCGGCGTGCGTCGCTTGGCGCTGCTCGGCAAGATCACCTACCCGCTCTATCTGATCCATTTCGAATTGGGGGCGGTTGTCGTGGTCGCCCTGCGCCTTCACGGCGCGGCCGCAGCACCCGCGCTCCTCATTGCCGCTTTGACGTCGATGACACTGGCGACGGCGATCGCTGCCTATGCCGAGCCCGCGCTGCGCGTCGCGCTGGCGGCGCTACTCAGCCGCCGTGGCCCTTGGCCAAATAGTCCTCCGAGCGCATTTCCTCCAGCCGGCTGACGGTGCGCTGGAACTCGAACGAGCCGTCACCCTTCTCGTAGAGCGCATCAGGCTCCGCATCGGCGGCGGCGAGTAGCTTGACCTTGTGCTCGTAGAGCGCGTCGATCAGCGACACGAAACGCGCCGCCTCGTTGCGGTTCTCCGGGCCCAGCCGCGGAATGCCGACCAGGATGACGGTATGGAAGCGACGAGCAATCGCGAGATAATCCGCCGATCCGCGCGCCTCGCCGCACAGCTTCTTGAAGCTGAACACCGCGACGCCCTTCAGCGCCTTCGGCACATGCAGCCGCCGTCCGCCGCCGAGATCGAGGTTGGCGCTCGGCACATGCGCGCGATCCTCGACTGGGTAATCGGTCAATCGGAAGAACGCGCCGGAGAGTTTCTCGGTCGCCTCGGGCCCGTTGGGCACGAGCCAGGTGTCGATCCGCCCGAGTCGATCGCGGCGGTAATCGACCGGGCCGTTGAGCGGTAGCACGTCGAGCCGCGCTTCGATCAGCTCGATGAACGGCAGGAAATGCTCGCGGTTAAGCCCGTCCTTGTAGAGATCCTTGGGCGGCCGGTTCGACGTCGTCACCACCGTCACGCGGCGGCTGAGCAGTTCGGTGAACAGCCGCGAGAGGATCATCGCGTCGGGGCTGTTGGTCACCATCATCTCGTCGAACGCGAGCAGCCGCGCTTCTTCGGCGAGCGCCTCGGCGACCGGCCGAATCGGATCGCCGGCCTCCTTCTTGCGCTCCTCGGTCAGCCGCGCCTGCACCTCGAGCATGAATTCGGCGAAATGGACGCGGCGCTTGCGGCGCACCTTCGCGGCGTCGAAGAACAGGTCCATCAGCATCGATTTGCCGCGCCCGACATCACCCCACAGATAGACACCCCGGGGCGGCTCGGGTTGCCGCCCCAACGCGCGCCACAACACGCTGCCGCGGGTCGGTGCGGCCTCGAGTTCGGTCGCCAGCGCGTCGAGCCGCCGCGCCGCCGCTTCCTGCTCGGGATCGGGGCGGAGTTCGCCATTGGCGACCAGCGCCTGATAGCGGACAAGGACCGAACTCATGCGCGCCGCGTCGGCTTGCGGATCGTGCCCGAGAAGCCCGCCACCTTGTCGTCGCCCTGCACGACCAGCCCGCGCAGGAACAGCAATCGCCCGGTCTCGCGCAGCAGTTCGACCTGCGCCTCCAGCACCTCGTCGATCCGGCCGCCGCCGATGAACTGCACCGACAGGTCGAGCGTCACCGCGGTGCCCGCCTCGATCAGCCCGAAGCCGCGCGACGCGGCGAACAGCGCGACGTCGACGAACCCGAGCAGCGCGCCGCCGTGGAGGTTGTTCGACAGGTTCGAATGTTCGTGTCGCGGCGTCATCCGCACCCGCGCGATGTCACCGTCGACCTTGAGCAGGAATGGGCCGAGGAAGCTGTTGAACCGCGTCGGGTCGCTCAGCTCCCACGTCATCCACCCGGGATGATCAGGCGCTTCCTGCAGGACGAAGGCGGGCGCGTCGGCCACGTTGGGGCCTTACAGAACCCGCTCGGCTTCCATCTTCTTCACCTCGGCGATCGCCTTGGCCGGGTTCAGCCCCTTGGGGCAGACGTTCGCGCAATTCATGATCGTGTGGCAGCGATAGAGCCGGAACGGGTCTTCGAGCTGATCGAGCCGCTCGCCGGTCATCTCGTCGCGGCTGTCGGCGAGCCAGCGATAGGCCTGGAGCAGGATCGCCGGCCCCAGGAACTTGTCCGAATTCCACCAATAACTCGGGCACGAGGTCGAGCAGCACGCACACAGGATGCACTCGTAGAGGCCGTCCAGCTTCTCGCGCTGTTCCGGCGACTGCAGCCGCTCCTTGCCCGAGGGCGGCGGCGTCACCGTCTTCAGCCACGGCTGGATCGAGGCATATTGCGCGTAGAAGTGCGTGAAATCGGGGACCAGATCTTTGATCACGTCCATGTGCGGCAGCGGCGTGATGCGGATGTCGCCCTTGATGTCCTCGATCGCGGTGGTGCAGGCGAGCCCGTTTTTGCCGTCGAGGTTCATTGCGCACGATCCGCAAATCCCTTCGCGGCACGAGCGGCGGAAGGTCAGCGACGAATCCTGCTCGGATTTCATCTTGATCAGCGCGTCGAGCACCATCGGCCCGCACTCGTCGAGATTGATCTCGAACGTGTCGTAGCGCGGATTTGCGCCGCTGTCGGGATCATAGCGATAGACCTTGAAGGTCTTGATCCGCTTCCTGTCGCCTTCGGCCTTGTGGACTTCGCCCTTGCTGGAAATCTTCGAATTCTTCGGAAGGGTGAACTCGGCCATGGGGGTCCTCAAGTCTGGGCGCAGCGATGCGTCGCGCCAGCGGCTATGCCTTTCGCCCGCGCGACGCAACCCCGATATGGGCGCCAAGCGAGCGGCTTGCCACCTCAGCGCATCGCGTCGATCGCGTGATGATACGCGCTCGCAGCGTGGAGCATGTCGACGAAGAAGCCCACCCACATCGCCGCGAGCACCATGCACGACGCGAAATAGATCATGAAGCGTGCCGGCACTTTCTTCGGCCCGATGTGGATGAAGCTGTGGATAACGCGGAGCGCGACGAACACCCAGGCGAGGATCGCCTGGATATGATCACCGTGGCGCGTGATCAGCAGCAGCGGCACCAGCGCGAAATAGAGCACCGGCATCTCGAACAGATTGCGCAGATTATTCGCCGCCATCTCGACCGGCTGGAAATAGCGCAGCGCCGCTTCGCCGGTCGCCAGATCGGCATCGGTTGGCGGATTACGGCGCATGTGGCGGAAGCGCTGGTAGAACAGCACGCTCCACACGACGAAGATCAGCAGCACCAGCGCGAAGGTCGGCCACAGCATCGCGAACGGCATCGTCACTTTCCCCGGTCGGGCGCCAGCGCCAGCGTCATGAAGCGGTTGTATGCGCTGGCGGGATAGCCGCCGAATGGCGAGCAATCGACGAAGCCCGCGGCCTCGTACATCGCGTTGGCAGGCGTGAACATCGGTGCGGTGCCGGTCTCCAGGCTCAGCCGCGCATAGCCGCGCTCGCGCGCTAGGCCGATCAGGTGCGCGAGCATCGCGCGGGCAACGCCCCGGCGGAGCTGGTCGGGGGCGGTGCGCATCGATTTGAGTTCAGCGTGGGCCGTATCGAGCTGCTTGATCGCGCCGATGCCGAGCAGCGTGTCGCTGTCCCAGGCAGAAAAGAAGCTGACCGATGGATCGGCCAGCCCGGACGAGTCGAGCGAATGCGCGTTGCACGACGGCGTGGTCGCGCGCGCCTCGTCGCGGTGATAGCGAATCAGCGCCTCGACCTTGGCGTCGCCCAGGCCGCCGGCGCGAATCTCGATCACAGGTCGTCGATCTGCTGCGCCAGCGTCTCTAGGCATGCGCAGGCCAGCTTCTTCGATCGCTCGGGCGACCAGCCGTGGACCGGATCGGGATTGGGATCGTGATCCTTGAACGGCATTTCCAGCGTCATGCCGACCGCGCCGTAGCGCTCGGCGAGCTGATTGGTCGACATCGACAGATTGGCCTTGCCCGCCGCCGACTTGGCATAGCCCTTCTCATACTGGAATTCGGGCGTGTTCTCGGCGAGCGCCTTTTCGAAGCGATAATATTTGTCGCCCAGCGCGTCGGTCCAGGACGGGATGCCCTCGAACCCGGCGAGGAAGTTGGCGGGAATCGCCTCGTCGCCATGCACGTCCATCGCAAAATCGACGCCGGTCTCGTCCATCGCGGCGCGCATGACATAGACTTCGGGGCTCTTTTCCAGCGACGGCGCGTGCCATTCGCGGTTGAGGTTCACCCCCGCCGCATTGGTGCGCAGATGCCCGCGGCGCGATCCGTCCGGGTTCATGTTGGGCACGATATGGAAAGTCGCCTTTTCGAGCAGCGCGGACGTCACCGGATCGTCGGTCCGCGCGAGCTTCTCCAGCGCGCCTTCCATCCACCATTCGGCCATGCTCTCGCCGGGATGCTGGCGGGCATAGAGCCACACCGACTTGGGCCCGGTGCCGACGGTGAGGCAATCGATCGATTCGCCGTCCAACGACTTGCCGAGCTCGCGGTGGGCGAAGCCGGGCAGGGCGGCGTAATCGGCGATCAGCTGGTTGTGGCGCTCGGTCGTGTAGGGCGCGAAATAGGCGAACCAGACGCAATCGGTGTCCGAGCTGTAGCTGAATTCGAGCACGCCGTCCGTGTACGACGTGTCGGCCATCCGCCAGGTCTCGCGGTCATGGCTGACGCGCGCCTTATAGCCCGGCCAGCCATCGGGATAGGCCGATCCGCCGGCATTCAAGATGCGGCAGGTGATCGTCTGCCCGCGGGCGCCGGCGACGCGGAAATAGAACCATTGATAGAAATCGGACTGGTGGTCCTTGACGATTTCCAGGTCTGCTTGGGTGCCGTCGATGGCGACGACGCGGATGTTGCCGCCGTCGAAGGCGCTGGTGATGCTGAGTGTCATGATACGTTGATAGTGCGGCCCGATTCGCCGGGGAAGCCCTTGAACAGCGCATGCGCCAGCTTGGCGGCGGTCGCGGCGGGGCTCGCTTCCTTCTCGCCGACCGCGCCGTCGAGCTGCGCCCGGCCTTCCCAGATCGTGCTGCCCGACGCGCGATCGGTGATCCGCACCGACAGTTCGGAGGTGATCAGCTCCTTGTGGCGGTGCTTGCCGATGCCGATCCCGCCGCCGACGCCGCCCCCGACATGCCGCCCGAACGATCCGACGCCGAGCCCGAGCGTCACCGGCGGGCCCATATCGACCGTGCCGCGCGAGGCGCGCATGAAATTGACCGTCGCGAGATATTGCGCGGTGTTCCCCGGGCTCGCCGCGCCGTAGCCGACCCGCAGCAATTCGCCCTGCACTGCGGCGGCATAGGTCTTGTATTCGAGGCTCGCGGGGCCGGCGCCCGACAGCGGCTCGACGTCGATCGTGCCGCGGCCGATCGGCTGTTCGAGGTGGAAGCGCGTCACCTCGACGGGGCGCGTCGTCGCGCAGCCGGCTAGCGCTGCCGCGCTCATCGCCGCTAGGATCACCTGAACTCTACGCATCGCCACACCTCCCGACCGGCTCGTTTCATCGCACCAACGCATCGCCCACGGCGGAGGGTTCCGCAAGGGGATGCGCCTTGACTCATGGTTGCTCTCCCTATAGGCGCACGCGCTTTCCAGACACTCTTATTTTCGAGAAGCGCGTTCCCATGAAGATCCGCAATTCGCTGAAGTCCTTGAAGGACCGGCATCGCGACAACCGCGTCATCCGTCGCCGCGGCCGCACCTACGTCATCAACAAGACCAACCGCCGCTTCAAGGCCCGCCAGGGCTGATTGTGCGCCGGCCGACCGCTGTCGTTTTCGACGTCGGCCGGGTCCTGTTCGATTGGGACCCCAGGTTTCTCTACGAGCGTCTGATCGGCGACGATCAGGCGCTCGAGGCGTTTCTGCGCGATGTCGTCACGACCGATTGGCATTTCCAGCACGATGCCGGTCGGCCGTTTGCCGAAACCTCGACTGAGCTGATCGCAGAATTTCCCGAACACGAAGAATTGATTGCGCTCTGGCAGCCGCGCTTCAACGACACCAACAAGGCGCCGATCCCCGGCATGCACGAACTTGTTGCCGAGCTCGATGCGGCGGGTGTGCCGCTCTACGCGATCACCAATTTCTCGGGTGAGTTCTGGCCGCCGTTCCGGGAAAAGCACGCGCATCTGTTCGATCGCTTTCGCGACATCGTCGTGTCGGGCGACGAGAAGCTGATCAAGCCCGATCCCGCGATCTATCACTTGGCGCTCTACCGCTTCGGCCTCGCGCCGCACGAGGCGGTATTCATCGACGACAATCGCGACAATGTCGCCGGCGCCGCGGGCGTCGGCATGGCGGCGATCCATTTCAGCGATGCGGCCGCGCTGCGGACGGAGCTGGCCGAACTGGGACTCCCCGTCGCCGCCTAGCCCGTCATGCCAGCGAAGGCTGGCATCCATGTCTGTTGCGAGAAAGCGCGACGTTCCGCCCGATCGATACAGAGATGGACCCTAGCCTGCGCTGGGGTGACGTGCGGTCGTCTCGGCGCAAAAGAAAAGGCCGGGCCCGCACTTGACGGACCCGGCCTCTCCTAAACTCACGAACCTACGTGATCAGCCGATGACGACGGTCACCGCGCGGCGGTTCTGCGCCCAGCTGCCTTCGTCCGAACCCAGCGCGATCGGGCGTTCCTTGCCGTAGCTGATCGTGCTGATCCGCGACGGATCGACGCCACGCTCGGCGAGATAGTTCTTCGCGGCGTTGGCGCGGCGATCGCCGAGCGCGAGATTGTATTCGCGCGTGCCGCGCTCGTCGCAATGGCCTTCGATCGTGATCCGCACGTTGGGATATTTGGCCAGCCACTGCGCCTGGCTGTCGAGGATCGTCCGCGCCTCGGGATCGATGTCCGACTGGTCGGTGCCGAAATGGACGGTGTCGCTGGAGACCGACTGCTTGAAGTCGGCGGCCGAGCCCGGAACCACGGTGTTGCCGACATTGCCGCCATTGTCGGTCGGCATCGGTGCGGCGGGCGGCGTCTCGCTCGGGGGCGGGGGCAGCTCGGCGGGGCGCTTCTTCGAACAGCCGGCAACCGCGATCAGGGCGGTGGCGGCGATCAGCGTGGTCTTCAACTTGGCCATTGTCGCTTATCTCCTCGATGGTGTTGTTACGGCCCCGCTCCAACGGAACCGGCATCGCCCCTAAGGGCGGGTGAGTCAATCGTTACGGGCGTAACGGTCCCCAGGCCGGATCGGATCCATCGAGCGGCGTGGGAATCTTCCGCTCGGCGACGCCGGTCTTGTCGACCGACCACAGATCGGAAGTGCCGCGACCGCCCTGCGTGGTGCGGAAGAACATGATCACGCGGCCGTTGGGCGACCAGGTCGGGCCTTCGTCCTGCCAGCCATGGGTCAGCAATTTTTCGTTGCCGCCGTCGGGGCTCATCACGCCGATCTGGAAGGTGCCGCCGATATGCGTGAAGGCGATCAGGTCACCCTTCGGGCTCCACACCGGCGTCGCGTAGCGCCCGCCGCCGAAGCTGACGCGGTGCTGGTTCGATCCGTCGGCGCCCATCACGTAGATCTGCTGCACGCCCGATCGATCGCTCTCGAACACGATCCGGCTGCCGTCGGGCGAATAGCTGCCGCCGGTATCGATCCCCGGCGAGGTCGTCAGCCGCTGCGGCGCGCCGCCCGAGGCTGACACGCGATAGATGTCGGTGTTGCCGCCGACCGCCATCGAGAACAACACGTAGCGCCCGTCCGGCGAGAAACGCGGCGCGAAGGTCAGGTGATCGCCGCGCACCAGCAGGCGCTGCTGCCCCGAGCCGATGTCATAGACATAGATCGACGGCTGCTTGTTGACGTAGCTCATATAGACCACCGCCTGCCGGTTCGGCGCGAAGCGGGGCGTCAGCACGATCGACTGGCCGTTGGTCAGGAAGCGGTGGTTGGCACCGTCCTGGTCCATGATCGCGAGCCGCTTGATGCGGTGCGCCTTGGGGCCGGTCTCCGATACATAGACGACGCGGCTGTCGAACTCGGGGCCTTCGCCGGTGAGGCGGGTATAGACCGTGTCGGCGCATTTGTGCCCCGCGCGGCGCCAATCGGCGGGCGAGACGACGAAGCCCTGGCGGGTCAACTCGGTCTTAGCATAGACGTCGTAGAGATAGCAGCCGACCGTCAGCGTGCCGTCGCCATTGGCGCGGACATAGCCTTCGACGAGTACCTGCGCGCCGGTCGAGCTCCAGTAATCGAACGCCGGGGCAGTGACTTCGGGCACGGTGACGGCGCGATTGGCGGAGACCGGCTTGAACAGCCCGGAATTGCGCAGATCGTCGGTGATCACCCCGGCGAGCTTCTGGCCGAGCACGTCGGTCGATCCCGCTGCGGTGTTGGTCACCTGCGTCGTCGGCATCGGCGGAATCGCGATCGGCGTCGCCGCGCCCGCGCTGCCGGTGATCTCGACCTGCAACGGGCCGTTACTCTGTCCCTGCGGTGCCGCCTGCGGGGCGGAAGAGGGCGGCATCGTGGCGGTCTGCGCCAGCGCCGGGGTGGCGAACGCGAACGCCGCCATCAGCTTCCAGAGGGTCGCGAAACGCATCCTTCTCTCCATCGTCTCAGCCGAAATCGCTCGGCCTGAAGGTAAATTCGATATCTTCCCAGCCGCCCTTGTAGAGATCGGGCGGCAGGCCTTTCAGCGGCGAACAGCGCAGCACCGCGCGGCGGCTCAGGTCCGCCATCTGCTGCGAATATTGCCGATTCGAGCCGCTGACGCCATCCTGCCGGCTGAGCGTCGCCGCGGCGACCGATCCGTCCCGGCGGAATTGCAGGCGCAGCACGGTGACGATGCTCATCGCCGAGGTGCCGGCAAGCGGGCCGAGATCGTAACAGGGCTGCACCTGGCGCTTGATGAGCCCGGCGATATTGGCGATGTCCTGCGCGCCGATCTTCGAGGCGCGCGGCGCCTGGACGCGGCTGTCCGATTTTTCGGCGGTAATGCCCTTCAGGAAATCGGCGCCGAGATGCGATCCGCGCTCGCGCGGCTGGTTCGACGCCTTGCTGTTGCCTTTCGACTTTTCCGGCGCCGGCTGCGGCTTCGCGGCGGGCTTCTGCTTTCCGGGGTCGGCTTGGCCGTCTTGCTCGGCGCCGGCTGCTGCTTTTCGGGCTTGGGCTTGCTGACCGGTGCGGGCTTGGGCTGCGGCGCCGCTTTGGGTTGCGGCGGGGCCGGCGCGGGTTCTGCCTGGGTCATCGGCGCAGGCTGCGCGGCAGCCGCTTCGGCCGGCGGACCGACCTCGGGCGCCTGCGACTGCGCAGGCTGTTGCGTGATCACCGGCGCGGCCGATTCCATCGCCGCCTCGGTCGCCAGCGTGACGTCCATTGGCGGCTGGCTGAAGGTCGGCGGCTTGCGCCAGAGCAGGCTCACCGACAGCAGACCGAACAGGACGATATGTCCCGCGATCGCGACGCCGAGGCTGGTCTTCTCGCTGCGATCCATGCTCAGTTCGCGCGCCCCGTCACTTCTGGTCCTTGCCGACGGTGACGAGCGCGACGCGGTTGAGCCCGGCGCGGTTGAGTTCGCCCATCACCTGCATGACGCGGCCGTAATCGAGGGTGCGATCGGCGCGCAGGAACACCTGCGGCGGCTTGTCGGCGCTCGACTGCGCCGCAATCTGGTCGAAGCGGTCGGGCAGCTCGGTCTCGCTCACCGGCTGTTTGTCGATGAACATCGCGCCGGTGTCGTCGATCGAGACCTCGATCGGCTTCTGGTCTTGGTCGAGCGCCTTGGCGCGGCTGTCGGGCAGGTTCACGGGCACGCCCGAGGTGAGCAGTGGCGCGGTGACCATGAAGATGATCAGCAGCACCAGCATCACGTCGACCAGCGGCGTCACGTTGATCTCGGCCATCGGCGCGCGGCGGTGCCGGCCATGACCTGACGGAAGGTTCATCGCCATGATGCGCGCCTCAGCCCTGCGCCTCGAGCTGGCGGCTCAACTGCGCGTGGAAGCCGTCGGCGAAGCGGTTGAGGCGCGCCTCGATGCGGTTCACGCCGTGGCCGAAGCGGTTGTAGGCGATCACCGCGGGGATCGCCGCGAACAGGCCGATCGCGGTCGCGAACAGCGCCTCGGCGATGCCCGGGCCGACCGTCGTTAGCGAGGTGCTCTGCGCCTGGGCAATCTGGGTAAAGCTGTGCATGATGCCCCAAACGGTCCCGAACAGCCCGACGAACGGTGCGACCGAGCCGACCGTGGCGAGCACGTTGAGCCGATCGGACATGCGGTCGATCTCGTTAGCGACCGCCGAGCCCATCGTCGTCGCCAGTCGCTCGCGCGTGCCGGTGCGATCGACGGCGCGCGCCTTGGTCGATTGCCGCCATTCGCCGACGCCCGCGCCGAACACGCGCGCGACGGCAAGGTCGGTGTCCTTGTGCAGGCGGTGGAACGCGTCGATGTCCTCGGCGCGGTAGAAGTCACGCTCGAACTTCTCGGTCGCCTTGCGCGTGCGACCCAGCCGCCGCCAGAAGCTGAGGATGATCGACCACGTCCAGATGCTCGCGAGAAGCAGCCCGATCATCACGATCTTCACCACCCAATCGGCCTGCAGGAACAAGGCGATCGGCGAAAGCGTCGCCGCGTCGGTATTCAGGATCGGTGTCATCGGGCGTCTGGGTCCTCTGGCTGGAGCAACGCGGCAAAAGCGTCGATCCACGGTTTTGGTTGCCGGGCGGGCCGGCCGGAAGGGGCGACGAACGCCGCTGTCACCTGTGCGTCGGCCAATATCAAGGCCTCGCGCATGACTGTCTGATGAATGCGACAGGATGCCGCCCTCAGCGCGACGAGCCGACTGATGACGACGAGATCGTCGTCGAGCCGCGCCGGCGCACGGTAGCGGATGTTGAGATCGGTGACGGCGTAAGCGCCTTCGCCGGCCTCGAACGCGGCGCGCTGGTCGATACCGGCGACGCGCAGCATGTCCGATCGCGCGCGCTCCATGAAGCGCAGGTAATTGGCGTGATAGACGATCCCAGACAGATCGGTGTCCTCGAAGTACACCCGCACCGCGAAACGGTGCGCGTGGCCGTCGAAATGGCCCGAATAAGGGGCGTCGCGATCGGGATTGACCATCGCCGCCGTCGTCTAACGCCTCGGCGCGGTCGATCAAGCCAAAGCCGCTTGACGATCATGTAACCCGTGGGTTACATGTAACCTGTGAGTTACACGAAAGGGCTGATTCGCATGTCGATCGATACCGCACGGGATGCCGACCGCCTCGTCTGGAAACGCGCCCGCGCCGCGCAGGTGCTCGCGTTCGTGTTCATCGCGACGCAGCTCGGCAGCTTCAACGACACCGCGCGGCTGAACCGGCCGCAGACGTTGCACCTCGCCGCCTGGATGTGCTGGGCGGCGGTGCTGCTATTCTTCCTCGCTTTCGCCGGCGGCCTGTTTCGCGGCGAGCGCATGCGCTCGCTGCTCAACGACGAGACGACGCGCGATCACCGGCTGCGCGCGATGGCCTGCGGTTTCTGGAGCGCGATCCTGATCGCGCTCGCGGTTTATGCGCTGAGTTTCTTCGAAGAAGTTTCGGTGCGCGAAGGCACGCGGCTGGTGATCACCTTTGGCATCGCGCTGGCGCTGATCCGCTTCGGCGCGCTGGAGAAGCGCGCGCTCAGGGACGCCTGATGGCCGAGCGACTGGCCAATTGCCTCAAGGACGAACGCGCGCGGCTCGGCTGGACGCAGGCCGAGCTCGCCGATCGCGTCGGGGTCAGCCGCAAGACGATCAACACCGTCGAGAACGGCGTGTTCGTGCCCTCGACGCTGCTCGCGCTCAAGCTGGCCCAGGCGCTCGGCAAGCCGGTTGAAGACCTGTTCCGGATCGAGGCATGAAATGTCTTTGACGAACCAGTGTCTTGTTCGCATGATGCACCCATGACCGACGACGCGCTTCGCCTGACCGGCGTCTGCAAGGCTTTCGACAAGCCGGTGATCACCAACCTCGATCTCGCGATCGCGCCGGGGCAGCTCTACGCGCTGCTCGGTCCCAACGGCGCGGGCAAGACGACGACGCTGAGGATGGTCGTCGGACTGACGCCGCCCGACCGAGGGCGCATCTCGATCTACGGCATCGACATCGCGCGCGATCCCAATGCGGCGAAGGCGATCACCGCGTGGCTCCCCGACGAGCCGATGATCTACAACAAATTGAGCCCGTCCGAATATCTCGCCTTCGTCGCGGGGCTGTGGCGCATCCCGCCCGTCGAGGCGGCGCAAGAAGCCGAGCGGCTGCTGCGCTGGCTCGAATTGTGGGACGATCGCGACACGCGGTGCGAGGGCTTTTCGCGCGGCATGAAGCAGAAGGTCGCGCTTGCCGGCGCGCTGATCCACAAGCCGCAATTGCTGATCCTCGACGAGCCGCTGACCGGGCTCGACGCGGCGATGGCGCGATCGGTGAAGGACGTGCTGCGCGCGCATGCCGATGCCGGGCACACGGTGATCGTCACCACGCATATCCTCGAGGTCGCCGAGCGGCTCGCCGATCGAATTGGCATCATCTCGGGCGGCAAGCTCCACGCCGAGGGCACGCTCGGCGAGCTCCGCGCGCTGGCCGGCGAGGACGAGGCCACGCTCGAGGACACCTTCATCCGGCTGACCCAGCCGGTGCGCGAAGCGGCCTGATCCGATGCTCGGCTGGCTGATGCGGCGCGCCCGGCCCAGTTCGTTCGGCTGGCTGCTGCTCCACGAGCTCCGCCTGGCGACCCGCGCGCGGGCAAGCCGCTTTGCGACGCGCTGGATCGGCTATGCGCTGATCGCGGTCGTCGTCGGGCTCGGGCTGCTCGCCGCCAAGGGCCTCGCGCATCAGCCGATCGCCGCGACGCCGATGACGCGGCTGATCGTGCTCACCGCGACCTTTGCGCTGATGAGCTTCATGACGACGCAGGCGATGCTCGCCAGCCAGCGCACGCTCTACGAATCGGGCGATCTCGATCTGTTGTTCTCTGCGCCCTTGCCGCAGCGCACCGTGCTGATGGCCAAATTGTGCGGCATCGCCGGGTCGATCGCGCTGACCTATGCGGTTTTCCTGCTGCCGTTCGTCGTGCCCGTCGCGGCGGTCGGCCATCCTGCATTGTTCGGCGTGATCCCGCTGATCGTCGCGATCGCGCTGATCGCGGCGTGTGTCGGATTGGCGATCACGCTGATGCTGGCGCGCGTCGCCGGCCCGCGCGCGGCGCGCACCGTGGGGCAGGTCGCTGCCGCATTGCTCGGCGGCAGCGTGTTCCTGATCACCCAGATCATGAATGCGACGACGCACCACCACCAATCGAGTTGGCAGACGGTGTTCGAACGGCTGCGCGACGACGGCTTCGGCGCCAGCGCGATCGGCAGCCTGCCGGGCCGTGCGGCGTTCGGCGATCCGGTGGCGATCGTGCTGCTGCTCGGCGCCGCGATCGCGTTGTTCGTCGCCACCGCGGTCGTGTTCCGCCGCCTGTTCGAACGCGGCGTCACCGATGCCGGTCAGCACCTCAACCGCCGGACCGCTTCGCTAAAGGGCATCGCGCGCCACTTCCGCGGCAGCTTGTTCGGCAGCATCATGGCCAAGGAAGTCACGTTGCTGCGCCGCGATCCGGCGCTCACCTTCCGCATCGTCCTGCGCCTGATCTACCTCGTGCCGCTGATGCTGTTCGGCTTGCGGCCGGAGAATCACATTCCGGTCGCGCCCGGGCTCGCCTTTTTCAGCGTGACGATCGCGGGACAGCTCGTCGGCAGCTTCGCCTGGCTGGCGGTCTCGGCCGAAGAAGCGCCCGATCTGATCGCCGTCGCGCCGGTCGACAAGGCCGAGGTCGACCGCGCCAAGCTCAGCGCCGCGCTCGCCATCGCCGCGCCGATCGCCGTGCTCGTGCCGATCGGCATCGCGGTCAGCAGCCCGCTGGGCGCGCTGATAGCGATTCTGTTCACCGCGGCCGGCGGGATCGTCGCTGGGTTCATCGAACTGAAGCTCGGCAAGCCCGCCCCGCGCAGCAGCTTCAACCGTCAGCGCCCGGGCTCGTTCGTGACCCGCATCCTGACGCTGATCGAGAGCTTCGTGCTCGGCGCGATCGCCGGCTTCCTGGTCTATCTGGTCGGTTAGGCGGCGATCGGAAAGCGCAGCAGTCGATCGGGCAGCGCGACGAGAGCTTCCGCGCGCGCACCCACCGCTCGGACGATCTCGGGATGATCGGCGTCGAGCCCGCCGGTCAGCGCGCCGAACGCCGGCAGGATCAGCTTGCTGGAGGTCGCGACGAAGCAGCGCCGCGCGACCCGCCGGCCACGGACGGTCAGCCGCAGCTTGGGGTGAAAATGGCCCGAGAGCTCGGGCCGCGTTTCGCGTGGATCGGCTTCGTGGCGCAGGATCAGCCCGTCGACCTCAGCCTCGACCACGATCTCGCCGCCGCAATGATCGACCATCGCGCTGTCGTGGTTGCCGGTGATCCACACCCAGCGATGCCGCGCGGTGAGCGCGGTCAGCGCGCCGCGCGCCGCCTCGGGCAGCCGCTCGCACCCCGCCGAATCGTGGAAGCTGTCGCCCAGGCACCAGATTTCCACCGGGTCGGTCGCGGCGACCAGCGCGGATAGATCCGCGAGCGTCGCCAGCGAATCGTAAGGCGGCAGCATCTGCCCCGATTTCGCGAACCAGCTCGCTTTCTCGAAATGCAGGTCGGCGACGATCAGCGCGCGCCGTTCGGGCCAGAACAGCGCCCCCTGGGGCAGTGCGGCGAACGCGTGACCGGCGAACGAAAAGCGAACCATCGTCCCGCTATGGCGCGCGCGCCGCATCCGATCAATGGCCGGCGCGTTGGCATCGCGCTTCGTTTCGGCGTAAGGCGCGCACGCAATGTCAGACCCCGATCCCCGCATCACCGAAAAGACCCGGCGTTCGCAGCTGTCGATCGGCCTCGCCGCATTGGGCGTGGTGTTCGCCGATATCGGCACCAGCCCGATCTACGCCTATCGCGACGCGCTCGATCAGGCGGGAACCAAAGGGATCGGACCGGCCGAGATTTTCGGCGTGCTGTCGCTGGCGATCTGGTCGCTGATCATCGTCGTCTCGATCAAGTACGTCTTGCTGCTGCTGCGCGCGAACAACCAGGGCGAGGGCGGGGTGCTCGCGCTCGCTGCGATCGCCCGGCGCGGCCGCGGCACGCGCGCACGCACCGCCCTGGTGCTCGGCGCGGCCGGTGCAGCCTTGTTCTACGGCGATTCGCTGATCACCCCGGCGCTGTCGGTGCTCGCCGCCTCGGAAGGGTTGCGGACCTTGCCAGGCGCGAAGACGGCGGTCTCCGAACACGCGATCTTCTTCCTCACCATCTTCATCCTGATCGCGCTGTTCGCGGTGCAGTCGCGCGGCACGCAGCGGCTGTCGCGGCTGTTCGGGCCGGTCGTGCTGGTCTGGTTCGTGACGATCGGCGCCCTGGGCGCGTGGCGCGTCATCGAGGAGCCAAGCGTGCTCGTCGCGCTGTCGCCGATGTGGGGCATCCGCTTCGTCTATCACCACGGCCTCACCGGCTTCTTCGTGCTCGGCGCGATGAGCCTGACGGTCGCCGGCGCCGAGGCGATGACCGCCTATATGGGCGGGTTCGGCCGCGAGGCGATCCGGCGCAGCTGGTTCGCGGTGGTTCTCCCCGCGCTCGCGCTCAACTATTTCGGCCAGGCCGCCGCCGCGGTCGATGCGCTGCAAGGCTCGGCGATGGTCGACGGGCGCTTCGTCAATGCCGACTGGTTCTTCCTGATGGCGCCGGTGCCGTTGCGCATCCCGCTGATCGCGCTCGCCATCCTGACCACGATCATCGCCAGCCAGGCGGTGATCAGCGGCAGCTTCTCGCTGACCCAGCAGGCGATCCAGCTCGGACTGCTGCCGCGCCTGCGCGTCCGTCGCCGCCTTGCCGACGACAAGGATGCGCCGACGATCTACCTGCCCGCGGTCAACTGGCTGCTGCTCGCCGGCGTGCTGCTGCTGATCGTCCAGTTCCGCAACTCGACCGACATGGCCGCCGCCTACGGCATCGCGGTGACCGGCACGATGCTGGTGACGACCGCGCTCGCCTATATCGTCGTGCGGCATCGCTGGCGCTGGAGCCGGCTACGCGCGGCGCTCCTCGTCGGGCCGTTCTTCGCGCTCGACATCGTGTTCTTCGCCGCCAACCTGCTGCGCGTCGTCGAGGGCGGGTGGATTACGTTGCTCGTCGGTGCGGCGATCGGCCTCCTCATCAGCATCTGGGTGCGCGGGCGCGGCATCGTGCGCGTGTTCGAACAGCGCCATAGCGTGCCGCTCGCCGATCTCGCCGCCGCGCTCGAACGCCGCCCGCCCGAGCGTGTCGAGGGCGTCGCGGTGTTCCTCACCGCCAATCCCGACAGCGCGCCGGGGGCGCTGCTCCACAACCTCAAGCACAACAAGGTGCTGCACGAGAAGAACCTGGTCGTCAGCGTCAAGACCGACGATCGCCCGGTCGTGCCGGCCGCGGAGCGCACCAAGGTCGAGCCGATCAACGAGTCGTTCGTCCGCGTGAAGCTGACCTACGGCTTCATGGAATCGCCCGACGTGCCGCGTGATCTCGGCCTCGAAGCGAAGGGCCGGGGCATGGAGTTCGAGCTCAACAAGACTTCCTATTTCATCGGCCGCAACACGCTGAAACCGTCGAAGGACGAAGGCATGCCGCTGTGGCAGGACCGCATCTTCATGTTCCTCCAAAGGAATGCCTCGGACCCCACCGACTTCCTTCAGATCCCGCCCGGCAAGGTGCTCGAATTGGGCGAGCAGGTGACGGTTTGATAGCTGTCAGCGTGTTGCCACTAGCACCGAATTGGGCAGGCTGAACCGGATCTGGCGGTTAGCGAAATCGATGTCGACCTGCCGGAACAGCCGCAGCGCATCCATACCCAACAGCAGCGCGGGTTCTTTGGTCAATCCGAAACGCCTGAACGGCTCGGCGTCGGCGATCGCCAGCGGCACATTGTTGAAGCCGACGCCGCCGACATCGAGCCGGTCGACCTCGACATAATCGGCGGTCATCGCCTGCCCCAACGCGGAAATCATGCTGATCTGGCCCAGCGACTTGGGCATCTTGCCGAGCATCGCCAGGAAGGCTGGGTTGGCGACGGTGATCGGCGTGCCGGTATCGACGACAACCGAAATACGATGGCCATGACATTGGGCATCGGTAACGATCAACTGACCGAATTGACTTTTTGCGGTCACAACGATGTCGCTCGGCCCCGCGGTCATACGACGCGCACGGCGTGACGGTCGTACCGTCATCTCGTTGCGATCGAAATCGATCGAGATGGCATGATCGCGCAGCGCGTCGAGCCCGAGCATACCCGGCGCACCCATATTGTCTTGGTCGAGCGCCGGCGCCTCGATTGTATGGGCGGCGATCTGGTTGACGCTGAGGGTCGGGACGACAACGGTGCCGACCAGCGCGGCGTTCGTCATCGCTGTCACCCTGACGCGGCGGCCGGCCTTGAGCCCAAGCAGCCCGGCGAGATCGTGCGACACGACAGTGCGCTCGGCACCGGTATCGACGACGAACTCGTAAGGGCCGCGATCGGCAATCGATACGCGAACGGTCATACGGCGATCACGATTGTCGAACTGCAGCATGTCATCGGGAACGGGCGGCTGTTCTGCTGCGATAACCGGAATTGGCGGCACGGCTTGCGGCAAGCTCATGCCGGTCATCCAAGCAGCCAATAGCCAAGGCATCGCTACCACCATGAGGGGCAGGTTACGACCGATCCGGCCATACTGCAAGCGGATCCGGACACGCGACGAAGCGAGATTAATCCGGCCGCATCGCCTCTGCCGCGAGCGCCTCGGCTTCGGCCAAGAGCGCATCATCCGCCAGCCCCGTCGCCACCCGCTCACGGCCGATCATCGTCAGTACCGGCACCGCTAGCGGCGTCACCCGATCGTTGGTGACATGCACCATCGTCTCGGCCGCGCGATCGAGCAGGTCGGCAAGGCGCCCCACGTCCGTCATCTTGGCGCGCGCATCGGCCCAGGCGGCGCGCAGCAGCAGGTGATCGGGCTCGTATTTGCGCAGCACGTCGTAGATCAGGTCGGTCGAAAAGGTGACTTGCTTGCCGGTCTTGCGCTTGCCCGGATGCTGGCGCTCGACCAGCCCGCCGATCACCGCCACCTCGCGGAACGCGCGCTTCAAGAGGTGCGATTGCTGCACCCAGTCGACGAACTCGTGCTCCAGGATGTCGGGCGAAAACAGGCTGGCCGGATCGGTCACCGGATCGAGCGAATAGGTCGCGATGCAATAATCGCTGGCGACGAAGCCCAGCGGCTTGAGCCCCTGCGTCTCCATCCGCCGCGTCACCAGCATGCCGAGCGACTGATGCGCGTTCCAGCCTTCGAAACTATAGGCGACCATGTAATGCCGCCCCTCGCGCGGGAAGGTCTCGACCAGTAACTGGTCGGGCCGCGGCAGCGCTGACCTGCGCGCCTGCATTTCCAGCCATTCGCGCACGTCGTCGGGAAAGCGGTGCCACTCCGCCGAACTCGCCAGGAACCCGCGCACCCGGCTGGCGAGATTGGTCGATAGCGGCATCCGCGCGCCGCCATAGGTCGGGATCCGCGCCGGGCGGCTGGTCGCGCGGACGATCAAATCCTCGGTATCGATCCGCTCGACCTCGAGGCTCAGTCCCGCAAAGAAAAAGGTGTCGCCGTGGGAGAGCGTCGCCGCGAACCCTTCCTCGACCTTGCCCAATTGCCGCCCATTCTTGAACCGCACCGTCAGCATCGTCGCCTCGACGATGATCCCGGCGTTCAACCGATGCTGCTGCACGAAGCGCGGATGGCTGACCCGCCACGTCCCATCGGGGTCCTGGGTCAGCCGCTTGAACCGGTCATACGCCTTGAGCGCATACCCCCCGTCCCGGATGAACCCGAGCACGCGCGAAAACGCCTCGTCGGTCAGCGCCGAATAAGGCAGCGCCGATCGCACCTCGTCGAGCAGTTCCTCCTCGCGAAACGGCGCCGCGCATGCGCACGCCATCACATGCTGCGCGAGCACGTCGAGTCCGCCGGCGCGGAACGGCTCGTTATCGAGCTCGCCCGCCTCGACCGCGTCGAGCGCCGCACGCGCCTCGAGATATTCGAAGCGGTTGCCGGGCACCAGCACCGCCTCCGACGGCTCGTCGAGCCGGTGGTTGGCCCGCCCGATCCGCTGCAATAACCGCGACGATCCCTTGGGCGCGCCCATCTGGATCACGCAATCGACATCACCCCAATCGACCCCGAGATCGAGGCTCGCGGTCGCGACCAGCGCGCGCAGCCGCCCCGCCGCCATCGCGCCCTCCACCTTGCGCCGCGCCTCGCGCGCCAGGCTGCCGTGATGGACGCCGATCGGCAGCCCCATCTCGTTGACCTTCCACAAATCCTGGAAGATCAGCTCGGCGAGGCTGCGCGTGTTGCAGAACACGATCGTGGTCCGATGCGTCTCGATCTCGGCCATCACCTGTTCGGCGGCGTAACGCCCCGAATGCCCCGACCACGGCACGCGCCCCTCGGGCAGCAGGATGTCGATCACCGGATCGGCGCCGGGATCGCCCTCGACCAAGGCGACCGTATCGATGTCGCCATCGGGAGCCAGCCAGGCGCGATAGCCGTCGGGATCGGCGACCGTCGCCGACAGCGCCACCCGCCGCATCCCCGGCGCGATTGCCTGCAGCCGCGCCATGCACAACGCCAGCAGATCGCCGCGCTTCTGGGTGGCGAAGGCATGGACCTCGTCGACGACGATCGTCTTCAAATTGGCGAACATCGTGAAGCTGTCGGGATAGGAGAGCAGCAGCGACAGCGATTCGGGCGTGGTCAGCAAAATCTGCGGCGGCTTGACGCGCTGCCGCGCCTTGCGGTCGCTCGGCGTATCGCCGGTCCGCGTCTCGACCCGGATATCGAGCCCCATCTCGTCGATCGGCGTGATCAGATTGCGCTGCACGTCCACCGCCAGCGCCTTGAGCGGCGACACGTAAAGCGTGTGCAGGCCCTCATCCCGATCGCCCTGAGCTTGTCGAAGGGTCAATTCGGCTAGGCTCGGCAGAAACCCCGCGAGCGTCTTCCCCGCCCCCGTCGCCGCGACGAGCAACGCATGCCGTCCGGCACGCGCCTCGGCGAGCATGGCGAGCTGATGCCGCCGCGGCGTCCACCCGCGCGCCGCGAACCAGTCGGTCAGCTTTTCGGGCAATGAAGGGGAAGCAGTCACCGCCCGTTATATGGGGGCCAAGCCTCCGGAATCGCTAGAGCCAATCGCCGCCTTCGATGCGACCGCCTCTCCCCAAACCGTCATCCCGGACTTGATCCGGGATCCAGCTTCTTCTTCCTTCTTTCCATCCGCCGATTAAAAAAGCTGGCCCCCCGCTCAAGGCCGGGTGACAAGAGAAGTCATGACCATGTTGCGGTCCGGCAGCTGTCAGGGTTTTAGAGCTGAAAGCGGACGTGAATTCTACGATAGCTGGCGAATCAAACTGACATTAAATGTGGCGGCACCGATTACAGCGTTTCCGCTTGCGCTCTTGGCAGGGCTGAATAGCCGTCGGCCCACCACGGCTGCACAAACGCCCTTTTCCAATTCCGGCTCAATGCCTTTTATCGTCGCGTGACATTCGGTTACGACCCCGTCCGTTGAAACAAGGACGCGGAAATCATCATTGGTGGACTGTCGTTTGGACTGGCCGGCAAGTTTCAGGAATTCATCGTTCGATATCCATTCGTCCCGAGGCTTCAGGGTATTCGGCATCGTGCCGCCGGGCGCAAATTGGCTAGGGTCCGCTCCCCACTCGACCAACTGATCGGCATTACATTTGCGCAGCGCATCAACGGCCTTCGTGGTGCCCGTAACTGTGACGGTGCTCTTCTGGCCCCGTTTGACTTCCAGCGTCACAGTTGAGGCTCCGGACAGATCATCCAATAGGGAAGATGGGAGTCCTTGCATTACAGTGACGATAGCGCCGTTCGGTAACTTGACGACTCTCGCGAGGCCCGTCGCGATTTTTTGCGATGGGGCAAAGGTAAGCGAAGCCGGCTTGAGTGTTGCGGAAACGCTTATGCCATCGCCTGCGATCGCCATGCGGTAGCTGTCGCTCCCTGGCGTTGTGTCGATGGACAGAGAAAATCCTGTTGCAGAATTTTGCTTCTCCAAAACGCAGTGGGCTGGCTCTACGTGCAGGGACCAACGCATGACCGAAGGTGTGGGAGTAGCCTGCATTCCCAAAAGGATCGCCCAAGCTGCAACTTTTAAAGTGATCGACCTGCCCCCAACCTGCAGCTTTGTCGGCTGAGCTTAACGATAGGCGGCATTTAGGCAAGTGGGTGGGTTAGCCGACCGTCCGCTTGTTGGGAAAACCGTCACTCGCACCTTAGCCGACCACGACATTCGTCCCTATGAATGTTGGAAATCCCATGCCACGTCATCACTATGCGCGGTGTACTGACCCTCGCTGACCTCCTCCGACTTACGACCTTTCAATCTCGGCCCCTCCGAAAACAATCGCGACGTATCCTCAACTTCCAGAACTTTGGAACGGGCAGTATGGCCGCCTCGTTGTTGTGCCCACGATGATCCGACTCGGCGACTGGCTCGATCCGCAGCCACACGGCATTTACGTGGCCCCCGCAGACGCGTGGATCGATCCCTCGATCCCGAGCCCGCGCGCGCTCGTTACGCACGGCCATGCCGATCACGCGCGCGGCGGGCACGACACCGTCTGGGCGACGCCGGAGACGCTGGCGATCATGGCGGCGCGCTACGGACCCCAAACCGGCGTGCCGATCGCTTATGGCGAAACGCTGACGCTCGGCGAGGTCGAGGTCGGCTTCGTCCCTGCCGGCCACGTCCTCGGCTCGGCGCAGATCGTGATGGACTATCGCGGTGAGCGCATCGTCGTCTCGGGCGACTACAAGCGCCGCCCCGATCCGACCTGCGCGCGCTTCGAGCCGGTCCCCTGCGACGTCTTCGGCCCCGAGGCGACGTTCGGGCTGCCGGTATTCCGCCACCCCGACACCCACGAGGAAATCGACAAGCTCCTCGCCAGTCTCCACGCCAACCCGGATCGCTGCGTGCTGGTCGGCGCCTATGCGCTCGGCAAGGCGCAGCGCGTGATCCGCGAGCTGCGCGAGATGGGGCACGAGGACCCGATCTACATCCACGGCGCCCTCCAGCGCCTGTGCGACCTCTATGTCGAACAGGGTGTCGATCTCGGCGAGCTGCGCCCCGCCACCGGCGTCGCCAAGGACGAGCTGCGCGGACGGATCGTGCTCGCCCCGCCCGGCGCGCTCAACGATCGCTGGTCGCGGCGGCTGCCCGATCCGATCACCGCGATGGCGAGCGGATGGATGCGCGTCCGCCAGCGCGCGCGCCAGCGCAACGTCGAGCTGCCGCTGATCATGTCCGATCACGCCGATTGGGACGAGCTCACCGACACGATCCGCGAGCTCTCTCCGCGCGAGGTATGGGTCACCCACGGCCGCGAGGAGGCGCTCGTCCATTGGTGCAGCGTGCACCAGATCAAGGCGCGCGCGCTGGCGCTGGTCGGCTTCGAGGACGAGGACGATTGAGTGCTATTTGATCGGCGAGTTGGGATCGAGCCGCATGTCGAGGTAATTGTCGACCGACTCCATCAGCTCGGGCATCTCGTCCTGGAAGAAGTGGTTGGCGCGCGGGATCACGTCGTGGTGGATCGTGATGTGCTTCTGCGTGCGCAACTTGTCGACCAGCTTCTGGACGGCGCCGGGCTGCACGACCTCGTCGCCTTCGCCCTGAATGATGATGCCCGAAGAGGGGCACGGCGCAAGGAAGGTGAAATCATACATGTTGGCGGGCGGCGCGATCGAGATGAAACCGCGGATTTCGGGGCGGCGCATCAGCAGCTGCATGCCGATCCACGCGCCGAAGCTGACGCCGGCGATCCACGTCGTCTGCGCCTCGGGATGGAAGCTCTGCACCCAATCGAGCGCCGACGCGGCGTCGGAAAGCTCGCCGATGCCGTTGTCGAACGTCCCTTGGCTCTTGCCGACCCCACGGAAATTGAAGCGCAGCGTGGCGAAACCGCGCCGCTGGAAGGTCTTGTAGAGCTCCATCACGATGCGGTTGTTCATCGTCCCCATCGCCTGCGGATGCGGATGGAGGATCATCGCTACCGGCGCGCGCGGCTTGGGAGCGGGGGCGAAACGCCCTTCGAGACGGCCTTCGGGGCCGGGGAAAATGACTTCGGGCATGGGACCTGCTGTCTGGCGCGGTAGCGCGGAAAAACCTGGCGGCTATATAAGCGGTGACCCCGTTTTCGCAATTCTTTCGAGAGTGCCGTGCCCGACCGTCTCTATCTGGACCATGCCGCGACGACGCCGATGACCGCGGCGGCGCGCGCGGCCGTCGTCGAGGGGATGGCGCGCTGGGCCAATCCGTCCTCGCCGCATGCCGAGGGCCGCGCCGCGCGCGCGGCACTCGAAGAAGCTCGCCGCGCGATCGCGGCGGCCTATGGCTGGCGGCACGAGACGATCCTGACCAGCGGGACGAGCGAGGCGCTGGCGATTGCCTTGGGCCGTGCGGGGGCGGCGCGACGGCTGATCTCCGCGGTCGAGCACGATTCGGTGATCCGCGCTGCGGGCAACGCCGAGGTGCTGGCGGTCGATAGAAACGGCAGGGTCGCGCCCGACACGATCGTCGACGCCCTCGCGCAGGGCGACCGCGCACTGATCTGCGTGCAATGGGCGAACAGCGAGACCGGCGTGCGCCAGCCGATCGCCGCCATCGCCGAGGCGGTCCACGCCGCCGGCGGCCTGCTGCTCGTCGACGCGGCGCAGATGCCCGCCGGAGCCGACGAGACGCTCGCCCACCACGCCGATTTCGTCGCCTTGTCGTCGCACAAGCGCGGCGGGCCGGTCGGCATCGGTGCACTCTTGGTGCGCGACCTCGGCACGCTCGGCCCCACGGGCGGGCAGGAGCGCGGTTATCGCCCCGGCACCGAGAACCTGCCCGGCGCGCTCGGCTATGCCGCCGCGCTCGACGAGCCCGAGCCGCTGGCCGAATGGACGCGGTTGCGCGCGCTGCTCGACGACGCGATCACGCGCTCGGGCGGCGAGGTGGTCGCCGCCGACGCACCGCGTCATCCGGCGATCGGCGCCTATCGGATGATCGGCACCGGATCGGCGGCACAATTGATCCGCTTCGATCTCGCCGGCATCTCGGTCTCGGCCGGCTCGGCCTGCGCAAGCGGCAGCATGAAGCCGAGCCACGTCCTCGCCGCGATGGGCTGGGCCGAGGCCGCGTCGCGCGAGGTCGTCCGCGTCAGTTTCGGCCGCACCACCAGCGAGGCGGACGTCACGCGCTTCATCCAGGCCTGGCGCCAGACCGCGCGCGAGACGCGGAGCTTCGCGGCGTGACCTATCTCGATTACCAGGCGACGACGCCGCTCGCGCCGCAAGCGCTCGCCGCGATGCTGCCCTGGCTAGAGGCGCAGCACGCCAACCCCCATTCGCCGCACCGCGAGGGCCGCGCTGCCCGCGCCGCGGTCGAGCATGCCCGCGGACAAGTCGCGGCGTTACTGCCAGCTAGCGGCCGGGTCGCGTTCACGTCGGGTGCGACCGAAGCGCTCAATTGGGCGATCAAGGGTACGAGCGGGGGTATAGTCACGCTGGCCACCGAACATGCCGCGGTGCTCGACACCGTCGAGGCCGAACGTGCACGGGGCCGGGCGGTGACGGTGCTACCCGTCGGACCGGACGGGCTGGTCGATCTCGCCGCCGCTTGCGCCGCGATCGTGCCCGGTACAGGGCTCGTAGCGGCGATGCTGGTGAATAACGAAATCGGCGTGATCCAACCGATCGCCGCGCTCGCCGAGCTGGCGCATCAAGCGGGCGCGCTGATGCTTTCCGATGCGGTGCAGGGCTATGGGCGCGTGACGATCCCCGAGACCTGCGATCTGATCGCAGTCTCGGCGCACAAGATTTATGGACCCAAGGGCGTCGGCGCGCTCTGGGTGCGCGACGGCGTGATGCTCGCACCGCTGCTCCACGGCGGCGGCCAGGAGTCGCCCGGCCGATCGGGCACGCTGTCGCCGGCCCTGTGCGCTGGCTTCGGCGCGGCGGCGGCGCTGATGAGCGCGCGCGCGGCCGACGATGCCGCGCACGTCGAGCGGCTGTGGCAGCTCGCCTTGGCTCGGTTCGATTCTGACTGGCAGCTCAACGGCGCGCCCGAACCCCGCTATCATGGCAACCTCAATATCCGTCGCGATCGCCTCGACGTCGCCCGGCTGATGAGCGACCTGCGCGATATCGCCTTCTCCGCCGGTTCGGCCTGTGCGAGCGGGTCGGGCCGCGCGAGCCATGTGCTGCGCGCGATCGGCCTGAGCGAAGCGCAGGCGCGGTCGAGTATCCGCATCGGTTTCGGCCGCTACACGACGGAAAAGGAATTGATGGCCGCACTCGATCGCATCGTCGCGGCGGCCGAAGCGCAGCGGGTGGCGGCATGATCGTGCGCTTCGTCAGCGCCGACGGGATGCGGACCGAGGAGGCGAAGGGTTCGCCGGGCGATAGCCTGCTTGACCTCGCCCAGGCTTACGGCCAGCCGCTCGAAGGCACCTGCGAGGGGCAGATGGCGTGTTCGACCTGCCATGTCGTCATCGCCGCCGAGGATTTCGATCGCCTGCCGCCAGCGACCGAGGAGGAGGAAGACATGCTCGACCTCGCTTACGGCGCGACGCGGACCAGCCGGCTCGCCTGCCAGATCGAGCTCAGCGATGGACTCGACGGCCTCACCGTCCGCATGCCGCCCGGCGCGCGGGACATGCGGCGGCGCTGATTTCGTCATTGCGAGCGCAGCGAAGCAATCCAGGCCCGGCGTGGATTGCTTCGTCGCTACGCTCCTCGCAATGACGAGCGTCGAGTCTCAAACGTAAGGCGGTTTATCGAAACCCTTGGGACTGGTGGTGAAGATCTCGCAGCCGTCCTCGGTGATGCCGATCGAATGCTCGAACTGCGCCGACAGCGAGCGGTCGCGCGTCACCGCGGTCCAGCCGTCATCGAGGATCTTCACGTCGGCGCGGCCGATATTGATCATCGGCTCGATCGTGAAGAACATGCCGGGCTTGAGCTCCGGGCCGGTGCCGGGGCGGCCGGCATGGACCACTTCGGGCGCGTCGTGGAACAGGCGGCCGAGGCCGTGGCCGCAGAAATCGCGGACCACGCCGTAACGGAACTGCTCGGCATGGCGTTGGATCGCGTGGCCGATATCGCCGAGGTGGTTGCCGGGCTTCGCCTGCTCGATGCCGATCATCAGGCATTCGTAGGTGACATCGACCAAGCGGCGCGCCTTCACATTAGCGTTGCCGACGACATACATCCGGCTCGAATCGCCGTGCCACCCGTCGAGGATCGGGGTGACGTCGATATTGACGATGTCGCCGTCCTTCAGCGTCCGGTTCGACGGGATGCCGTGGCAGACGACGTGATTGATCGAGATACAGCTCGAATGTGTATAGCCGCGATAGCCGAGCGTCGCCGGCACGCCGCCGGCGCGAACGATATAATTGCGGATCATGTCGTCGAGCGCCTGCGTCTCGACGCCCGGGACGACGTGTGGCACGACCATGTCGAGCACTTCGGCGGCAAGGCGGCCGGCGCGGCGCATGCCCTCGAACCCGCTCTCGTCGTGGAGCTTGATAGCCCCGGTGCGGGCGAGCGGGGCGTCGTCGGTAACGGTCACGTAGTCGGTCATGGCCGGCGATATAGCGAGCAAGGCCGGGCTTTGCGAGGGGGGCGGGGCAGGGTATGGCGGCGGGCATGGCCGACCGCATCTGGACCGCAGCGCTCGTCGTGATCGGCGACGAAATCCTCTCCGGTCGCACGCAGGACAAGAATGTCGCGCAGATCGCGGTGTGGCTGAACGCGCAAGGAATCCGGCTCGCCGAAGTGCGCGTGGTCGCCGATCGCACCGCGGCGATCGTCGAGGCAGTCAACGCGCTTCGCGCGCGCAACGACTATCTGTTCACCACCGGCGGGATCGGCCCGACGCACGACGACATCACCGTCGATGCGATCGCCGAAGCGCTTGGGGTTGCGGTGGTGTTTCACCCCGCGGCGGTGGCGGTGCTCGAACGCTATTACGAAACCCGCGGCGGCCTGACCGAGGCGCGCAAGCGGATGGCGCGGGTGCCCGAGGGGGCCGAACTAATCGAGAACCGCATGTCGGGCGCGCCGGGCATCCGCATCGGCAACCTCTTCGTCATGGCTGGCGTGCCGCACATCACCGCCGGCATGCTCGATGCGCTGACCGGCACGCTGGAGGGCGGGGCGCCGCTGGTCAGCTGCGCGATCGGTGCCTGGGTCGCCGAAAGCGAGGTCGCCGACCTGCTCCGCGAGGCCGAACGCGCGCATGACGGCGTCGCGATCGGCAGCTACCCCTTCTTCCGCGAAGGCCGGGTCGGCGCCAATTTCGTCGTCCGCGCAACCGACCCGGCGTTGGTGGATGCCTGTGTCGCCGACGTGCGCGCGAAGCTCGCCGCGGCCGGATATGACGCCATCGACGGCGGGATATGATGCCGCCACCGGGCTACGCCTTCTCGACGCGCTTCAAGGTGCGCTATGCCGAGATCGACGGGCAGCGCGTGGTGTTCAACTCGCGCTACCTCGAATATGCCGACGTCGCCGTCACCGAATATTGGGGATGGACCGGGATCGACGAAAAGCTCGGCGCGGCGTGGCACGACACCGAATTCCATGTGCGTCGCGCGACGGTCGATTATCTGAGGCCGCTAGTCCTTGGCGATACGATCGAGGCGGCGGTAAGACTCGATCGGATCGGCACCTCAAGCCTGACGAAGCAATTCGCCCTTTCCAACCAACGCGGCGAACATTGCGCAGCAATCGAGATGGTAACGGTGAACGTCCACCTGCCGACGGGGCGGCCGATCGCGATTGATGACGATGTGCGCCACTTCCTCGAAGCGTTGATCGCGGCGCAGCCGTCGCGCATCGCCTAGCCGAGCCCGGCACCGATTAAGCCACGTCTCAATCTAAATCTGCCCGAAACCATTTCGCGATACCGTCCTCGCATGCAACGCCTCGATATCCTCTCGCGCCACCACGATCGCATCAGAGAGATCATGGCCACGGCATCCCAGCTTATCGTGGGATATTCGAAGGACGCCGATCTCGGTGCGCTGCGCCACTTGCGCCGCGAAATGGTCGAGGCGCTGATCGCCTATCAGCGTTTCGTCCACGAGGAGATTTTCGAGCCGAGCCTGCTTGCCGATGAAGCCGACCCGGCGCGACGCGATGCCCGCGCGCTCAAGATCGACTGCATCCAGCTGCAGCGCGATTATGACGATTTCGGCATGCGTTGGGCCCACCGCGATATCGTCGACAATTGGCAGGAATATCGTCTGAGCGCCAATTTGATGATGAAGCAGGTTAGAGACCACATCGCCGAAGTGGTCGAGCTGCGTAAGGAATGGGTGGTTTCGGAGGCGACCGATCAATTGGCCACCGATCAGCGCCGAGGCGGCTGAAGCGGGAAATTAGCCGCGCAGCACCCGATCGTCGAACAGCCCGAACGCCAGCGTGCTCGCATACATCGCCACCGCCCGGTTGCGGGGCATGGTGCTCGCCCATTTGCGCATGTCAAACGCGGCGTTTTGCAAGGCCATCAGCGTTTGCGCGGCGACGAGCGGGTCGATCGCGCGGATCGAACCCTCGCCGATGCCGTCCGACATGGTACCGGCGAAGCGGCGGGCGATGCGGTTCGAGCGGTCGACCATCTCGGCGCGGACGCGCGGGGGGAGGCCGTGGAGCGCGGTGGTGCGCAAGAGCGGGCCGCGTTCGGAGAATTGCACGTCGAGCAGCGTCGCGATCGTGCTCGACAGGCGGTGCCAATAGGAGCCGGGGAGCGCGTCGGCCTCGCCTTGCGCGGCCGCGATCGTGTCGAAGCTGCGCTTGTAGCAGGCGATCACCAGATCGTCCTTGGCGTCGAGATGGTGGTAGAAGCTGCCCTTGGTGACGTTCAGCTCGCTCGCGATCTTCTGCACCGAGGCGCCGCGATAGCCGAGCTCGTTGATCAGGCGGGTGGCGGCGCGCAGGAATTGCTCGCGCCCCGGCACGGCCTCGTCATGGTCGAGATCGATCAGCTCGGGGGTCCAGCGCGCGTCGGGCGCGGCGATGCCGTGGGCGAAGACGTCCATCAGTCGCGCCTCGATCCGGGCATATTGATCGGGATCGTAGCGGACCAGCCAGATCGGCAGCCAGAAGGTGTTTTCGAGCAGGACGTGGGCGCGCGCGCCGTGGAGGTCGTGCTCGGCCTTGGTCGCGCCTTCGCCCCACAGATTGCGGGTGCGGCGGAATACCTCGCGCCAGCCGGCGAGGAGCGGGCCCTTGAACGGCTCCTCCATCGCGCGGAGATCGGAGAGGACGGCGACGGCCTGCTCGGCGCCCTGTTCGATGCGGGCGCAGCGCTGCATGTTGATCGACAGATAGCGGGCGACGCGGGCCTCGGGGGTGGGCTCCTCCATCGCCTCGTCGAGCATCGCCATCAGCGTGTCGAGCGTGTTCTCGAAGCAGGCGGCGGCGAGGTCGTCCTTGCGCTTGAAATAATAGGTCACGCTGGTGGTGTTGAGGCCGACCCTTCGGGCGACATCGGCGAAGGTCATGCCCTTGGCGGATTGCTCGTTGATCGCCTGTGCAGCGGCGGCGAGGATCGCGTCGCGCTTCGCCCGGAAGCGCTTGGTCGCGCCTTCATGTTCGTCGCGCACTGTCGCCACCCGCCCCTCCATCAAACGACCGGTTTAGCATGCTGGTTTCGAAGGAACAGTCCCTTTTGTGGCGTTTGGGTGACGCCGCGGTTAGCGGGGCGCAGGCAGCTAAAATCCGCCGATCCGCGGCTTTACCGAAGATGCGGTATGGTTTAGGCCGGGCGCCGAACGAGAGACTTGGAGGATGCGTCATGGATTTCACGCTGAGCGATCGCGAGACCTATTGGCGCGATCGGGTGCGCGATTTCATCGACCGCGAAATCCGGCCGCGGAACGACGATTACGCGGCGCAAGCGCATGACGGCGAGCGCTGGAAGGTGATTCCGGTGATCGAGGAGGTCAAGGAAAAGGCCAAGGCGGCGGGGCTGTGGAATTTCTTCATGCCGCCGCGATCGGGACGACCGCATGTCGACGATTCGTTCGAGTTCGAAGGCGAGCAGCTCACCAATCTCGAATATGCGTTATGCGCGGAGGAGATGGGCAAGCTGGGCTGGGCGAGCGAGTGCTTCAACTGCTCGGCGCCCGATACCGGGAATATGGAGGTGCTGCTGCGCTATGGCACGCGCGAGCAGAAGGAGCGGTGGCTGCGGCCGCTGATGAACGGCGAGATTCGCTCGGCGTTTCTGATGACCGAGCCGGCGGTGGCGAGCTCGGACGCGACCAATATCCAGACGAGCATGGTCAAGGACGGCGACGATTATGTCGTCAACGGGCGCAAATGGTGGTCGTCGGGCGTGGGCGATCCGCGCTGCAAGGTCGCGATCCTGATGGGCAAGACCGACCCCGAGGCGGGGCGGCACACCCAGCAATCGATGATGATCCTCGACATGGAAAGCCCGGGGTTGACGATCGAGCGGATGCTGTCGGTCTATGGTTACGACCACGCGCCGCACGGGCATGGCGAGGTGGTGCTGGAGGACGTGCGCGTGCCCGCCGATAACATCCTTCTGGGGGAAGGGCGCGGGTTCGAGATCGCGCAGGGGCGGCTCGGGCCGGGACGTATCCACCATTGCATGCGCACGATCGGGGTGGCCGAGACGGCGATCGAGGCGATGGCCAAGCGGCTGCTGACGCGCGTCGCGTTCGGCAAGCGGATCGCCGATCATTCGGTCTGGGAACAGCGCATCGCCCGCGCGCGGATCGACATCGAGATGACGCGGCTGCTCTGCCTCAAGGCCGCCGCCATGATGGACAAGGCGGGCAACAAGGCGGCGCAGCAGGAGATCGCGATGATCAAGGTGCAGGCGCCCAATATGGCGCTCTCGATCCTCGACGACGCGATCCAGGCGCATGGCGGCGGCGGGGTGAGCCAGGATTTCCGCCTCGCCCACGACTGGGCGGCGATGCGGACCCTGCGCTTCGCCGACGGACCGGATGAGGTCCACAACCGGGCGATCGCGCGGCACGAGTTCGGCAAATATGCCGAGCTGCCCGAGGCGGTCGCTGCGAAGGAGCGCATGCGGCGATAGGTTCGTCACCCCAGCGTAGGCTGGGGTCTCGTGCGGCAATCGCGCGCGTGAAAGCAGAGAGATCCCAGCCTTCGCTGGGATGACGTGAAAATGGCTGGTGACGAGGTGAGTGAATGAAAGCAGCCGTCCTGTTCGAGGCCAAGACGCCGCTCGCGATTCAAGACGTGTCGGTCGCCAAGCCCGGGCCGCATGAAGTATTGATTCGCACGGCGGCGGTCGGGGTGTGCCGATCGGACCTGCATTTCGTCGATGGCGCCTATCCGCACCCGATGCCGACGATTCCGGGGCACGAGGCGGCGGGTGTAGTTGAAGCGGTGGGCGACGAGGTCTCGTCGGTCAAGGTCGGCGACCACGTCGTGAGCTGCCTGTCGGTGTTCTGCGGGCATTGCGAGTTCTGCGTCACCGGGCGCATGGCGCTGTGCATCGACAGCAGCACGCGCCGCCCGAAAACCGCGCCGCCGCGGCTCAGCATGGGCGAGCAGACGGTGCATCAGATGCTCAACCTGTCGGCCTATGCCGAGCAGATGCTGGTCCACGAGCATGCCTGCGTCGCGATCGACCGCGACATGCCGCTCGACCGCGCCGCGCTGATCGGCTGCGCGGTGACGACCGGCGCGGGCGCGGTGTTCAACACCACCGACGTGACGCCGGGCGAGACGGTGTGCGTGGTCGGCTGCGGCGGAATCGGGTTGGCGGCGGTCAACGCGGCGAAGATCGCCGGCGCGGGCAAGATCATCGCGCTCGATCCGGTCGCGGAGAAGCGCGCGGTGGCGGAGAAGCTCGGCGCGACGCACACGATCGACGCGCTGTCGGAGACCGCCGCCGACGAGGTGGTCGAAATTTCGCGCGGCGGCGTGCACCACGCGATCGAGGCGGTCGGGCGGCCGCAATCGGCGGCGACCGCGGTCAAGGTGCTGCGGCGCGGGGGCACGGCGACGATCCTGGGGATGATGCCCTTGAGCGAGAAGGTCGGGCTGTCGGCGATGGATTTGCTGTCGGGCAAGAAGCTGCAGGGCGGGCTGATGGGATCGAACCGCTTCCCGGTCGATATTCCGCGATTGGTCGATTTCTACCTGCGCGGGCTGCTCGATCTCGACACGATTATCGCCGAGCGGCTGCCGCTCGAGCGGATCAACGACGCGTTCGACGAGTTGCGCAAGGGCGATGCGACGCGCTCGGTGGTGGTGTTTTCGTGAACCCTCTGGTCCACCCATACCACCCCGGCCAAGGCCCGGGGACAGGTGTTAGCGGCCCCAGCACGGGACCCCGACAAGGCCCGGGTGGTCCAGATTGAGACATTACCGGGGGAAAAAAACCATAC
>JBQCHO010000095.1:0-28927 GCA_051954635.1 Sphingomonas sp. | reverse complement strand
CGCGATCCTCAGCTACATCATGTGCCGGGCGATGAACCGCAGCTTCGTCAGCGTGATCGCCGGCGGGTTCGGCGCGGTCGCCGATACCAGTGGTGGTGCGGCGATCGACCGGCCGTGGAAGCGCGGCTCGGCCGAGGACGCGGCGTTCCTGATGAGCCAGGCCGAGCAGGTCATCATCGTCCCCGGCTACGGGATGGCGGTCGCGCAAGCGCAGCACGCGCTCAGGGAAATGGCCGACAAGCTCAAGGTCGAAGGGGTGCGCGTCAAATACGCCATCCATCCAGTCGCCGGGCGCATGCCCGGGCACATGAACGTGCTGCTCGCCGAAGCCAATGTGCCCTATGACGAGGTGTTCGAGCTCGAGGACATCAATTCGGAATTCGCGCAGACCGACGTCGCGTTCGTGATCGGCGCCAACGATGTCACCAATCCGGCGGCAAAGACCGACAAGTCGTCGCCGATCTACGGCATGCCGGTGCTCGACGTCGAAAAAGCCAAGACGGTGCTGTTCGTCAAGCGCAGCATGGGTGGGGTCGGCTATGCCGGCGTCGACAACGAGGTATTCTACATGGACAACACCATGATGCTGCTCTCCGACGCCAAGAAGATGTGCGAGGAGATCGTCAAATCTCTGGATTGATCCGGGGAGATCGATCCAGACAGCAAAGGGGGGATGACATGACGGTGGGATCGATCCTGCGCGGCGGCTTCGGGCTGATCCGTGCGCAACCGGGCTTGGTCGCGATCTGGGGCGCGCTCTATCTCGCGGCGACGATGCTCGGTTTCGTGTTCCTCATGCCGATGATGAAGGCGATGGCGGTGACGCCGCCCAATCCCGCGGCGATGCGCCCGATGATGGGTATGATCTGGCTCTACGACCTCGTCCTGCTCGTCGTGATGGCGGTGATCTTCGCGGCGATCTTCCGCGCGGTGATCGCGCCCGAGCGCCGCGGCTTTGCTTATCTGCGGGTCGGCATGGACGAAGTGCGGCTGATCGGGCTCGCCTTCCTGCTGTGGATCGCCGCGGTCGTCGCGATGGTCGTCGCGTCGCTGCTGATCGTGCTGCTGACCGCCGTGGTGGGTTACGCGCTCGGCGCGCACGGCGCCGCAGTCGCGCTCGGCATCGTCCTATCCGGCGCGCTGGGCTGCGTGGCGATCTGGCTCGAAGTGCGGCTGTCGATCGCCTTCCCGCTGACGCTGATGCGCGGGCGGATCACGATCGGCGAGGCATGGCGGCTGACCGCGGGGCGGTTCTGGACGCTGTTCGGCGCTTATCTGGTCGGCACGCTGATCGTCGCCATCCTGTCGATGATCGTCTTCTGGCCGATGTTGGGCGGCTATTTCATCGACATGATGCATGCGAGCGGCGACCCACAGCGGATGAATGCGGTCGTCCAGGCGCAGGTCGCACGGACGATTCACCCCGGCCTGGGCATGATCGCAATGTGGGTGCTCGGCGGCGTGATCTATGCGATCGGGCTCGCACTCGGCGGCGGCATGCTGGCCACCGCCGCGATCGAGCTGGCGGCAGAAGGCGACACCCCGGCCGCCTGACCGCGCTCAGCCGTCGCCAACCCGCTCGATATCCGCGCCCACTGCCGACAGCTTTTCCTCGAGCCGCTCGTAGCCGCGATCGAGGTGGTAGACGCGGCTCACCTGCGTCTCGCCTTCTGCGGCCAGGCCGGCGAGGATCAGGCTCATCGAGGCGCGCAGGTCGGTCGCCATCACTGGCGCGCCGACCATCCGGTCGACCCCGCGCACGACCGCGGTGCGGCCGCGGACCTGGATATCGGCGCCCATCCGCGCGAGCTCGGGGACGTGCATGTATCGGTTCTCGAAGATCGTCTCGGTCAAAACGCTCGCGCCCTTGGCGCGGCACAGCATCGCCATGAACTGCGCCTGCATGTCGGTCGCGAAGCCCGGATAGGGTGCGGTCGACAGACTCAGCGGCCCGAGCCCGTTCGACGCCGAAACGCGGATCGAATCCTTGCCTTCCTCGATCGTCACGCCGGCCTCGATCAGCGCGTCGAGCGTCGCGCGCATGTCGCTCGCCGCCACGCCGATGAGATCGAGCGATCCCCCAGTTATCGCCGCGGCGCAGGCATAGCTGCCGGCCTCGATGCGATCGGGCATCACCCGGTAGGTCGCGCCGTGGAGCCGATCGCGCCCCTCGATCTCGAGCGTCTCGGTGCCGATCCCCGAAATCGACGCGCCCATCGCGACCAGGCAGTTGCACAGATCGACAATCTCGGGCTCGCGCGCGGCATTGTCGATCCGGCTGCCGCCTTTCGCGGTCACCGCCGCCATCACCGCATTCTCGGTCGCGCCCACCGACACCACCGGGAACGACACGCGCCCGCCCGGCAGCCGTCCGCCCGGCGCGGTCGCCTTGACGTACCCTGCGGCGAGCTCGATCTCCGCGCCCAGCTCCTCGAGCGCCTTGAGGTGCAGGTCGATCGGCCGGTTCCCGATTGCGCAGCCGCCGGGCAGCGACACCGTCGCCTCGCCCGCGCGCCCGACCAGCGGGCCGAGCACCAGGATCGAGGCGCGCATCTTGCGGACGATATCGTAGGGCGCCTCGGTCGCGGTCAGCTTGCCGGCGCGGATCGTCATCACCCGCCCGAAATCCTCGGGGCGTGATCCCTCGATCTGCGTCGACGCGCCGAGCTGGTTGAGCAGATGCCCGAAACTGTCGACGTCGGCGAGGCGCGGCAGGTTGCGCAGCGTCAACGGCTCGTCGGTGAGCAGCGCGCACGGCATCAACGTCAGGGCTGCGTTCTTGGCGCCGGAAATGGGCAGGCGGCCGGCGAGGCGGTTACCGCCGCGGATCAGGATACGGTCCATCGCACGGCTTCTAATCGCTCGCGCCCCGCGTGCAAGGTTTGCCCGATAATGTGTTCGTTCGATTGATCGATTTTAATGCGAGCCGCCCCGCGCCCTGCTTTGACGTGGACGTCAAAGGGGGTGTTTCGCGTGCCGGCAAGCTGCTTCGCTGATCGTATCGGCGATCTGATCGCGTTGAGCCCGGCCGAGCGCGCCACGCTCGACCGGCTGGAGGAGCGCGAGCGCCATCTGAAGCGCGGCGCGCTGCTGATGCGCGAGAACGACCCCGCGAGCGAGCTGTTCATCCTGCGCCAGGGCATGATGATGAGCTACGTGCTGCTCGACAATGGCAGCCGGCAGATCCTGCGCTTCCTGTTTCCCGGCGATATTCTCGGCATCGCCAGCCTGGTCTATCGCGACGCGCCCGAGAACATCGCCGCGCTGACCGACTGCACCGTCAGCCCGTTCGAGAAATCGGCGCTGACCCGACTGGTGATCGATCATCCGCGGCTCGCGGCGCTGATGGTCACCTACAACCAGATCGAGCGCGCGATGCTGACGGATCGGCTCGCGGCGCTCGGCCGCACGCCGGCAAAAGCGCGCGTCGCAGCGATCGTGCTGGAGATACGTAACCGCCGCCGCCTCGGCGACCGCTCGATCGGCGACAGCTTTCTGCTCGGGCTGACCCAGGAGGAGATTGGCGACGCGACCGGGCTGACCTCGGTCCACGTCAACCGCATGTTCCGCCAGCTCGAAAATGACGGCATGATCGCGCGCGACAACGGTCGCATCACGATCCTCGACGAACGCGCGCTGGCGCGCACCGCCAATTTCGTCGATCGCTACGCCAATCTGGATTTGAGCTGGCTGCCGCCGGCGCGGTGAGCCTCAGGCCTTTTCCAGCGTGCATTGCAGCGGGTGCTGGTTCTCGCGCGCGAAATCGGTGACCTGGCTGACCTTGGTTTCCGCCACTTCGTAGCTGAACACGCCGCACACCCCGACGCCCTTCTGGTGGACGTGGAGCATCACGCGCGTCGCGTCCTCGATCCCCATGCGAAAGAAGCGCTGCAGACACAAGACGACGAATTCCATCGGCGTGTAATCGTCGTTGAGCATCAGCACGCGGTACGGCGTCGGCTTCTTGGTCCGCGTCAGGGTCTTGGTGGCGAGGCCGGTGCCGGCATTGCCGACGTCATCGACATCGTCGTCGCCGGCGTCCGGGCCGGCGGCCTGGGGGGTGAAGGGTTGAAGCGCCATGGTGAGGTCGAAAATATGGCATCCCGGCCGCCCGGGGCAAGGGGGTGCGGCGATCGTAAACCCTCTTTTTGGCAGCGGGGCGGCGTCCTTACCGCCGCTGCAAACAAAAAGAGCGGCCGCCCCGGCGAGGGAGCGGCCGCTCTTTCGCGACAACGGTCGCGGGTCGCTGGTTACGCGGCGACCTTGATTTTTTCGGCGGCGACCGCGGCGCGGTTCGACAGCGGCTGGGCGACGTCGCCGGCCAGCTTGATCATCGCCTCGGTGTTCTTCGAGGTCTCGGCGACCATCGAATCGAACGCCGAGCGAAGGTAATCGCTCTGCAGCTTGAAGAAGTCGGTCGGCGACTTGGCGCCGGCGAACGACTTCATCGCTTGCGTGGCGGTCTCGAACGACTTGCGGCTGTATTCGGCGGCATCCTGGCCGAAGCTCTCGAAGCCCTTGGCGGCGATCTTCGACGATTCGACGACCGCCTCGACATTGCCCTTGGCGAACTCGTTCATCTCGTCGAACGCCTTGGTGCTCTTTTCCATCGCGGCCTTGGCGCGATCGTTGAAGTCGGCGAACAGGGTCTCGGCCTTGGCAGTGGCCTTCTTCACGGTATCGTTCATGGTCTCTGTGTCCTTGATTGCGGCGAGGCCTGCGACCTCGGTGAGAGTGTCGGTCTTGATGTCTGCGGTCGCGACCGGCTCTTCGGGCCGGTTCGCGGCAACGGGCTGGGCGGCCGCCTTGGTCGCCCGGCGCGCGGCCGGACGGACGGTCTTGTTCGGCACTGCGGCCTTGAGGCTCTTGCTCGCCACGATCGACTCCTCGCTCATTGCTGCGATGCACAATAAGCGATCGATCCGGCCATTTCAAGCATTTTTGTGCGCTGCAACATGCACGCAACAAAACCAGCATCTTATTGCAATGTTACCGCTTTCATCGCTGTCGCACATAGCTGCCCGGCGCGTCCTCGATCGCCTTCAGCTTGCCCTTGCCGGGCTGGCGTGCGCCCTTTGCAGCGACCTCCGCGCCGTCCTGCTCGCGCAGCCAGGCGATCCAGTCGGGCCACCAACTGCCTTTGGTCTCGGTCGCGCCGGCGACGAAATCGGCGAGGCTGCCGACGGGTTCGTCGTTGGTCCAATATTGATATTTGCCCGCGGCGGGCGGGTTGACCACGCCGGCGATATGCCCCGATCCAGCGAGTACGAACTTGATCGGCCCGGCGAAATGCTCGGTGATCTTCCACACGCTCTCGGCCGGGGCGATATGGTCCTCGCGTCCCGCCTGGACGTAGGTCGGCGTCGTCACCTTGGTGATGTCGAGCGGCGTTCCCGCCACCGCCAGCGCCCCGGGCCGCACCAGCAGGTTGTCGCGATAGAGATCGGTCAGATAGCTCAGATGCCAGCGCGCGGGCAGGTTGGTGGTGTCGCCGTTCCAGTGGAGCAGGTCGAACGGCGCATAATCCTGTCCGAGCAGATAATTGTTGGTTACGTAGTTCCAGATCAGGTCGCGCCCGCGCAGCAGGTTGAAGGTCGCCGCCATGTAGCGGCCGTCGAGGAAGCCGTCAGGTGACAGCGCCTCGAACATCTTCAATTGCTCGTCATCGACGAACAGCGTCAGGTCGCCGGCCTGCGCGAAATCGACCTGCGCGGTGAAGAAGGTCGCGCTCTTCACCTTCTCCGCCTCGCCGCGCGCGGTCAGCACCGCGAGCGTCGCCGCGAGCGTCGTCCCCGCGACACAATAGCCGATCGCGTGCACGCCCTCGACGCCGAGCCCGTCGCGAATCGTGTCGATCGCGTCGATCTGCGCCGAGACATAATCGTCCCAGATCACCTCGGCGCTCGACGCGTCCGCGGATTTCCACGAAACCATGAACACCGTGATCCCCTGATCGACCGCCCATTTGACGAAGCTCTTCTCGGGGCGAAGGTCGAGGATGTAGAAGCGGTTGATCCACGGCGGGAAGATCACCAGCGGCGTCTTGAGCACCTTGTCGGTGGTCGGCGTATATTGGATCAGCTCGTAAAGCGGCGTGCGGTGGACGACCTTGCCCGGCGTCGTCGCGATGTTGCGCCCGAGCTCGAATGCGCTCGAATCGGTGTGCGTCAGCTGCCCCTTGCCGAGATCGGCGAGCATATTCTGCAGCCCCTTGAGCAAATTCTGCCCGCGTGTCTCGATCGTTTTCTGGATCACCTCGGGGTTGGTCGCCGGGAAGTTGGTCGGGCTCATCGCGTCGACGAAATTCTTCGCGGCGAAGCGGAGTTGTTCCTTCTGCTTCGGCTCCATCCCCTCCATGGCGTCGACGCCGGCGAGGATGTGGTCCGAGATTAATAGGTAGCTCTGGCGGATCCAGTCGAACACCGGATTGTCGCGCCACTCGGCGGCCTGGAAGCGACGATCGACGTTGGTTTCGGTGCCGCCGGCGAGCACCGCCGGATCGAGAAACCGCTGCCACAGCTTCATGCTGTCGGCCCAGAACGCCTGTGCGCGCTCGACCGTCGCCTGATCGGTAAAGCCGGGGATGGTCGGGATTGCGGGCGTATGCTGCAGCGTCTCGAGCCCGGCTTCGAGCATCATCTGCTGCGCGCGGCCCATCACCCAGGTCCAGTGCTGCATGTCCTCGAGCGTGAAGCCCTGCTGGTCGTCGGCCAATCTCTTCTCCTCTGGCAAGCGCCCGGACGCGTCCGTATAACTAACGCATGGCCCGAACGCGATGTTCATGGCCGACAAAGGAGACGATTGCGTTGTCCGAAGAGTTCTACCGCATCAAGCGGCTGCCGCCTTATGTCATCGCCGAAGTGAACGGCATGCGGGCAGCGGCGCGGGCGGCTGGCGAGGACATCATCGATCTCGGCATGGGCAATCCCGATCTGCCGCCGCCCGACCACGTCATCGAGAAATTGTGCGAAGTCGCCAGGAAACCGGACGCGCACGGCTATTCGCAATCAAAGGGCATTCCCGGCCTGCGCCGCGCCCAGGCGAATTATTACGGCCGCCGCTTCGGGGTCGATCTCGATCCCGAGAGCGAAGTCGTCGTGACGATGGGCTCGAAGGAAGGGCTCGCCAGCCTCGCGACCGCGATCACCGCGCCCGGTGACGTCGTGCTCGCGCCCAATCCGAGCTACCCGATTCACACCTTCGGCTTCATCATCGCCGGCGCGACGATCCGCGCGGTGCCGACCACGCCCGACGAATATTATTTCGAGAGCCTCGAGCGCGCGATGGCATTCACCGTGCCGCGCCCGAGCGTGCTGGTGGTCAATTACCCGTCGAACCCGACCGCCGAGACGGTCGATCTGGCTTTCTACGAGCGGCTCGTCGCCTGGGCGCGCGAGAACCAAGTGTGGATTCTCTCCGACCTCGCTTATTCGGAGCTTTATTACGACGGCAAGCCGACCGTCTCGATCCTGCAGGTCAAGGGCGCGAAGGACGTCGCGGTCGAGTTCACCTCGCTTTCCAAGACCTATTCGATGGCCGGCTGGCGGATGGGCTTCGCGGTCGGCAACAAGCAGTTGATCGCAGCGATGACGCGGGTGAAATCCTATCTCGATTACGGCGCCTTCACCCCGATCCAGGCCGCCGCCTGCGCCGCCTTGAACGGCCCGCAGGACATCGTCGAGAAGAACCGCCAGCTCTATCACAAGCGCCGCGACGTGCTGGTCGAGAGTTTCGGCCGCGCCGGCTGGGAAATTCCCAGCCCCCCCGCGTCGATGTTCGCCTGGGCCCCGCTGCCGCCGGCGCTGGCGCATTTGGGCAGTCTCGAATTTTCCAAGCAACTGCTCAGCCACGCCAAGGTCGCGGTCGCGCCCGGCGTCGGCTATGGCGAAAACGGTGAAGGTTTCGTGCGGATCGCGATGGTCGAGAACGAGCAGCGGCTGCGCCAGGCAGCGCGCAACGTGAAGCGCTATTTGCAGTCGATGGGGGTCAACACGCCCTCGTCGCAGGCGGGCTGAGCGCGATGTTCCTGTTTCGCGGCGTCGAAAGCCATCCCCGCTCGTTCGTCAAGGCGGTGACGTGGCGCGCGCTCGGCAGCATCGACACCTTCGTGCTGAGCTGGCTCTATACCGGCAGCACCGGCTATGCCGGCGCGATTGCCGGCACCGAGGTGTTCACCAAGATCTTCCTGTTCTATTTCCATGAGCGGATCTGGTCGCTGATCCGTTGGGGTCATTTGGCGCCCGCCGAAGCCGCGGTCGAGGCAGCGGAGGTCGACCTTACCGATTAGGCACGCTTCGCCCGGACGAGATCACCGCACTTTCGGACGGCGCTCGGCCGAACGGTACCGAGGCGATCCGCCTGGTCGGGCCGGTTGCCGCGTCGATCACCGAAACCCGATTCGGCCGCATCGAGGAAATGCGCGATTGCGCGCGTTCTGGTCATAATCGAACCCCACTCGCTCTACATTAGCGTAAGGCCGAACGGGTTGGTCGCGAGTTTGCTCCATTTCGGAGATAGTTAACGTTGTTTACAGGCGATCGAGCGTGGCGCGATCGCGGCGACCTGCATAAAATCGATCGAGGATTCGGGCAAACGGGGCAGCCTCGTCAGGCCCTGCAGCGGCGGCTTCGAACAAGGTCATCGACGAGGCGAGCTTGATCGCATCGATGCCGCCAAGCACCTGCTCCGCGCTGGCTACGCCGGCGTTGCAGAGCATCGCCTCGCTCGCCTCGACCAGTCGCGGCCCGAGCAGTGGATGCGCAAGATAGGCCTGTGCCTCGGCAAGATCGCGGATCGCGTAAAGGCGCGCCGTCTCGCTCCGGCCGAGCCCGGCGATCTGGGGAAATACGAACCACATCCAGTGGCTGCGTTTGGCGCCGGCGCGCAATTCGTCGAGCGCTTGCGAGTACACGCACTGTTGCGCCTCAACGAACCGCTCGAGGTCGTGGTCGCTCACTCCCCGCGCCGAGACAGGCCGTGCGCAAGCAGCTCGGCGGTGGCGGCCGCGACCGCGTCCGGATCGCAATCGTCGGACCACACGCCGTAGCGCAGCCCCAGAAATACGTTCATCCCCATGATCGCCCAGGCATGCACCTCCGACACGTCGTCGCGCAACTCGCCGCGCGCGGCAGCGGCGGTCAGGCGCTGCGCGATGCGATCGGCGGTTGTCGTGTAATGCGCGCGAAAGCTCTCGGGATCGACGAACTCGGCCTCGTCTATGATGCGGTAGATTTCCTTGTGATCGCGCACGAAGGCGAGGAACTCGCGCAACCCCGCTTGTTCGGCGGATAGCTGGTCGGGCGCCGCGCGCAGCGCCGGCGCGACGCGATCGCGCACCTGATCGGACATGTCTCGAACCAGCGCGCGGAACACCGCGTCCTTCGAATCGAAATAGGTGTAGAAACTGCCCAGCGCCACGCCGGCGCGACGCGTAATCCCGCTCACCGATCCTTCGTGAAATCCCTTCTCGCCGAACTCGGCCGCCGCCGCGTCGAGGATGCTGCGCAGCGTCTTGCGGCCGCGCTCGGTACGCGGCGTCTTGCCCGCGCTCGCCGCTGCCGCCGCGGTTGCCGCCGTGACCTTCGGGACACGCCCGCCCGCCATTCGCGTTCCTCCCCCCAAACGCCAAGTTGAAACCTGGTTCATGTTTCAGTATAGCCTCCGCGACCGACGCACAACCCCGGCCAAATCGGGGGTGCACCAAAGGGGAGGATAGACACAGATGTCACGCCTGACTTGCGCCCGCGCGCTGCTTTCGTCCGGGGCCGCCTTGCTCGCCATCGCCGCCGCGCCGGCGTTCGCGCAGGACCAGACCACACCGCCCGACACCAGCGCCGGCACGACCGATCAGACCCAGGCCGCCGCCGACACCAGCGGCGCCGGCGACATCGTCGTCACCGCGCGACGCCGCGAGGAGCGCCTGCTCAACACGCCGATCGCGATCACCGCCTTCACCGGGCAGCAGCTCGAAAAGCAGGGCGCGTCCGATCTCGGCGATCTCGAGCACACCACTCCGAACATCACGCTGACGCCCTCACGCGGCACCAATTCGACGATCACCGCCTTCATTCGCGGCGTCGGCCAGCAGGATCCGGTTCCCGGGTTCGAATCGGGCGTCGGCATTTATGTCGACGACGTCTATCTCAACCGGCCGCAGGCTTCGCTGCTCGACGTTTACGACGTCAACCGCATCGAGATCCTGCGCGGGCCGCAGGGCACGCTCTACGGCCGCAACACGATCGGCGGCGCGATCAAGTACGTGACGGCGCGGCTGCCCGATCATGCGGAGGTCAAGGCCAAGGCGACCTATGGCAGCTATAACGAGGCCGACGGCGTCCTGTCGGTCAGCACGCCGATCAGCGACATGTTCCGCGTCGGCGCGGCGGTCGCGCGCCTCACCCATGACGGGTTCGGCCGCAACACCTATCTCGGCATCGACAATTACAACAAGGACGTCTGGGCGGCGCGCGGCACGCTCGAGATGGGGCAGGCCGACAGCAACAGCTTCATCCGCATCTCGGGCGACTATACGCGCGACAAGTCGAACCCGCGCAACGGCCACCGCATCTTCCCCGATTTCGTGACCGGCGAAGCCCCGCTCAAGGACGTTTACGACACCGAAGCGGGCCTCAACAATCCGCGCGAAGACGTGAAGGCTTACGGCCTGGCGATGACCGCGCAGGCCGAGCTTTCCGATCACCTCACGCTCAAGAGCATCAGCGCGTGGCGCAAGGACCGCTCCTACACGCCGATCGATTTCGACAGCGGCCCGACCGCCGACGTCGACGTGCCCGCGGTCTATCGCAACGAGCAGATCAGCCAGGAATTTCAGCTGCTCTATTCGAGCGACAAGCTGAACGGCATCTTCGGCTATTACTATCTCGACGCCGACGCCTCGACCGCGTTCGACGTGCTGCTTTTCCCGACCGGCGATCTCTACGGTTATCCGGGATACAATTCCTATACGGCCGGTGACGTCCGCACCAACACGTCGTCCTTCTATGGCGATTTCACCTATAATTTCACCGATCGCCTGAGCCTCGAAGTCGGTGGCCGCTACACCTGGGATGAGCGCAAGTCGCACATCATCAAGCAGACCAAATTGGGCGGCACCTCGCCCCAATTCGGTGGCGACGCAGTTGCTGTCGCGACCGCGACCGATTTCCGCGGCCGCGCGATGTTCCGTCGCTTCACGCCGCGCGTCTCGCTCAATTTCCAGGCGACGCCGGACAACCTGTTCTACGCCAGCTATTCGCAGGGCTTCAAAGGCGGCGGCTTCGATCCGCGCGGCAGCGGCCTTGCCGCGCCCGACACCAATCACAACGGCGTGCACGACTATCAGGAAGTCTACAACTTCCTGCTGTTCCGCCCCGAAAGCGTCAACAGCTACGAAATCGGCTGGAAGGCCGCGATGTTCGATCGCCGCCTGACCTTCGCGCTCGATGGTTTCTATGCCGATTACAAGGACGTCCAGATCCCCGGATCGATCGGCTACGACACCAATGGCGACGGGGTGAACGACACCTTCATCGGCATCACCACCAACGCCGCCAAGGCCAGGATGAAGGGTATCGAGTTCGAGGGCAATGCCGTGCTCGCGCGCGATTTCGCCGGCCAGGGCTCGAGCATCAACCTCGCCGCGACCGCGGGCTATATCGACGCCAAGTTCGACAGGTTCATCGACGCCTTCGGCAACGATGTCCACAACACGCAGGTGTTCCAGAACACGCCGAAATGGACGCTGTCCGGCACACTCGGCGCCACGCTGCCGGTCGGCAGCAACCAGCTCGACCTGTCGACCACGGTTTCGTACCGCAGCAAGACCTATCAGTTCCAGTCGCCGATCCCGTGGCTCGATCAGCCCGGCTTTGCGCTGTGGGACGCCAATATGACCTACAGCTTCGCCGACGATCGCTATTCGATCGGTGTCCACGCCAAGAATATCCTCAACAAGCATTACATCATCGCCGGCTACAATTACGTCGCGCAGAACCCCGACGGCACCTACAAGTCGACGCTCGGCCTGCACGGCGTGGCGGACGCCTTCTACGGCAATCCGCGCCAGGTGCTGCTTACCGCGACGGCGAAGTTCTGACGCTGGACCGGACGCACGACTGACGGCACAACGACGGGCCGGGCGCTCCTTCGCGAACGCCCGGCCCGTTCCTATTGGGGGAAGCGCAGATGACCGAGCAAGTCGCCGGCAAGGGATACCGCCGCCTGGTGCTGGCGATGCTATTGCTCGTCTACACCTTCAACTATCTCGACCGACAGATCCTCGGCATCCTCGCGCCCGCGATCAAGGCCGACCTGCACCTGACCGATGCCGAGTTCGGCGCGGTCGGCGGGCTCGCCTTCGCGATGCTCTATTCGGTGCTCGGCGTGCCGCTCGCCTTGCTTGCCGACAAGACGAGTCGCTCATGGGTGGTGACCGGCAGCCTCGCCGTGTGGAGCGCGTTCACCGCGCTGTGCGGCACCGCGACGAGCCTTGGCCACCTGTTCCTCTATCGTCTCGGCGTCGGCGTCGGCGAAGCGGGCGGGGTCGCCCCGTCCTACGCCCTCATCACCGATTATTTCCCGAACGAAACGCGCGCCCGCGCGCTCGCCATCTATTCGCTCGGTATTCCGATCGGGCTCGCCGCCGGGACGCTGCTCGGCGCGTATATCGCCTCGGCGGTCGAATGGCGCACCGCCTTCTACGTCGTCGGCCTCGCCGGCATCGTCATCGCCCCCGTCTTTCGTTTGATCGTCCGCGACGTGCCCCGCCGCCACGATCCCGAGCGCGTGCCGCTCGGCACCGTCTTTCCGTTGCTCGCGAAGAAGCCCGCTTTTTGGCTGATGGCGGTCGCCGCCGGGTGCAGTTCGCTGACCGGCTACGGCCTCGCTTTGTGGACGCCGTCGGTGCTGGTGCGCAGCTTCCATTTCGACCTCATCACCACCGGGCAATTCATGGGCTCGCTGGTGCTGATCGGCGGCACGATCGGGGTGTTCGCCGGCGGCTGGCTGGCCGACAAGCTCGGCCCCGCCGATCACGGCTGGTACGCGAAGCTCCCCGCGATCGCCTGGGCGATCACCGCGCCGACCTTCGCCGCGGGCATGCTGCTCACCGCCTCGCCGACCTGGGCGTGGCTGCTGCTGCTCGTCCCCAACGCGCTGAACATCCTGTGGCTCGGCCCGGTCGTCACCGCGGTCCAGCACCTCGTGCCGCCGCACATGCGCGCCACCGCCTCGGCGAGCTTCCTGCTGATCAACAATCTGATCGGCCTGGGCGTCGGTCCGTGGCTTATGGGCCGCCTGTCCGACGCGCTGACCGCGAGCCACGGCGCCGATGCGCTGCGTCTCGCCGCGATCCTGTGCCTCGGCTTCTACCTGCTCGCCGCGCTGTTGATGCTATTCGCGGTCAAGCCGCTACGAAGAGGTTGGCATCAATGACGTCGCCCCAGCGCAGACTGGGGTTCGTGTCTGTCACGGCTAATCCAATCGTAGCGTCAGGTCGAAACAGAGACGGATGCCAGCCTGCGCTGGCATGACGGCTAACGTTCGCGCGTCGCGAGGAACCGTACTTTGGGATAGCGTTCGGCGACGTAGCCGACTTCCCACGCGGTCTTGGCCATGAACACCGGGTTGCCGTCGCGATCCTTGGCCATCGCCGAGCGGTTGACGTCGGTGAAAGCCTTCAGGTCCGCCGCGTCGTCGGCCGTCACCCAGCGCGCGGTCTCGAACGGCGCCATTTCTAGCCCCGCCGCGACCTTGTATTCGGCCTCCAGCCGGCTCACCAACACGTCCAACTGCAACTGCCCGACCACGCCGATCACCCAGTTAGAGCCGATCTCGGGGTAGAAGACCTGCGTCACGCCCTCCTCGGCCATGTCGTCGAGCGCCTTGCGGAGCTGCTTGGTCTTGGTCGGGTCCTTGAGCACCACGCGACGCAGGATTTCGGGCGCGAAATTGGGCAGGCCGGTGAAGCGGACCGCCGCCTTTTCGGACAGCGTATCGCCCACCCGCAGCGTGCCGTGATTGGGAATGCCGATGATGTCGCCCGGGAACGCCTCGTCGGCAAGCTCGCGATTCTGCGCGAAGAACAGGATCGGCGAATGCACCGCTATCGGCTTGCCGTGCCCAGTCGGCGTCAGCTTCATGCCGCGCTTGAAGGTCCCCGAGCACAGCCGCATGAAGGCGATGCGATCACGGTGCTGCGGGTCCATGTTCGCCTGCACCTTGAACACGAAGCCCGTCACTTCGTCGCCCTCCGGCGACACCGCCGCCGGCTCGGCCGGCTGCGGTCGCGGCCCCGGCGCGTAGGTCGCCAGCGCCTCGATGAGCTCGGCAACCCCGAAATCCTTGAGCGCGGAGCCGAAATAGACCGGCGTCAGGTCACCGTTGCGATAGGCTTCCTCGTCGAACGCCGCATAGCCGCCCTGCGTCAGCTCGATTTCCTCGGCGATCTCGTCGGGCAGCTCGGGCGCCTCCTCGACCTTGCCGAGGAATTCGCGGCTCGGCCCCTCGGGCCGCGCGACGCGGTTGCGCGCGATGTCGTAAACCCCCTGAAATTCGCCGCCCATCCCGACCGGCCAGCTCATCGGGCAGACGTCCAATGCCAACACGTCGGCAATCTCGTCGAGCAGTTCGAACGCCGCGCGCCCCTCGCGATCGACCTTGTTGACGAAAGTGATGATCGGCACGCTGCGCAACCGGCACACTTCGAACAGCTTGCGCGTCTGCGCCTCGATGCCGCGCGCCGCGTCGATCACCATCACCGCCGAATCGACCGCGGTCAGCGTGCGATAGGTGTCTTCGGAGAAATCCTCGTGCCCCGGCGTGTCGAGCAGGTTGAAGGTGATGCCGTCGCGCTCGAACGTCATCACCGACGAGGTGACCGAAATCCCGCGCTGCTGTTCGATCTTCATCCAGTCCGATCGCGCCCGCCGGTTCGCCCCGCGCGCCTTGACCTCGCCGGCGAGATGGATCGCGCCGCCGGCGACGAGCAGCTTTTCGGTCAGCGTGGTCTTGCCCGCGTCGGGGTGCGAGATGATCGCGAAGGTGCGGCGGGGAGAAGTCATCAAACTCATTTCAAATCAGGAGGGAAGGAGCCTCAGCGCTCCAGCGTCACGCTCATCTCGATCCGCTTGCTCGTATTCGGGGCGACCTCGAACACGCCGGGCTTGTCGCGAAAGTCGCCCGCGAAGCCGACCGGATCGGCGATCCCGTGCCACGGCTCGATGCAGACATAATGCGCGCCCGGCTTGGTCCAGATGCCGAGCTTGGGCGTGTCGGGAAAGCGCACGACCAGGCGCGGCCCGTCGCCCGCGCCGTAGGTGACCTGATCCGACGCGACCGGATCCCAGATCAGCGCATCCTTGGCGAACAGGTCGTCGGCGAGGTGCAGCACGCGCCCGTCGAGCGGCGAGGGTCGCGGCTCGGCCATGATCAGCCCGCCCGGCGTCAACTCGCGCAACGCCTCAGGTTCGTCCGACCCGAAAGTGATGCGATGATCGCCGCGATCGCGCCCATAAGGCAGCGGCCAGGCGAAGGCGGGGTGAAAGCCGAAGCTCGCCGGCAACGGCGTGTCGCCGGGATTTTCGACAGTCGCCGTCACGCGCAGCGTCGCGCCCTCGACGACGAACGCGATCTCGAGCGCGAACGCGAACGGATACACCGCGCGCGTCTTCTCGCTGTCGGTCAGCCGGAACCGCACGCGATCGCTCGCCTGCTCGGCGCATTCGAACAACGATCGTCGCGCGAACCCGTGCTTGGGCAAGCGATAGGCCTGCCCGCCGACGCGATAGCAATCGCCGTTCAGCGCCCCAACGATCGGAAACAGGATCGGTGCGTGCCCAATCCAGAACGCCGGATCGGCATCGGTCATCAGCTCGCGGCCCTCCGCGTCCCGCAGATGGGTCAGCTCGGCGCCGAGCGGGTTGATCGCGGCGGTCAGCGCGCCGCTAGTGATCTCGATCAGCCCGCTCATTGTCCCCGCGCCACCTGGAAACCCGCGAACGACTGCGACACCGGCATCAATTCGAGGCTGTTGATGTTGAGATGCGGCGGCAGCTCGGCGACCCACAGCAGCGTTCGGGCGATGTCCTCGCCGGTCATCGGATCCGCGCCGGCATAGAGTTTGTCGGAAGCGTCCTGGTTGCCGCCGGTCCGCACCACGGTGAATTCGGTCTCGACCATCCCCGGCTCGATCGAGGTGACGCGCACCCCCGTCCCATGCAGATCGGCGCGCAGCCCCAGGCTGAACTGCTTCACGAATGCCTTCGTCCCGCCATAGACGTTGCCGCCGGTGTACGGATAGGTCGCCGCGACCGACGACAGGTTGATGATCGCGCCCTTTCGCTCGATCAGCCCCTTCAGCAGCTTGCGCGTCAGCGACACCAAAGCGACTACATTGGTATCGATCATCGTCTTCCACTGATCCACGTCGGCATCCTGCGCCGGCGCGGTGCCGAGCGCGAGCCCGGCATTGTTGACCAGCAGATCGATGTCGCGAAAGCCGTCGGGCAATGCGTCGAGCGCCGCATCGCGCGCCGCGTCATCGCACACGTCGAACGCGGCGCCATGAAACGCCTCGCCCAATTCCTCGCCGAGCGCCTGCAGCCGATCGCGCCGCCGCCCGGTCCCGACCACCCGCCAGCCTGCGGCGACGAACGCCCGCGCCGCCGCCTCGCCGATGCCCGCAGTCGCGCCGGTGATCAGGGCCGTTCGCATCGTCACTCTCCTTGGTTCAGCCGCGCAGACTTGCGCCGAGCTTGGTTGCCGCCGCGACGACCTTGTCGGCGATCGCCTTGAGCTCGGCATCGGTGAAGCTCTTGTCGTCGGGTTGCAGCACGACCTCGATCGCCATCGACCGCACCCCGTCGCGCTCGAACAAGTCGAACACCCGCGCGGCGACGATCGCCTTCTTGTCGGCACCCCTGACCGCGCGGGTCAGCGCATCCGCCGAAAGCGCGGCGGGGACGGTGAAGGCAAAGTCGCGCCGCACGACTTGCAGCGCGGGCGGCGCGTAGGCCGGGCGCATGAAGCCTGACGATCGCTTGGCGGGAATCGCATCGAGATAAAGCTCGACCGCGGCGACCGGGCCGTCGAGATCAAACGCCCTCAGCGTCTCGGGATGCACCATGCCGAACGCCGCCAGCACCGTCTTGGGGCCAAGCCGCAAGGTGCCCGACTGGCCGGGATGCCACTGCGCCCCCGCGTCACCCATGACCTGCAGATTATCGACGGGCGCGCCCGCCGCGGCAAGCAAGGCGGTTGCCTCCGCCTTGGCGTCGAACGCGTCGAAGCCCTGCGCCTTGCCGCTCGCCCAGTGCCGGGGGCGGCGATCACCGGCGAGCACTAGCCCCAGCGTCGGGCGTTCGGCGTCGGCGAGGTAGCGACGCCCGATCTCGAACAGCCGCACGCTCTCGGCACCGCGCTTGGCATTGCGCGCCGCGGCCGAAAGCAGCCCGGGCAGCAGCGACGGGCGCATCACCTTCAGATCCTCGCTGATCGGATTGGCAAGCGTCCATCCCCCGCCGCCGAACGGCGCGGCCTCGGCCTCGGACACGAAGCTCCACGTCACCGCCTCGTCGAACCCGCGCGCGGCGGCGGCGCGGCGGACGCGGCGCTCGATCCTCTGCTCCGCCGTCGCGGTCGGCACGGCGACGCCCGGCGCGCGATCGAGCGGCACGGGCAGCACCTTGTCGATCCCCTCGATGCGGACGACCTCCTCGACCAGATCGGCGACCCCGTCGACGTCGCGCCGCCAGGTAGGCACCGTGACCTGCCAATCAGCGCCGACCCCGAAACCGAGGCTTTCGAGAATTTCCTTCTGTCGATCGGGCGCGACGATGAGGCCGCCGAGCGTCTCGACGCGATTGGGATCATAAGCGATTGTCCGCCTCTCGACCGGCGGCTTGCCGGCGCGAGTCACGCCGCTTGGCCGTCCGCCGCAATGATCGAGCACCAGCTTCGTCGCGATCGCCAGACCCTCGTCGAGGAACGCCGGATCGACGCCGCGCTCGAAGCGCGCCCTCGCATCGCTGGTCAGCGCCAGCTTCTGCCCAGTGCGCGCGATATGATCGGGATCGAACCAGGCGCATTCGATCAGCACGTCGGTGGTGGCGTCGGTCACGCCCGAATCCTCGCCGCCCATGATGCCGCCGATATCGTGGACATGGGCGTCGTCGGCGATCACCGTCATGCTCTCGTCGAGAGCATAGGTCTTGCCGTTCAAGGCAAGCACGCTCTCGCCCGCCTTGGCCTGCCGCGCGACCAGCGCGCCGGAGAGCTTGACGCGATCATAAACGTGGAGCGGACGGCCGAGATCGATCATCACGAAGTTGGTGATGTCGACCAGCACCGAGATCGGCTTTTGGCCGATCGCGGTGAGGAACCGCCGCATCCATTCGGGCGACTCGCCGTTGGTCACGCCCGACACCGCCTGCGCGTAGAAGGCGGGGCAGCCGGCGGGATCGTCGGTGCGCACGTCCGGCCCCGGCCCTTCGCCCGGCGCCGGGGCGATCGCGTCGGTGCGATACACCTCGGCGAGTGGCTTGAGGGTCCCCAGCCCCGCCGCAGCGAGGTCACGCGCAATCCCGCGCACGCCCATGCAATCCTGCCGATTGGGCGTGATCGACACGTCGATCACCGGATCGTTCAACCCGGCATAATCCGGATAGGCCGTGCCAACCGGCGCGTCTGCGGGCAGCTCGATGATGCCGTCATGCCCCTCGCCGATTTCCAATTCGCGCGCGGAACACATCATACCGTTCGATTCGACGCCGCGGATCGCCGCGACCTTCAACTCGAACCCGCTCCCGGGCACATGCGCGCCCGGCGGCCCGAACACCCCGACCAGCCCGGCACGCGCATTGGGCGCGCCGCACACCACCTGCAGCGGCCCGTTGCCGGCATCGACCAACAGCACCTGCAGCTTGTCGGCATTGGGATGCGGCGCCGCGCTCAGCACCTTGGCGACGGTGAAGGCGGCGAGCTTCTCGCCCGGATTGTCGACGCCCTCGACCTCGAGCCCGACGCGAGTCAGCGCCTCGACGATGTCGTCGAGCGACGCGTCGGTCTGCAGATGCTCCTTGAGCCAACCCAGCGTGAACTTCATGCCCCCACTCCCCCGGAGAGCGTCGGCACGTCGAGTGCCGAGAAACCGTAATGTTTGAGCCAGCGCAGATCGCCGTCGAAGAACGCGCGCAAGTCATCCATCCCGTATTTGAGCATCGCCAGCCGATCGATCCCGCAGCCGAACGCGAAGCCCTGCCATTCGTCGGGATCGAGCCCGCACGCCGCGATCACCTTGGGGTGGACCATGCCGCTGCCCAGCACTTCCATCCACCCGTCGCTGCCGCCGATCACCCGCTTGCCCTTCTCGACCGTGAAGCCGACATCGACCTCGGCCGAGGGTTCGGTGAACGGGAAGTAGCTCGGCCTCAGCCGCAGCACGATGTCGTCACGCTCAAAGAACGCCTTCAAGAACGTCTCGAGCGTCCATTTGAGGTGGCCGAGCGTGATGCCTTTATCGATGACGAGCCCCTCGACCTGATGGAACATCGGCGTGTGCGTCGCGTCCGAGTCGGAGCGATAGGTGCGACCGGGGGCGATGATCCGGATCGGCGGCTTCTGGTTGAGCATCGTGCGGATCTGCACCGGTGAGGTGTGCGTGCGCAGCAACATCTTGCGCTCGCCGTCCTCGCCTTCCGGAAAGTAGAAGGTGTCGTGCATGGCCCGCGCCGGATGGCTCTCGGGAATGTTGAGCGCGGTGAAATTGTGCCAGTCGTCCTCGATCTCCGGCCCCGTCGCGACCGCGAAGCCGAGATCGGCGAAAATCTCGGCGAGCTCGTCCATCACCTGGCTCACCGGATGCACCGTGCCCGACAGCGGCGCATCGGCCGGCAACGTCATGTCGATCGTCTCGGCCGCGAGCTTCGCATCGAGCGCCGCCCGCTCCAGCGTCACCTTGCGCGCCCCGATCGCCTCGGTCACCGCCTCGCGCAGCCCGTGGATGCGCGGCCCTTCGCTCTGCCGCTCCTCGGGCGTCATCTTGCCGAGCGACTTCAATAGCGCCGTCACGCTCCCCGATTTGCCCAGCGCCTCGACCCGCAACGCCTCGACCGTATCGAGATCGTCCGCCGCCGCGATCCGCCCGAGCAGCTCGCCCTGCATTGCCGTCACATCCGTCACATCAACCCTTTCGTGGCCGCGGCCTCGATAACGAAAAGGGCGCCGGTGGCAAACCACCGACGCCCCGAATTTCGCGTGCTACAGGTCGCTTCAGGCGGCCGGGGGCAATGCCGCCTTCGCCTGCGCGATGATGGCGCTGAACGCTTCGGCTTCGTGCATTGCGAGATCGGCCAGGACCTTGCGGTCGAGCTCGACACCGGCGAGCTTCAATCCGTGCATGAACTGGCCGTAGGTCAGCCCCTCGGCGCGAGTCGCGGCGTTGATGCGCTGGATCCACAGAGCCCGGAAGCTCCGCTTCTTCACCTTGCGATCGCGGTACGCATATTGCCCGGCCTTCTCGACCGCCTGCCGCGCGATGCGGATGGTGTTCTTGCGACGGCCGTAATAGCCCTTCGCCTGTTCCAGGATGTTCTTGTGCTTGGCGCGGGTGGTTACACCCCGTTTGACGCGTGCCATTGGTCAGCCTCCTCAGTTCAGCCCGTAAGGCGCCCAGGCCTTGACGGTCGCGGTATCGGCCTTCGACAGCACCGAGGTGCCGCGGTTCTGGCGGATATACTTCGCATTGTGGCTGATGAGGCGGTGGCGCTTACCGGCCACGCCGTGCTTGATCTTGCCGGTGGCGGTGAGCTTGAAGCGCTTCTTCACACCGCTCTTGGTCTTGAGCTTGGGCATTTTCGTCTCCTTGTCTAACGCGACGATTACGGACGGCCACGGCAGCCCATACCGGCCGGGCAGTCCCTTCTTGATCTCGCGGGAAGCGGGGCCCTTAGCCGAGCACGCACGCGATTGCAACATGCGGGAACGACTCGGCTTCTGCGGGATTTAACCGTGATGGCAGACGCCGACGCGCCCGTGACGACTACCGAGACGGCGCCTCCCCCGTCACCAGCGGCGCGCCCGATAGAAACGCCGCTAGCCAGCGCGATCGCCGTGATTACCACGATCATCGGCATCATCGTGCTCACCTGGAGCGTGCTCTACGTCACCAAAGGCCGCTTCCTCAAGCACACGTTCGAGCATGTCGTCGGCGGCCTCACCCACCGCGATGTCAGCGTCACCGGCGACTTCCAGCTCTATTTCGATCCCTTCGACCTCAAATTCTACGCCGAGGGGATGCGCGTTTCGAATCCCAATTGGGCGACCAAGCCAGACCTGTTCCACGCCAGCCGAATTGATACCCGAATCGCCCCGCTGTCGCTCCTGTTCGGCCGCCGTCACATGCGCTGGCTGACCCTCGAAAACGGCGCGATCGACCTCGAATACAACGCCGCGCACACCACCAACACCTGGACATTCAGCAACACCAAGGGCGGCAAGCCGCTCGAGCTCCCGACGATCGATCGCGCCACCGTCACCGGCACCACGGTGCGCTATCGCGACCCGCGGATGCAGCTCCTCGCCGATCTCGGCATCGACACGATCCGCTCGACGGGCACGCACATCGGCGATGCTGTCCACTTCAAGGGCGACGGCAAACTCCGCGCCACGCCCTTCACGGTCTCGGGCGCACTGCTCTCGCCCAATCAGACCGTCGCGCGCGGCCGCAACAAGCTCGAACTCGTCGCCGACGCCGCGCACAACCACATCACGGTGAACGGCGATCTCCCGAGCCTCGCCGATGTCGAAAACGTGCCGCTACAGACCACAGCGCGCGGTCGCGACATCGCCGAATTGCTCGCCATCATCGGCGTCGCGGTGCCGAAAACGCGCGACTATCGCCTCAAGGCGCAGCTGGTGAAGAAGGGTACGCTGTTCAGCTTCACCCATATGACAGGTCGGTTCGGCGACAGCGATCTCGCCGGCAGCTTCAGCGTCGACAACATCCGTCCGCGAATCAAATTGAAGGCGCATCTGACTACCCGCGTCCTCGACATCGTCGATCTCGCGCCGTTCATCGGCTACGATCCGGATGCCGTCGCTGCCAAGGGCAAGGCCGCCGCGATCCGTCAGGTCGGCGGCCATCCGATGATCCTGCCCGACACCCCGCTCAACGTCGCCGCGCTCCGCAACTTCGACGCGGCGCTCCACTACAAGGTCCGCACGCTGCGCGCCAAGAGCTTCCCCGTTTCGAACATCGACCTACAACTCAGCCTCGACAATAGCCTGCTCAAGCTTTCGCCGCTGACCTTCGACGTGGCGCGCGGCCATCTGTCGTCCGACATCACGATCAACGCGCGGCGCAATCCGGTCTTCACCGATTACGACATCCGCCTGTCGCCGACCCCGATGGGCGTCCTGCTCAAGGGCTTCGGTGTCGACGAATCGGGTACCACCGGCACGCTGAAGGCGCGGATCAAGATGAGCGGCGCAGGTAATTCCGTTCACCAATCACTGGCCAATTCGAACGGCCGCATTGCGATCATCATCCCGCACGGCACGTTCTGGACGCGCAACGTCCAGCTCGCCGAGCTCGATATCGGCACGTTCGTCACCAAGATGTTCGAGCACGAGCTCAAGAAGCCGGTCGAGATCAATTGCGGGCTGATCGGCTTCACGGTCAGAAACGGCGTCGCCGCCGCCGATCCGATCCTGATCGACACCACCAAGAACGTCATGCTCGGCCGCGGCGGGTTCAGTTTCAAGACCGAGGCGATCGACCTCGCCTTCCGCGCCGACGGCAAGAAGTTCAGCCTGTTCTCTGGACAATCGCCGGTCGGCATCGGCGGCTATTTCGCCAAGCCCTCGATCGACGTGATCAGCCCGCAACTGCTCGGTCGCGCCGGCGCCGGGCTCGGCCTGGCGGTGGTGGCTAGCCCTATCGCCGGCACCCTGGCCTTCGTCGACATCGGCGACGCCAAGTCGGCGGCGTGCGGCCCGGTACTCGCCGGCGCGAATGCCGCCGCCCAGCGCACCACCAAGGGCAAACCGCGCGACGATGTCGGCCACGGCACCACCGCAAAGTCGGAAAACGGCAAGGAATCGAAGGCCGACGCCCAGAAACAGCACAAGAAGTTTCTCGGGATTTTCTGATCGGCCCGATCAGGGAACGGCGATCGGCTCGTCCATTCGTTGCGGAAAGCGACCGATCACCGCCTTGGCGAGCTTCTTGACGATCGCCGCCGGCGCGCCCGCGGCGCTATCTTCCACCTGCGCGGTAGAACCGCTGCCGTGCCACACCGTCGCGCCGCTCTCGCGCGCGACGAGATCGAGATCAAGTCGCGTCACCACCAGCCCGCTCAGATGCGCACTATGCCCTAACGACACCGACGCCGAGGTGCCACCGAACACCGCGCCGCCGCCGCCCGATTTGGTCGCCACCGTCCCGCGCGCCTCCTGTGACACCGTCACCCGCGCGATGTAGCGTCCATGTCCCTCACCGGGCAGAATCAGAAAATTGGCATCGGTCAGCGCGTCGCCGACCGTCTCGGCGACCATATGATCGAGCGCCGGATGTTGTTTCTGCGTATCGATCACCTCGACCGTAACGGTGCCCGGCGTCAGCGTGGCATCGCCGCCAGCCTGCTGCATCCCGGCGGCAATAAGCGCCGCTCCGATCATCACCGTCCGCATCGCCTGTCCTCGTCAACCCGTCGCCACCATCGCACTCACCCGCGCCGGAGTCACCGCCGCGAATCGCCGCAAAGTTTCGCGAGCACGGCATGATCGCGTGCATCGACCTTGGATGGCAATCTCCACGCGGCCTGACGCCATAAGCTCAGCTTTCGGCCAGAGCCTTTCTCATCCTAACCAGCGGCACTGCAACGCCATTGATCGGCGCCGCTTGTACGCGCTCGACCATCGTATAGCCGCCCGCCCTATAAAGCGGTTCACCCGTAATTGTCGCCATCATTTCCGCGGTGTTGAACCCGGCCGCGCGTGCCGCGTTTTCGCACGTCGCGAGGATCGCGCGGCCGACGCCGCGGCGGACGAACACCGGATCGGTGAACATCGCCCTGATCCGCGCCGGCTCATGCGCCGGATCGAGTGTGCGGGGCTCGCGCAGGTCGCGGCTGTGGTCGCCGCCATAGAGCGTCGCGCGCCAGCTCCAGCCGCCGCACCCGGCCAGCGCGCCGTCGATCCGCGCGGTGAAGTAGCTGCGATCGGCGATCAATTGGGTGTCGAGGCCCATCACCGCGCGGCTCGCGGCGATCTCGGCGGCGCTCAGGAAGTCGCGCTGCAACTCGTCGATCGCGCGCGCCATCAGGGCGCGGATTGCCGGGATATCGGCCTCGGTGGCGATGGCGATCACGGGTGGCGTCATCGCGTGACGGTTGCGGCGAGGCGGCGTCCGCGTCAAGGAAGCGCGCTGGAGGAATGATGGCCAAGCAGCGGATCGATCAATTGCTCGTCGATCGCGGGCTCGCCGAATCGCGGACGCGGGCGCAGGCGCTGGTGATGGCCGGGCTGGTGTTCGTTGGCGAGCGCAAGATCGACAAGGCCGGGCAGCAGGTCGCGGAAGATGCGCAGGTCGAGGTGCGCGGCCGCGATCATCCCTGGGTGTCGCGCGGCGGGATCAAGCTCGCGCACGGGCTCGATCATTTCGGTTGGGACGTGGCCGGCGCGGTCGCGATCGACGTCGGCTCATCGACCGGCGGGTTCACCGACGTGCTGCTGACCCGCGGCGCGGCGCGCGTCTATGCGGTTGACAGCGGGACCAATCAGCTCGCCTGGAAACTGCGCAAGGACGATCGCGTGATCGTCCACGAACAGACCAGCGCGCGGGTGCTGACGCTCGCGCATGTTCCCGAAGCCATCGACCTGATCGTCTGCGACGCGAGCTTCATCGGGCTCGCCAAGGTGCTCGAAGTGCCGCTGTCGTTCGCCAAGCTGCAGGCGCGCGCGCTGGTGCTGGTCAAGCCGCAGTTCGAGGCGGGGCGCGAGGAGGTCGGCAAGGGCGGCGTGGTGCGTAACCCCGCGGTCCATACGCGCGTGTGCGACGAGGTGGCGGCGTGGTTCGTACAGCAGGGCTGGCGCGTCGTCGGCGTCGACCAAAGTCCCATTACGGGACCCGAGGGCAATGTCGAGTTCCTGCTCGCCGCGCAGCGGGACCTTTCCGCCTAGACTCGTTCCGGTGTAAGCGAGCTTTTTATCTGTCTCGGCTACGCCGAGGCGGTGCCGGGGGTGCTGCTGCTCGGCTTCCTGTCGGGATCGAGCGTGCCGGCGGGGGCCGACAACACCTGGTACGCGATGCTGGCCAAACCCGCGCTGACCCCGCCCGATTGGGTGTTCCCGGTCGCCTGGTCGATCCTTTACGTGCTGATGGGCGTCGCGCTGGCGATCGTGCTCAACGCACGCGGTGCGCGCGAGCGCGGGGCGGCGATCGGGCTGTTCGCCGCGCAGCTGATCGCCAATCTGGTATGGAACCCGCTGTTCTTCGGTTCGCACCGCGTGATGCTGGCGTTCGGGGTGATCGTCGTGCTGCTCGCGCTGGCGCTGGCGACGACCTTCGTATTCGGCCGCATCCGCGCGGTAGCGGCGTGGCTGATGGTGCCGTATCTCGCCTGGATCTGCTTTGCGGGCGCGCTGACCTGGGGCATCCACGTCCTCAACCCGGACGCCGAGCACCTTGTGCCGGGCGGCGTGACCACCCAAATCGACCTTTGAGATGTAGAACGGCGCCGGCCCGCTCCGCCACCCGACTTCCCAATGCGATTATCCTATGGGTGGCCGGGTGAGGGAGCGGGCCGGAGCGGTGGCAGACAAGGAATTTTCAATGCAGTCCGAAAACCGGATGTTCGACGATTTCGTCAAGTTCGTGAACGGCGCCGCGGGCACCTTTGCCGGTATGGCGCGCGAGGGGCAGGCCGATGCCCGCGCCAAGTTCAAGGAGTTCCTCGGCGGGCAGGATTTCGTCACCCGCGAGGAATTCGATGCGGTGAAGGCGATGGCCGCTGCGGCGCGCGACGAGGTCGATGCGCTGCGCGCGCGGCTCGACGCGCTCGAAGGTGCCGCCCCGCCGGCGGTGATCAAGCCCAAAAAGCCCGCTGCGCCGAAGCCGCCCAAGGCCGCGCCCAAGGCGTAAGCGGCAACCGACGGGCGATGCGCGCGCCCGTTTTTCCACAGATTTCTCGCTGGTCCCGGGCGTGCTAAGGGTTGTGCGCCCGGGCCGCGCTCGTCACCATGCGCGCGAGGGAGACGTTTATGCTCGATGAGAGCGATCTCGAGCGCGACGATACCGCCGCGCCGATCGACATGCTGGAAAGTTACTTCGCCGCGCACGGCTGGAAGCACGAGCGCCAGGACGAAGAGGTCGTCGCGACCGTCAAGGGCAGCTGGACCGAATATGAGCTGCGCGGGCTGTGGCGCGACGAGGACAGCGTCCTGCAGTTCCTCGCTTTTCCCGACATCCGCGTCACCGAGGAGCGCCGCGCGGCGATCTACGAGGCGATCGGGCTGATCAACGAGCAATTGTGGATCGGCCATTTCGAGCTTTGGTCGTCGACCGGGGTGCTGCTCTATCGCCATGCAGCGATGGTCGGCGGCGGCGAGGATGCCGGGCTGTCGCTCGCCGACGCGGAACTGATCGTCGAGAGCGCGATTGATGAATGCGAGCGCTTCTATCCGGTCTTCCAGTTCGTCCTGTGGGGCGGGAAGACCCCGAAGGAGGCGATCGCCGCCGCGCTCATCGAAACTCAGGGAGAAGCATGATTTCAGGCGTACCGACGAGCATCTGGTTGATTGGCTGCGGCAACATGGCGGGGGCGATGTTGCAGCGATGGGTGGAAAGCGGAGTCGTTAATCCCGCGAGCGTGACGGTGGTCGATCCAGGGCAGCCCAAGCTCCCCGAAGGCGTGCGCCACGTCACCAGCCTGCCCGAAGGCGGCACGCCGCAAGCGGTGATGATCGGGGTGAAGCCACAGATGCTCGACGATATCGCGGGCACGCTGGCGCCGCGGATCGAGGGCGTGAAGTTGCTGCTGTCGATCCTCGCCGGGGTCGAGGTCGCCTCGCTGGCGAAGCGCTTCGAGGCGGAAGCGATCGTCCGCGTGATGCCCAACCTGCCGGTTGCGCTCGGTCACGGTGCGGTCGGGCTGCACGGCGCCGATCCGGAAAGCGACGCCGGCAAGATGGCCACGGCGCTGATGGACCCGCTCGGCACGGTCGAATGGATCGCCGACGAGAAGCTGTTCGACGCGGTCACCGCGCTGTCGGGGAGCGGTCCGGGCTTCGTCTATCGCTTCATCGACGCGCTTGCCCAAGCGGGCGCGGCTCTCGGCCTGCCCGCCGACCAGGCGCTGCGGCTTGCCACCGCGACGGTCGAGGGCTCGGCGATGATGGCCGCGAATGCCGACGAAACCCCTGCCGAGCTCGCCGATCGCGTCGCCAGCAAGGGCGGCTCGACCCGCGAGGGGCTCAACGTGCTCGATCGCGACGAGGCGCTCGAAAAGCTGCTCGTCGCCACGCTCACCGCGGCGCGCGACCGTAACGTCGAGCTCGCCGCCGCGGCGCGCTGAACGCGGAACGTCGAACGGCTCTCATCGGTTTAACCCTTCGAGAGGAGAGTGCGATGACGACGATCGAACGCGACAGCAAAGGCCGCTTCATGACGGACGAGGACGCGCACCAGCGACGGACCTCGGCGGTCAAGCTCGGGCTCGCGGCCACCGCCGGCGCCGCGCTCGGCGTGATGGCGATGTTCGGGCGCAAGACCGCAGCGCAGGCGCCGACCATCCTCGCCGGCGATTGGGCGCAGGCGCTCGCCGCCGAGCACAAGGCGGTGCTCAAGATCTTCGACGCGCTGGAAGCGACGCAGTCGCGCGCGGTGGCGAAGCGCGCGATGCTGCTCGCGCAATTGAAGCACGCGCTCGCCAAGCACGCGATCGAGGAGGAAAATGCGATCTACCCCGCGCTGGTCGATGCCGGGCATAAAGAGGCCGCGGCATCGCTGGTGCGCGAGCATGGCGACGTGAAGCACTTCCTCTACGATCTCGAAAACATGCCGAAGAATTCGCCCGATTTCCTCGAGACGCTGAAGGCGTTCCGCGCCGAAATCGAGACGCACATGCGCGACGAGGAAGAGCGCGAATTTCCCGAGCTGAAGGCGAGGCTGTCCGAGGATCAGAACCGCAAGCTGACGCGGACGATGAACCGCGAAGGGTTCAAGCTCGCTTGAACCCGCGCACCCGGTGAATGACGTAGACGATCGCTGCGAGGGCGATAGCGCCGGCGATGATCACGTCGGCAGAGTGGAACGCCGCCTTGATTCGCGGGTCGCTGTCCCATGCCGCGCCGAGCTTCATGCCGATCCAGGCGAGCGCGAAGCACCACGGCCATGAGCCGATGAACGTGTAGAGGTGGAAGCGCCCGAGCGGCATCCGCGCGATGCCCGCCGGGAACGCGATGAACGAGCGGATCACCGGCAGCAGCCGGCCGATCAGCACCGCCGCCGAGCCGAACCGCGCGAAGAAGCGGTCGGCCGCGTCGAGCTCGCCCGGGCCGAGCAGCACGAACCGGCCCCAACGCTCGATCGCCGGCCGGCCGCCGCGTTTGCCGAGCTCATAGGCGACGACCGAGCCGAGGTTGCAGCCGAGCGCGCCGGCGGTGGCGACGAGCAACAGGTCGAACCGGCCGGTCGAAACCAGATAACCCGAAAACGGCATGATCACCTCGGATGGCAGCGGAATGCACGCGCTCTCGATCGCCATCATGAGCGCGACGCCGAGATAGCCGGTCGCGGAAATGACATGGACGATGAACCCGGCGAGCGCGGTCAGGATGTGTTCGATCATGCCCGCCGCCATCGGCGAAGCGCCGCGCCAAGGCTAGTCCTTAATTGCGCCGGCCCTCGGCCGAGAGCGCCGCCATCGGGTCG
>JBQCHO010000094.1:0-3651 GCA_051954635.1 Sphingomonas sp. | reverse complement strand
TGGTCGGCCATTGCAACATTCTGGAGCTCGCCCGCGCAAGGCGTCCACGTCACATGCTCTACGCATCCTCATCTTCGGTCTACGGCGGCAACAAGAGCCTGCCGTTCCGCGTCGAGGACCGCGTCGATCACCCGCTGTCGCTCTATGCCGCCACCAAGAAATCGGACGAACTGCTGAGCGAATCCTATGCCAGCCTGTTTCGACTGCCGATGACCGGGCTCCGCTTCTTCACGGTCTACGGGCCGTGGGGGCGTCCCGACATGGCCATGTGGATCTTCACCAAGGCCTTGCTGGAGGATCGGCCATTGCCGGTGAACAACGGCGGCGAGATGCGGCGCGACTTCACCTATATCGACGACATTATCCGGGGCGTTGTCGCTTGCCTCGATTCACCTCCGCTGGATGACGGCGCGCCGAAGGCGGGCGGCAGCATCGCGCCGCACGCACTGTATAATATCGGCAACAGCCGGAGCGAAGACCTGATGCGGCTGATCGCCCTCCTCGAGGAAGCGACCGGCCGCAAGGCGCTCCTCGATCCACGTCCGATGCAGCCCGGCGACGTCAAGGATACATTCGCGGACATTAGCGCGATCGAGCGCGACCATGGCTTCGCGCCGACGACGACGATCGATGTCGGAGCGCCGAGGTTCGTCGACTGGTATCGCGAGTACTACCGGGCCTGATCGGCCCGACTCTTAGAATCCGCCGAGTCCGCGCTCCAGCCGGCCCATGAGCGCCCGAGCTGGGCTCGGCACCGCTTCCGGCTCGAAGCTGCCTTCGTCGATCCGCTGGACGCGCGCATAGAGATCGGCGCTGGCGCGGATCAGCTTGCGCGCGCCTTCGGGCAGCTGGTCGACGACTGCGGGGTCGCTGTCCTGGGCGTGGCCGAGCCGGCGCTCCGGCCTGCGGCCGTCGGGGTAGTCGATCTCGCCCGATTCGATCGCCCGCTGGGTGAGCAGCCAGGCGACGATGTGCATGACCCGCGTGGTGACCTTCAATGACTCGCAGGCGAAACCGACGCGAGCAAACGGCTCGAGCGCCGATCGTTCCTCGCGGCCCGCATCGTCGAAATAAGAGCGCGCCTCGTCGGCGAGGATCATCGCTTCCGTATAAAGCGAATCGATCAGCCGGGACGTGATCCGCACCTGCGGCGAAGGGAGTTCGGAGTCGTACATCACCATCTGACAGTGCCACCGTTAGCAGCCCATGCAAACGCTCAAACGAGCGCGGCAACGGCCCGGGCCCGCGTTTGTCCCGAACGGGGACAGGGTGCGCGCGTCACGCAATGATGTCCGGAATGCTTGCGTCGACGATCTGCTGGATTCGGTCCTTGATGAGCAACTTGCGCTTCTTGAGCCGGGCGATCTGCAGGGCGTCGGGCCCGAACTCCGACCCGAGCGCATGGATCTCCTCGTCGAGACGGCGATGCTCGGCCCGTAGGGTTTCGAGGTTCGGCTGCGGCTCGTCGTCGTTCATGGCCCGCTTCTAGTCGATTGATGCGGCAACACGAAGCACCCGACGGTAACGACCGACGGCTCCACTCAACCGGTGAGCCGTGACTTGGGCCAAGACAAACGCCGCGATTCGTGATTTATTGACAGCCTCGTCAATCGCATCCGCGAAAGGAATCGCATCCATGGACAAGGCCGTCGCCGAGGAAATCGAGTCGAAGCACCAGGCCCTGCACGCGCTGATCGAGGAAGAAGAGCATCGCGCTCACCCCGACGAAGACCTTCTCCACCGCCTCAAGAAGGAAAAGCTGCGGTTGAAGGACGAACTGGCCAACCACGTCACACATTAGGCTGCCGCCGCGCGGCGGCAGCCCGCAGAGTCAGTCGTCGCGCGACACGCGCTCGATGCGTTCGTGGCGCTCCTGCGCCTCGAGCGTCATCGTCGCCACCGGCCGCGCTTCGAGACGGCCAAGCGAGATCGGTTCGCCCGTCACTTCGCAATAACCGTACTCACCCTCGTAAAGGCGACGGATCGCGCTATCGATTTTCGCGATCAGCTTGCGCTGCCGATCACGGGTGCGAAGCTCGATTCCCCAATCGGTCTCGCTAGAGGCGCGGTCGGCAAGATCGGGTTCGCGAAGCGAGTCGACCTGGAGCTGCGCCATGGTCTGGCGCGATTCCTCGATGATCGCTTCCTTCCACGACTTGAGCTTGCGGAGGAAATAGGCGCGGTGGCGGCCGCACATGAATTCCTCGTCGTCCGACGGGCGATAGCCCTCGGCAAGAATGATTCTGTCGAAAGGTTCGAAGTCTTCGCCGCCGTAAAGGTCGACTAGAGCTGTCGCCATCTGATCCTCCCCGCACCCGGCTTCGCAACATGCGAAACCCCCATAACGCCGCCGCCTGCTGCGGCCGGGCCACCGGTGCAGCCGGAGGCGATTGCCGTTTCTTTCCCGGGACTTAGAACCAGGAAAGTCGGTCATCCCCAAAGCGGCCTATAATTGCCACGGCGATGCTGAACAAGAACTGTCGACGCCGGCGCGAACAAATCGCCAAGCTGTTGCGAATATGGCGCAATCGCCGCTCAGCCAAAATCTCGGATCGCCCGCCGGCCGCGCCGTTTCACAACAAGACAATATCGGTAAACCGTGGAATCGCTGCCGCTTGCCAAGGCGGTCGGACGCGTAGACAACCGCGTTCGGCTGCACGGGGCAGCCTCTTCATTCGCTTGGGGGAGCAGATGGGGGCCTCAAGAGGCAAATCGATTTTGCCACTGCCATCGGCGCAGCCGACCGCGCCGATCGTTTCGGCCGTCATGCCGTGCCTGAACGAAGCGCGCACCATCGGCATGTGCATTGAAAAGGCCCAGTCAGCATTCGCCCGGCGCGGAATAATCGGCGAAGTCGTGGTCGGCGATAATGGCTCGACCGACGGCTCCGCGGAGATCGCCGAAGCGCTCGGTGCGCGCGTGGTGCACCAGCCGGTCCGCGGCTATGGCGCCGCAATCGCCGCGGCAGTGGCGGCCGCGCGCGGCAAATATATCATCATGGCCGATGCCGACGACAGCTACGACTGGAGCGATCTCGACGGGTTCGTCGACGCTCTGGAAAACGGCGCCGAGCTGGTCATGGGCAACCGCTTCGCCGGCGGGATCGAGGACGGCGCGATGCCGCCACTCCATCGCTATCTCGGCAACCCCGTCCTGTCGGCAGTGGCGCGCTGGCTCCACCGCTCGCCGATTCGGGACTTTCATTGCGGCATGCGTGGCTTCACCCGCGAAGCGTTCGCCAGGATGGGCTCGCGCTCGCCCGGAATGGAGTTCGCATCGGAAATGGTGATCAGCGCCCATCGCGCCGGGCTCGATATCCGCGAAGTACCGATCAAGCTCTATCCCGACAAACGTGATCGGCCGCCGCACTTGCGGTCGTTCCGGGACGGCTGGCGTCACCTGCGGCTGATCGTCGCTCACGCGCCGGACACAATGTACCTAATCCCCGGTGGGATTCTGCTTGCGGCAGGGATCGTCGGACTGACGACACTCGCTCTTGGGCCGGTGACCGTCGGCGGCATTTATTTTGGCATCCACTTCGTCGCCCTGTCGTGCATGGCGGCGCTGATCGGCCTGTCCGCGATTCTGCTCGGCGCGCTCGCCAAGGTCGCCATCGCGATCTACCATCCGACCGCGACCGGCCGCGTGGTG
>JBQCHO010000093.1:0-5080 GCA_051954635.1 Sphingomonas sp. | reverse complement strand
GACGTTCCGATGGGCGACGCGTTCGAATAGCGTTGCGCGGGCGCGGGCGGCTCTGCTAGCCGCGCTCACATGTCCGTAGATACCGCAACCATGAAGCGGATCGCGAGCCTTGCGCGCATCGCGATCACCGACGAAGAGGCCGACCGGCTCGCGCCCGAGCTCGGCAACATATTGGGCTGGATCGAGCAATTGGGCGAGGTCGATACGCGCGACGTCGCGCCGATGACCGCGGTGATTCCCAATCATTTGCGGCTGCGCGACGACGTCGTCACCGACGGCGGGGTGCGCGACGCGGTGCTCGCCAATGCGCCGCAGGCCGAGCACGGGTTCTTCGCGGTGCCGAAGGTGATCGAATGATGCGTTATTCCTCCCGGTACGCCCTGAGCTTGTCGCAGGGCGATTTCGCGGTCGACGGGCGGCCTTCGACAGGCCCAGCCCGACCGGAAATAATGTAATGAACGAGCTCACCGATCTCGGCGTCGCCGCCATTCGGGACGGCGTGCGTGAGGGCGCCTTTTCCGCACGCGAGGTGGCCGAGGCGTTCGTCGCCAAGGTGGCTGCCGCCAAGCCGCTCAACGCCTTCCTGGTCGAAACCCCCGATCACGCGCTTGCCGCCGCCGATGCCGCCGACAAGGCGCGCGCGGCAGGTGAGGCACCCAAGCCGCTAGCCGGCGTGCCGATCGGGATGAAGGACCTGTTCTGTACCAAGGGCGTTGCCTCGACCGCGGCGAGCCACATCCTCGAAGGCTTCACCCCGCCCTACGAGTCGACCGTCTCACAAAAGCTGTGGGATGCCGGCGCAGGGATGCTCGGCAAGCTCAACATGGATCAGTTCGCGATGGGCTCGTCGAACGAGACGAGCGCGTTCGGCAACGTCATCTCGCCGTGGCGGCGCAGCGACGGCAGCAACGCCTCGCTCGCGCCCGGCGGCTCGTCGGGCGGTTCGTCGGCTGCGATCGCTGCAAGGCTCTGCCCGGCGGCGACCGGCACCGATACCGGCGGCTCGATCCGTCAGCCCGCCGCGTTCACCGGGATTGCGGGGATCAAGCCGACCTATGGGCGCTGCTCGCGTTTCGGGATCGTTTCGTTCGCCTCGTCGCTCGACCAGGCCGGGCCGATGGCGCGCGACGTCAAGGATTGCGCGATCATGCTCGAGGCGATGGCCGGGTTCGATGCGCGCGATGCAACCTCGCTCGATCTCGACGTGCCCAAGTGGGAAGCCGGATTGTCGAGCGATCTCAAGGGCAAGCGGATCGGTATTCCCAAGGAATATCGCGTCGACAACATGCCCGTCGAGATCGACGCGCTTTGGCAACAGGGCATCGAATGGGCGAAGGACGCCGGCGCGGAAGTCGTCGAGGTCTCGCTGCCGCACACCAGATATGCGCTGCCGGCTTATTACATCATCGCGCCGGCGGAGGCCTCGTCGAACCTAGCGCGCTATGACGGCGTGCGCTACGGCCTGCGCGACCTGCCCGATGGCGCGAACCTGCAGGACATGTACGCCGCAACCCGCGCCGCCGGGTTCGGCGACGAGGTTAAGCGCCGCATCATGATCGGCACTTATGTCCTGTCGGCAGGCTATTACGACGCTTATTTCACGCAAGCCTCGAAGGTCCGCACGCTGATCGCGCGCGATTTCGAGCAGGCGTGGGAGAGCTGCGACCTGCTCCTGACCCCGACCGCGCCCTCGGCCGCGTTCGCGCTCGGCGAGAAATCGGCCGATCCGATTGCGATGTACTTGAATGACGTCTTCACCGTGCCGAGCTCGCTCGCGGGTTTACCGGCGATGAGCGTGCCCGCCGGCCTCGACGGCCACGGCCTGCCGCTCGGTCTGCAGGTCATTGGCAAGGCGCTCGATGAGCAGGGGGTCTTGAATGCGGGCTTGGCGCTAGAACAGCGCGCCGGCTTTGCGGCGCGACCGGAGGCTTGGTGGTAAGATGACTGACTATCGCATCCAGGGCGCCACCGGCGAGTGGGAAGTCGTGATCGGCCTCGAGGTCCACGCGCAGGTCACTTCGAACGCCAAGCTGTTCTCGGGCGCGTCAACCGCGTTCGGGGCGGAGCCCAACACGCAGGTCAGCCTGGTCGATGCGGCGATGCCGGGGATGCTCCCGGTGCCCAACCGCGAGTGCATCCGCCAGGCGGTGCGCACCGGCATGGCGATCGACGCTGCGATCAACAAATGGTCGCGCTTCGATCGCAAGAACTACTTCTACGCCGATCTGCCGCAGGGCTATCAGATTTCGCAGCTTTATCATCCGCTTGTCGGCGAAGGCTCGCTCGAGATCGAGCTCGATGAAGGCAGTACCAAGACGATCGGGGTCGAGCGCATCCATGTCGAGCAGGATGCCGGCAAGCTGATGCATGATCAGCATCCGACGCGCAGTTATGTCGATCTCAACCGCTCGGGCGTCGCGCTGATGGAAATCGTCAGCAAGCCCGACATGCGATCCCCCGCCGAAGCAGGGGCTTACGTCCGCAAGCTCAGGTCGATCCTGCGCTATGTCGGCAGTTGCGACGGCAATATGGAGGAGGGCTCGATGCGTGCCGACGTCAACGTCAGCGTGCGCAAGCCGGGCGAACCTTTCGGCACGCGCACCGAGACCAAGAACGTCAATTCGGTACGCTTCGTCATGCAGACGATCGAGCATGAGGCCAATCGTCAGATCGACGTGCTCGAAGCCGGCGGCAGCATCGTCCAGGAAACGCGCCTTTACGATCCCGATACCGGCACGACGCGGTCGATGCGTTCGAAGGAAGACGCGCACGATTACCGCTATTTCCCCGATCCCGACCTGCTGCCGCTAGAACTCGACGACGCGTTCCTCGAGGATTGCAAGGCGAGCCTGCCCGAACTGCCCGATGCCAAGCGCGCGCGGTACGAAGCGCTGGGGATCACGCCGTACCAGGCCAATGTGCTGACCGCCGAAGTCGAGACCGCGCGCTGGTTCGACACCTTGCTCGACGAGGGCGCCAAGCCGGTCGCGGCTGCGAACTGGGTGTCGTCCGAGCTGTTCGGTGCGCTCAACCGGCTGGGCAAGGACATCACCGAATCGCCGGTCACGCCGGGTCAGGCCGGCGAATTGCTGGCGCTGGTCGCAGACGGCACGCTGTCCAACACCCTCGCCAAGCAGGTGTTCGAGGCCATGCTCGAAACCGGCGATGCGCCGGGCAAGATCGTCGAGGAGCGCGGTCTCAAGCAGACCAGCGACACCGGCGCGATCGAGGCGGTGATCGCCGAGGTGCTGGCGAAGAATCCCGGCCAGCTCGAGCAGTATCGCGGCGGCAAGGAAGCCTTGTTCGGCTTCTTCGTCGGCCAGACGATGAAGGCGATGGGCGGCAAGGCCAATCCGGCGGTAGTCAACGAGCTGCTCAAGAAGGCGCTGTCCTGATCGACATCCGGGTCCGACCCGCGACGCCCGCCGATTATGACGCGGTGGCACGGGTCTGGCTCGACGGATGGCTGTCGACCGGATTGAGCAATGGCGACGATCCGACGCCCGCCGCGATCCGGGCACGGATCGACAAGGATCTGGCGAAAGGCTGGACGTTGATGGTCGCGACCGCCGAAGGCGTCGTGATAGGCATGCTCGCGACCTATCCCGGCAAGGTCGATCAATTGTTCCTCGACCCCGATTGGAAGGGCAGGGGCATCGGCAAGGCGCTGTTCGCCGAGGCGAAGCGGCTGATGCCCGAAGGATTCACGCTGTGGGCCAACACCGCGAATGCGCGTGCCCGCGAATTCTACGAGCGACAAGGAATGACGCTTGGCGAGATCGCGCCTCGCCCCGACAAGCCCGAACAGATCGTCGCGCATTACCGATGGTCGCCTGGCTGATCCGTTGCGGTCGCGCTTGTGTCGCCATAGGCTGGGGAGTGAGAGGAGTTCCACGATGCTCCGACTGATCCCGATGACGCTGGGCCTATTGGCGGCGCCCGCGCTTGCCCAAACCAGCCCGGCGCCTGCGCCGCAGCCCGCTACCGCTCCGACGGTCGTGCCGACACCCGCGAAGCCCCTGCCGCGCGTGAAGATCGACACCACGGCTGGCAGCTTCACGCTCGAGATCGAGACGGTGAAGGCGCCGATCACCGCCGCCAATTTCCTGCGCTACGTCGACCAGAAGAAGCTCGACGGCATCACTTTCTATCGCGTCGTCAAGGTCGCCGACAAATTCGGCTTCGTGCAATTCGGCACCAATGGCGATCCCAAGCGGACGCTGCCGCCGATCAAGCACGAGCCGACCACGATCACCGGGCTCAAGCACCTGAACGGGACGATCTCCACTGCGCGGCTGGCGCCCGGCACGGCGCGCGGCGACTTCACCATCAGCGTCGGCGACCAGCCCTCGCTCGATGCCGACCCGACCAAGCCCGACGACGCGACCCATACCAATCTCGGCTATGCCGCGTTCGGCCATGTCGTCGACGGCATGGACGTGGTGACCAAGATTCTCGACGGACCGATCGACCCCGGCGCGACGGTGCGGGGTGCGTTCCAGGGTCAGGTGCCGGCGGCGGCGGTCAAGGTGTTGAGCGCGAGGAGGGTGCCCAACGGCTGATCGTTTCGGCCAGCCGATAATCTACAGCGATGCCGCGGCCATTCAGGACACGGCCTGCACCTGGATCAATCCGTCCGACCACAACAGGACGTCGTCCGGATCCGAGGCATTCCGGGCGATCAGCGTGCCGTTGAAGCCCGCGGCAAAGATCTTTTCCCGATCCTTCTTGCCGAATCCCTCGATATCTTTGGAACTCAGATCGAGCGCATACGGGATCAGCTGTTCGAACCGGCCGAAGGCTGCCGCCAGCGCCGCCCTCGCGCGGCTCGTACGAGGGGCTGCACAGCCGAACGATGCTCGCCAGCCGCTGGCGATATAGCGTTGGGTCGGACGCTGCGTTCGCGCCCCTGGCTTGCGGCCGTCGCACGATCGTAACGTCGGCGATGACGCGGATTTGCGAAAAATCAGGCGATAATTGATAGCGATAGACGATCGAGACGCATTGCGGGGCTCCGGCGGGTGCGACGCCGTCGCAACCGCCGGCCCCCGAAGCTCCGCCGATCGCGTCGACATCGCGC
>JBQCHO010000092.1:0-10153 GCA_051954635.1 Sphingomonas sp. | reverse complement strand
CGAGCGCATGGCATGGCTGAAGCGCGGCATCTCGACCGCCGATCCGAGCAAGTGCGACACCTTTTCGGGGCCGATCGACATAGCGGCATGACCGACGCCTTCGTCCCCTATGCGCCGCTCGATACGCTGAAGCCGGTCGCGGAGGACGTGTGGATCGTCGACGGGCCCGAAATCCGCATGCGCTGGGGCTGGCTCAGGATTCCGTTTCCGACGCGAATGACGGTGGTGCGGCTGCCCGACCGCGGGCTGTGGCTGCACTCGCCGATCGCCCCCGACGAGCGCGTCGTCGAGGCGCTGGCGGGAATCGGCCGCGTCGCGCACATCGTCGCGCCGAACACGTTGCATTATTGGTACGTGCCGAGCTGGGCGGCGCATTTCCCCGACGCGACCGTGTGGCTCGCGCCGGGATTGCCCGAGAAGGCAAAACGCCCCCTGCCCGCGCACCGCTTGCTCGCCGCCACCGCGCCGGACGAGTGGCGAGGCGCGATCGATCAGGTGGTGGTGACAGGAGACGTGCTCAACGAGGTCGATTTCTTCCACCGCCCCTCGCGGACCGCGATCCTCACCGACCTCATTGAAAATTTCGAGCCGGCGCGGGTGCGATCGCGTTTCTGGCGGACGATCATCCGCTGGTCCGGCGCGGTCGATCCCGACGGCAAGGCGCCGATCGACATGCGCGCGACGTTCCGCCACCATCGCAACGCGGTGCGCGCCGCGGTCGAGACGATGATCGGCTGGGATCCGGTACGGGTGATCATCGCGCATGGCCGCTGGTATGACTCCAACGGGACGGCGGAATTACACCGCGCGTTTCGCTGGATCTTGCCAGCAACCAAATGGGGGTTCGTTCGCAAATTTTCCCGGTCCAAAGCGCCAATCATTTGACATCAAAGATAGTCGCCGCCGCCTGCAATTGCCGCTGTCGGTCAATCCTTGACCAACGGTACGACGGAAGTCGGGCACGCGTATTCGGCAAAATAGGCCGACGCCGACAAATGGACCGATGTGGCCCATTCGACGCACCATCCATATCATTTAAGTGACCGAGCAGCTGCGGGGTTGACATTATCGGGGGAACCGTGAGAGCCATATGACACCGGTATACAAAGCCGGATTGAGCGGCTCATGCCGAATACGATCGCCCGCAGATGGCGACGTATCGAGAGGAACGAAAGGTCTTTTCTGATTATGAGAGATGCGTATCCGGCGACGGATCTACATCGGCCTTGGACACCGGTGTCACCGCTTGACGATTCAGAAGAAATGGGGAGGGTTACGATGACCACGGGAAAACTCAGCCAAAATTCCAGAATGTGCGTGCAGTTGCTCGCCGCCGTTTCGCTGTCGGCGATCACGACGGGCGTTGCGCATGCTGCAACTGCCCCGGTGAGCGGTAGCGCTGCAACCGCCGACGCGACGGCCACCGACGGCGCTCCCGCCGCGGTCGCCAAGATAGCCGCGACGACGCCGCAGGCCACCACCGAAGCCGAACAGCAGCAGGCACAGGATATCGTCGTTACCGGCTTTCGACAGTCTCTAACCAAGGCGCTCAACATCAAGCGTGATGCGGTGTCGTCGGTCGATGCGATCGTCGCCGAGGATATCGCCAAGTTCCCCGATCAGAACCTCGCCGATTCGCTGCAGCGCATTCCCGGCATTTCGATCGAGCGCGATGGCGGTGAAGGGCGCGCGATCACCGTGCGCGGCCTGGGCCAGCAATTCACCCAGGTCCGCCTCAACGGCCTGGAAACGGTCGCGACCTCGGTGGTCGGCGAAAGCCACAACACCAACCGCGGCTTCGATTTCAACGTCTTCGCCTCCGAGCTGTTCACCTCGCTGGTCGTCCACAAGACCGCCGAAGCGGGGCTCGACGAAGGGTCGCTCGGCGCCGTCGTCGATCTCAACACGGGCAATCCGCTCGCCGGCAAATATGGGCTGACCGCGGTCGCTTCGGCGCAAGGCTCTTACAACACGCTGGCCAAGGATCTTGGCCCTCGCCTGACAGGCCTGGTTTCGTGGAAATCGCCGAGCGGCAAGTTCGGCGCGTCGCTGTCCGCGGCCTATGCCGACACCGACACGCTGGAACTCGGCAACAACACCGTCGGATGGCAGCAGTCGGCTTTCAACTCGGTCAACGGCACGCCGTGCTTCACGCAGGATCATTCCGGGGGAACCTACGTGCCGAGCGCCGATTGCGACGCGGTGGCGCTCGCGTTCCATCCGCGCATCCCGCGCTACATGAGCGTCGATCACCGCCGCAAGCGGCTGGGCCTCACGGGCGCGCTGCAATGGCAGCCGACCGACCAGACCGAACTCGCGGTCGATGCACTCTATTCCGATTACAAGGAAACGCGCGATCAGATCCCCGGCGAAGTGCTGTTCCGCGGCAACGAGCGCGGAATGGACATCACCGACTACACGGTCGACGACAATAACAACCTGATCTCGGCTACGGTCAACAACGCCTATGTTCGTACCGAACATTATTACCGCAAGTCGGAGACCGAGTTCTACCAGTTCGACGGCCATTGGCGGCAGAAGCTGTCGGACTCTTTCCAGTTCACGTTGCTCGGCGGCATCTCTCGATCGGACGCGAAAATCCCGATCGAAACGACGCTGATGTACGACAATCGCGACGCGACCTACAGCTACGATTATTCGAACATGTGGAACCCGAAGCTGACCTTCGGCGACGACATGACTGATCCCAGCACCTTCCAACTCGCCGAGTTGCGCGATCGGCCGTCGGACGTGCTCAACAAGTTCAAGACCGCCCAATTGCGCACCGAGTGGGATGCCGCCGAAGGCTTCAAGGTCGAAGCGGGGGCGATGTACCGGCGGTTCGATTTCAACAATATCGGCTATCGTCGCGACACCCTGGTGTGCCCCGATAAGGCGGGCGGCCCCGACGCGGTGCTGGGCACGATCACCTGTTCGCCATCGACGGCGACCGGCCCCGGCGCGGTATACGGCTTCCCGGTGACGTCGGACATTTCGGACCTGTTCCACTTCGGCAATGCGGGCCAACCATCCGGCACGACGACCGACTGGCTCGTCCCGGACATCAACAAGGCCGGGGCCTTCACGCATCTTTATGATCGCGAAGCCGTGCTCGATCAGGGCAGCACCTATGGCGTTATCGAGAAGGACACCGGCGGCTACCTGCAGTTCGACGTCAAGGGATCGCTGTTCGGGCTCGATTATGCCGCCAATGCCGGCACCCGCTTCGTGCACACCGCGCAGTCGTCGAGCGGCTATAACAGCGGCACCTATGTCACCGTCAACCGCAGCTATGACGATTGGCTTCCGGCGCTCAACATCGCGCTTTACCCGACCAGCAAGCTGATCATCCGCGGCGCGATCGCCAAGGTGATCACGCGACCGAGCCTCGGCACTCTGAGCCCCGGGGGGTCGGTCGATTCGTTCAATTATGGTGTCAGCTACGGCAACCCGTATCTCGACCCGTATCGCGCGACCAACTTCGACGTATCGGCCGAATATTATTTCGCGCCTCAATCGCTGTTCTCGGTCGCGCTGTTCCAGAAAAACGTTGCGAGCTTCCCGGTTTCCGAGACGCGTATCGGCACGTTCGCGTCAACCGGGCTGCCGACCTCTCTGCTCGCACCAGGGTCGCCAGCTGCGCAGAACCCCGAAGGCCGCTCGTGGACGATCAAATCGACGACCAACGGCGTTGGCGCGAATCTGAAGGGCATCGAGGTGCAGTTGCAGGGGCCGTTCCGCTTCCTGCCGGGCTTCCTCTCGCACTTCGGCGGTATCGCCAACGCGACCTTCATCAGCTCGAACGCCGACTACAAGGTTACCCCTGCGGGAACCGTCCCCAATGGCAAGCTCGGCGACGCCTATACGACTAGCCAAACCTTCTACGGCCTATCGAAGCGCACATACAACGCGACGCTCTATTACGAAGACGCGAAGTTCAGCGCGCGCGCGTCGGTCGCCTATCGCTCGCCATATGTGACGGGCGGCGGCAGCAACGGCAACGTGTTCGCCGGCAACAACTCGACGCTGAACGTCGACGCGTCGGTTCGCTACCACCTCAACGACCATATCGAACTGTCGCTCGACGGCATCAACCTGACCGACGAATATCAGGGCGCCTACGACGACTTCGAGGCGGACCGCAACGACTCGTACAATCACTATGGCCGCACGATCCAGGCCGGTGTCCGCTTCAGTCTGTGATCGGACACACCGCACTCCCCCGTCGTAAGACGGTTATTTGGTCAGCCCCACTCCTCGCGGGGCTGACCATTTTTTTGAGGTGGGGATGATCGGGATCAACCGGCGCGAGAGCTTCGGGTTCGCGCTCGGCGGCGCGGCGGCCATTGCCGCGCTGACCACCGCCGAAGCCGCCGCGCGACCACACAACGGCAATCCGACCAGTTGGCGCCGCGGCCCCGATAATCAGCGTATTGCCGATCTCGGCGACGGCTATTTCCTCAATCCCGTCTTTCCGGGCGACCACCCCGATCCCGCGATCCTGCGTGACGGCGAGGACTATTACGCGACCTTTTCGACGTTCGATTCTTATCCCGGTCTGACGATCTGGCACTCGCGCGATCTGATCAACTGGCGCGCGCGCGGCGCGGCATTGACGCGCAACATCGGCTCGGTCTGGGCGGTGTCGCTGGTGCGGCACCACGGCCGCTATTTCATCTACATTCCGGTCAAAGCCGCGCAAAACAGCATCTTCGTGATCTGGGCCGACCATATCGATGGACCGTGGAGTGACCCGATCGACCTCGGGCTGCACGAGCATATCGATCCCAACCACGCCGTCGGCGAAGACGGCTCACGCTGGCTGTTCCTGTCGGGCGGCGACCGCGTGCGGCTGGCCGATAATGGCTTGTCGGTAATGGGCGCGCCGGAACACGTCTACGATCCGTGGCACTATCCGCCCGAATGGGACGTCGAAGGCTTTTCGCCGGAGGGCCCGAAGATCGTGCGGCGCGGCGACTGGTTCTACCTGATCAGCGCGGTCGGCGGCACCGCCGGCCCGCCGACCGGGCACATGGTGATCGCCGCCCGGTCGCGCTCGATCCACGGCCCGTGGGAGAATTGCCCGCACAATCCGCTGGTCCGCACCACGTCCGACGCGGAAAAATGGTGGTCGCGCGGGCATGCCTCGCTGGTCGAGGCGCCCGACGGTGGTTGGTGGGCGCTCTATCACGGTTATGAAAACGGCTTTTGGACGCTGGGTCGCCAGGCGCTGCTCGATCCGGTCGAATGGACTGCGGATGGCTGGCCGCGAATGACCGGCGGGGACCTGTCGCAACCCCTCGCCAAGCCCAGAGGCGGCGTTGCGGTTCCCCCTGGTATGGCGCTGTCCGATGATTTCCGGACTCTCAAACTCGGCAGCAAATGGAACTTCTTTCGCCCCGGCGCGGACGAGGCGCAGCGGACGCACATCGAAGACGGCGCGCTTGTCCTCCAGGCCGCAGGCCGGTCGCCGGCGGATTCGTCGCCGTTGCTGATCACCGCCGGCGACCTCGCCTATCGATTCGAATGCGATATCGAGATCGCACCTGGCGGCACCGCAGGGCTCGTGCTGTTCTACGACGAGGCGCTCTATTGCGGGCTCGGCTTCGATGAACATCGCTTCGTCACCCACCAATATGGCCGCGAGCGCGGGCGTCCGGCCAATCCGTACGGGCGACGGATGCGCATCCGCGTCGCCAACAAGCGGCACATCGTCGCCATCCACACCAGTGGCGACGACGGCAACTCATGGCAACGGTTCGACAGGGGAATGGAAGTGTCTGGCTATCATCACAACGTCCGCGGCGGCTTCCTGATGTTGCGGCCGGGGCTGTATTCGGCAGGCAGCGGTGCTGCGCGGTTTCGCGACTTCCGCTTCGAGGCGCTGTAGGATGAAAATCCTCGCCCGCTTGTGCGCAGCCGCGCTGGTTGCGGCACCGCTCCCCGCCGTCGCACAGATCGGTGCGACGACGCCGCCCGTCACGCGCGCGCCATTAATCGACGCGCTCAACCGGCTTGCCGCTCAGGACGAGGCAACGCGGCGCGCAACCGTCGCCGCGATCGGTACGCGCGAGCAGGTCGCCGCGCGGCAAGCGCATGTCCGTAAGACGATCCTCGGCCTGCTCGGCGGGCTGCCGACCGATCACCCGCCGCTGGCGGCGCGCGTCACCCACACGATCCATCAGGACGGCTTCTACGTCGAGACGGTGATCTACGACGCCGAGCCCGGCGAGCACATCACCGCCGACCTGTTCGTGCCGGCCCAGTCCCCCGGTCGCCACCCCGCGGTCATCATCTCGCCGGGGCACGGCCCCAACGGCAAAGCGGGCGACTATGCCTTCGCCGCCAACTTCGCCCGCAACGGCTTCGTCGCGCTGACCTGGGACATCGTCGATCAGGGCGAGCGGCGGGAGTATTTCGATCCCGTCATCGGCACTTCGCGCGCGGAGCGGCCGACCGGCGCCCACAGCGTTGCGGCTTTCCAGTCGCTCGTCACCGGCGTGCCGATCGGCGCGCGCTTCCTGCGCGACGCGATGCGCGGGGTCGATTTTCTCGCGAGCCGGCCGGAGGTCGATGCCAACCGCATCGGCGCATTCGGCTGTTCGGGGGGCGGCACCGCGACCGCTTATCTCGGCGCGATCGACGCGCGGGTGAAAGCGGTGGCGACCGCCTGCTACGTCACCGATTTCGACCATCTGCTCGCCGGAATAGGCCCCCAGGATGGCGAACAGAGCATCCCCGGCTTCATCGCCGCGGGGCTCGACATCGTCGATTGGGTCGAGCTCGCCGCGCCCAAGCCCTATGCCGTCGTCTCGACCACCGAGGACATGTTCCCCTTCGCCGGTGCCAAGGCCGCGGTCGCCGAAGCGCGCCGTTTCTGGGAGATCGACGGCGAGGCCGATCGCTTCCACTGGTTCACCGGCCCCGGCCCGCACGGCGCGATCGGGCCGATGGCGGACAAGATCATCGGCTTCTTCCGTGACGCATTGAAGGTCGATGCACCGGCGCAATCGTTCGCCGCGCTCAGGCCCGACGATCCCGCCCAGCTGAACGCGACCGAAACCGGCCAGCTTTCGACCTCGCCGTCGCCGGGCAAGACGATGGCGACGCTCGCTGCCGAACGCGCCGCAGCAATCGCTCCGAAAGCACGGCCAAGTGCGGCCACCGTTGCAGCCGCGATCAGGCGTCTCGCCAATGTGTCACCCACGCCGCCAACCGCCGCACTCGATGGCGACACATTGAAAATCGCCGCGCTTATCGGCTCGATAGATGCGAAGGTGATGAAGCCCGTCGGCTCGCCGACTTCCGCCGTTCTGCTGCTCGGCGCCGGCCGACTTGCCGAGATGCGCGCGAAAGCGCTTGCGGCGGCCGGCGCCGAGGTCGTCTTCCTCACGCCACGGGGTGCCGATGGCAACGAGGAGGTGAAGGCGGAGATCGTCGGCAACGAAAACCTGCTGGCGCTCCGTGCGATGCTGGTCGGCCAGACCTTGACTGGCCTGCGGATCGACGACGCGCTCGGCGCGCTGGCCTGGCTCGAGGTCAATGTGCACGCCCCGTTGTCGATCGAGGGCCTGGGCGAAGCGGGACCGATCGCGCTTCAGGCGGCGCTGCTCGACCCCAAGGTCTCGGCGGTGCGCGCGGTGGCGAGCCAGATCTCGATCCATGCCGCGGTCGATCGCCCGATGCAGCGCGACCTCGCGCCTATCGCCGTGCCAGGCATGCTCGCCGCCTATGACATTCCCGACGTAATCGCGGCCCTCGCCCCGCGCCGGGTCGACCTACTCGCGCCGATCGATCCGGTCGGCATGCCGTTGCAGCGCGACGACTACCGAACGCTGCTTGGCCCCACCCTCGCCGATGATTCGCGCATTCGATACTCGCCCTATCCGACCGATTGAGAGTGGAGACCGCCATGATCCGCCCGTTCCTCGTGACGACCGTCGCCACGCTGCTGGCTACCACCGTGCACGCTGCCGATCCCGCCACGCCGATCCACCCGTCGAAGATCATCCTGATCGGCGATTCGACGATGCAGCAGCATAGTGGCTGGGGTGGCAGCTTCTGCGCGGAGAAGGTCGTGTCGATCGCGGCGTGCCTCGATCTCGGGCGCGGCGGACGTAGCACCAAGAGCTATCGCGCCGAAGGATCGTGGGCGGTCGCGCTCAGTGAGATGCGCGTAAGGGGCTATGACGACGTCTGGGTGCTGATCCAGTTCGGCCACAATGATCAGCCGGGCAAGCCCGGGCGATCGACCGACATCGTCAGCGAATTTCCAGCCAACCTCCGCCGTTATGTCGACGAAACGCGCGCGGCGGGAGCGAATCCGATCCTCGTCACGCCGCTCACCCGCCGCATGTTCACAGGCGGCAAGGTGACCGACGACCTCGATCGCCGTGCCGCCGTGATCCGCCAGGTCGCGGCGGAAATGAAGGTGCCGCTGGTCGATCTCAACGCGCGGAGCAAGGCGATCGTCCAAGTTATGGGACCGGCGATGGCCGCACATCTGGCGATGGCCGATCCACCCGCCGACATCATTGCCGCGGCGCTAGCCGGCACGACGATCGAGGCCGATAAGACACCGCCGTCGGCACCTCGCAAAGTCGACGATCTGCCTGCAGTCGGCACCGCCAGGCCGACATTCGATTACACGCATCTCAATCGCACGGGGGCCGACCTGTTCGCCGCGGTTGTCGCCGACGAGCTCGCCAAGCAAGTGCCGGCCATGCGGCCCTTGCTGGTGCCTTGATCGTCAGAGCCGCGTGACGGCGTGGCCGTTGACTGTCACATGATCGAGCGTCAGGCGATCGACGAAACGAACGACGCTGCCTTGCGTGACGCCGTCAAACCGGCTCTCGCGGATCGTCAGGTCGCCGATATGCGCTTTGGGTAGCCCCTCGGCGTCGATCACCCGCGCCGCCTTCGCGACGCGCATTCGCTCGACCAGGACGTCGCGCAGCACCGGCGTGTACGGCCCGTTGGCGCCTTCCTCGTAATTGAAGTCGCAATAGATCGCGGCTTCGGCCACTTGCCCCACATCGATGTCGCGATAACGCAACCGTTCAAGAACACCGCCGCGCACCGCGTTATTCTTGAACCGAAAGGCGTAATGGAGGTCGGGGCTGTCCATCCGGCACCGCTCGACGAAGACGTTGCGGACGCCGCCCGAAATCTCGCTGCCGATCGCGACCCCGGCATGGCCCTGCTTCATCCGGCAATCGCGGATGACGATGTTCTGCGACGGCTTGGCGAAGCGTCGCCCGTCGTCGTTGCGGCCAGACTTGATCGCGATGCAATCGTCGCCGGTGTCGAACACCACCTGCTCGATCAGCACGCCATCGCACGATTCGGGATCGCATCCGTCGGTATTCGGCCCGTGGCTCATGATATCGACCCCGCGCACGGTGACGTTGCGGCTAAGCACCGGATGGATTTGCCAGAACGGCGAGCGGCGCAGGCGGACGCCCTCGATCAGCACCGTATCGCAGTCGTAGAATTGGACGAGCGGCGGTCTCAGCCGGCCCGCCGACCCGAATACTCGCTGAGCTAGCGGCAGGTTTGCAGCGTTCATTGCCACCAGGCGCGACCGGGCGCCGGGTCGCGCCGTCTGAGCCTTGCCCTGCAGGTCGTGCGCCGTGCCGCGCCAGTCCCACCAATGTGAGGCATCGGCCTGTCCGTCGAGCGTACCCTTGCCGGTGATCGCGACGTTGCGCTCACGATAGGCATAAACGAGCGGGGAATAGTTGATCAGCTCGCTCCCTTCCCAGCGGGTATGGACGAGCGGGTAGTGCGCGGGGTCGGTCGAAAACAACAGCGTCGCGCCCTCGGCCAGATAGAGCTCGACGTTCGAACGCAGCCGGACCGCACCGGTCAGAAAGCGGCCGGGCGGGACCACGACGCGCCCGCCGCCGGCATCGACACAAGCCTTGATCGCAGCGGCGATGGCGGAGGTCGCGAGCGTGCGACCATCGGACTTCGCGCCGTGATCGGCGATATCGATGCGGCGATCGGGAAAGCGCGGGCGGCGGATCGCGGCGGCGATCGCGTCGGCCTCCACCCACGGATCGTCGGGCAGCTTGGCCAGCGCCGGCAGCGCGAGGCCGCCGAACGCGCCGGCGAGGACGGCGCGCCGGCTCAGGCCGGTCACGCCGCGTCC
>JBQCHO010000091.1:0-11984 GCA_051954635.1 Sphingomonas sp. | reverse complement strand
CAAGCTGGCCAACAACGTCATCACCGCGAGCGGCACCCTCGCCAATCCGGCGAGCGGCGCGAAGGTGACCGACGTCACCCTGGCGCACGATCTCGGCCGCGGCGCCGGCCATGCCGATCTCGCGGTTCCCGGCATCACCTTCGGCAAGGCGCTCCAGCCCGACGCGCTGACCCCGCTGACCTTCGGCGTGATCGCCGACGTCGAGGGCACCGTCAGCGGCGAGGGGCATATCGCCTGGTCGCCCAAGGGCGTGACCAGCACCGGCGCCTTCACCACCAAGGACGCCAATCTCGCCGCGGCGTTCGGCCCGGTGACGGGCCTGTCGACGACGATCCACTTCACCGACCTGCTCAATATGGTCAGCGCGCCCGATCAGGTCGCGACCGTCGCCCAGATCAACCCCGGCGTCGCGGTCGAGAGCGGCACCGTCCACTATCAGACGCTGTCGAGCACCCAGGTGAAGGTGCTCGGCGCCGAATGGCCCTTTTCGGGCGGAACGCTGACGCTCGAGCCGACATTGCTCGACTTCTCCGAGGGGAAGGCGCGGCGATTGACCTTCGACGTCAGCGGCATGGACGCCGCGCAGTTCATCCAGAAGTTCGATTACAAGAACATCGCCGCCACCGGCATCTTCGACGGCACGCTACCGATGGTGTTCGATGCCGACGGCGGCCGAATCGAGGACGGGCACCTCACCGTGCGCCCCGGCGGCGGCACGATCGCCTATGTCGGCGAGGTGTCGCAGAAGGATCTCGGCACCTGGGGCAACATGGCGTTCCAGGCGCTGAAGTCACTGCGCTACGACACCCTAGACATCACCATGGACGGCCCGCTCGCCGGCGAGATGGTGACTCAGGTGCATTTCGACGGAATACACCAGGGCGAGGGAACGCACGCCAATTTCCTGGTCAAGCGGCTGATGAAGCTGCCCTTTGTGTTCAACGTCACGATCCGCGCGCCCTTCCGCCAGCTGATCGGCTCGGTGCAGTCGTTCTACGATCCCAACAGCCTGCCCAAGTACAAGATCAAGGAGTTGCTCGACGAGGAGCAGCAGCAGAACCAGCAGCAAGCGACGCCGACAACCTCCGCAAAACCACCCATTCAGCCCCCCGAAAGCGAGACCGTGCCATGACAACTCCCGTATTGACGAACGACGCGAGGGTAACGACCAAGGTTGGCATGAAGACGATCGCGATCGCAGCGATGATGGGTGCGGGTGGATTGCTCGGCGGGTGCGTGACGGTGAACGCGCCGACCAAGCCGATCCAGATCGATCTCAACATCAACGTGACGCAACAGGTCGTCTATCGTCTCGACAACGAGGCCAAGTCGGTGATCCAGCAGAATCCGGGGATTTTCTAAGATGAAACACGCCAAGCTCATCCTTTCGATCGCGGCCGCCGCCGTTGTTGCGGCGGGCTTCGCGGGCGCCGCCTATGCGCAGCGCGATCCGGCCTATGCGGCCGCGCGCAGCGCCGGCCAGATCGGCGAGAAGCCCGATGGCTATCTCGGCGTGGTCGGCTCGGCTTCGCCCGCGGTGCAGAAGCTGGTCGATTCGATTAACATCCAGCGCCGCTCGGCCTATACCAAGGCAGCCGCCGCGCAGGGCGCGAGCGTCGAGGATTTCGCCTTCACCTCGGGCTGCAACCTGATCGCCAAGACCGCGCCCGGCGAGAAGTATCAAGCGCCGAACGGCAGCTGGGAGACTCGCGGATCGGGCGCGCCGACGCGCGATTCGCGTTGTCCGTGAGCAACGCCTGAGCGGCGGCAGGGCAGGACTCGCGCGGGCTCCCCGTGCTGCGGTTGACTTGCCCGTCAACGCTTCCTAAACGAACGGCCGCGCGGCGGGGAGGCATGCTTCCCCGCCGGTTTCGCATATGATTTTCGTGCAACACCGGTTTGGCAGGGACGATTTCGCTTCGTGGCGCAAGAACCAGAACAGATGCCGGGAGAAGACCCCAAGCTCGCCTCGCTCGAGGAACGGCTGCGCGCCGCGCGCCGCGCCGAGGAGGATCGCACGCATCCGCCGTCGACCTTTGGGGTGCCGGGACCGGGCGAAAAGACCGGTCAGCGCGTGATCTCCACGCTGGTCGGCTATCCGATCGGTGGCGGCATCGTCGGCTGGCTGCTCGACAGCTATGTGTTCCACAGCCGTCCGTGGATCATGCTGGTGTTGCTGTTCATGGGCTTCGCCGGCGCCTGCTATCAGGTGTTCAAGATTTCCAAGGAGCGGCCTGAATAAGGCCCGCTTCATCGCGACTTAACAGGGATTATCACCGTGGCCGTTCAAGCCAAGATCGACCCGATGAGCCAGTTCATGATCCACCCCGTGGGGTCGGAGACGATGACCGGCTCCCCGTTCATGTTCACCAATTCGTCGCTGTGGATGATGATCGTCCTGGCGGTGATCCTGGTGTTCATGTGGGGCGGGCTGAAGCGCCAGATCGTGCCGGGCCGCTGGCAGGCCGCGGTCGAGGGCTATGTCGGCTTCGTCGACAACATCACGCGCTCGTCGATCGGGCCGCAGGGGCGCAAATATCTCCCCTGGGTGTTCACCGCCTTCACCTTCATCCTGTTCGCCAACATCATCGGTGCGATGCCGTTCGCGATCATCCCGGGCGGGCATCCGTTCACCGTCACCAGCCAGTTCATCGTCACCGGCACGATGTCGCTGACCAGCTTCGCGATCGTCCTCGCGGTCGGCTTCTGGAAGCACGGGCTGCACTTCTTCAGCCTGTTCTGGCCGAAGGACGCGCCGTTCATCCTCGCGCTGCTGATCTTCCCGATCGAGCTGATCTCGTTCCTCGTGCGCCCGTTCTCGCTCGGCCTGCGACCCTTCATCGCGATGTTCGCGGGCCATATCCTGCTCGACGTGTTCGGCAATTTCGTCGTCCAGGGCCTGAACGCCGGCGGGCTCGGCTATGCGATCTCGCTGCTCGCCTTCCTGTTCGTCACCTTCGTCAACGCGCTCGAACTGCTGGTCGGCGCGATCCAGGCGTATGTGTTCGCGCTTCTGACCGCGCTCTACATCAACGACGCGGTCAATCTGCACTGAGTTTCTTGTTCGTCACCTGTCTATCTTACGGAGTTTTATAATGGATCTCGCATCTGCTCAGGTCATCGGCGCCGGTCTCGCCGCCATCGGTGTCGGCGCCGCGTCGGCGGGCGTCGGTTTCGTGTTCGGCTCGTTCCTCCAGGGCGCGCTGCGCAACCCGGCCGCTGCTGCTGGCCAGACCGGCACGCTGTACATCGGCTTCGCTGCGGCCGAACTGCTCGGCCTGATGGCGTTCGCCGTAGCGATGATCATTCTCTACGCACGTTGATCTCAGCCTGGCGGCCGATGGTTCGCCATCGGCCGTCACTGAGGGGTGAGCCATGCCGCAATTAACCCAACTTGCCATCGTCTATCAGTCGCAATGGTTCTGGCTGCTGATCACGCTCGCCGTGATCTTCTTCGCGGTCGGCCGGGGCATCGTTCCCAAGGTCGAGGCGACGGTCGATCAGCGCGACGCAAAGGTCGCCGCCGATCTCGCGGCCGCCGAACAGGCGCGCCAGGAGGCCGACGCGACCGAGGAGCGCTGGCGCAGCGATCTCGCCAAGGTCCATGCCGATGCGCAGGCCGCGGCGAACGCGGCGCGCAGCAAGGCCGGTGAGGAAGCGGCGGCACGGCTCGCCGCGGCCGATGCCGATCTGCAAGGCAAGACGGCCGAGGCGAATGCCAAGCTGGCGGCGGCGCGCGACGCGGCGCTGGCGGCGATCGAGGACGTTGCCGCCGAAGCGGCGCGCGACATCGTCGGCAAGGTTTCGGGCGCGAGCGTGTCCGCGGCCGAAGCGAACGCAGCGGTAAAGGCGGCACTGGCCCATGGTTGAGATGATGACCTACATCGCCGTCCCCGGCGATCCCACGAGCGGCGAGGCCGAGCACGAGCCCTCGGCGCTGGGCATTTCGGCGGGCGGCTGGGTCGCCATCGCGATGCTGCTGGTGTTCGCGATTGCGCTGTTCGCCAAGGTGCCGTCGATCATCGCCGGCATGTTGGACAAGAAGATCGCCAGCATCCGCGAGCAGCTCGCCAATGCCGAGCAGCTTCGCCACGAGGCCGAAGTGCTCAAGGCCGAATATGAGGCCAAGGCGCGCGACGCGCACAAGGAAGTCGAGGCGCTGCGCGTCTCGGCCGAGCGCCAGGCCGCCGAAATCCTCGACAAGGCCAAGGCCGACGCCACCGCGCTGATCGCGCGCCATTCGGCGATGGCCGAGGAAAAGATCGCCGCCGCCGAACGCGCGGTGCTCGCCGAGATTCGCGGCAAGGCAGCCGATGCCGCCGCGCAGGCCGCCCGCGCGCTGATCGCCGAAAAGCACGGCGCGGCCGCGGACAAGGCGCTGGTCGACCAGACCATCTCCGGGCTCGGCCGACCGAACTGATCCACGTCGTCATGCCGGACTTGTTCCGGCATCCAAGGCTCGGCAAGCGACGCGGCTGCTTGGTTTGCGGCACGTTGGACCCCGGAACAAGTCCGGGGTGACGGCTTCGTTTTTGACTCGGCCCACCGCCTCTTCACGGGTTTCCGGCGGTCGGCCTCCTTACCGAGCCCGTGGGAGAAACCCCCATGTATTGGCTCATCCTCGCGGTCGCCGTCGTCACCGAAATCTGTTGGGCGCTCAGCCTCAAATGGGCGGCGACGCTCGCCACCTGGCAGGCGGGCAGCGTTCCCTTCGTCCTGTCGCTCGTCAACATGGGCCTGCTCGCGCTGGCGATGCGCGGCCTGCCGGCGGGCACGGCCTATGCCGTCTGGACCGGCGGCGGCGCGGTCGGCGTCATCATCGGCGGCATGATCCTGTTCGGCGACAAGGTGTCGGCCATGCAGGCGGCGTTCATGACGCTGACGGTAATCGGGATCGTCGGCACCAAGCTGTTCTCGCACGCATGAGCGCTTGGTGCCGGCTTCGCGCGCGGCTAGACTGAGTGCGATCCGCCTCGTTCGAGAAAGGACGACCTCCTGTGAAAATCGCCCTGATCGCCGCGGCCCTCGCCGCACTTGCCCCCGCCGCCGCGTATGCCCAGAGCGATGATGCCGCCGCGGCTGCCACCGACGCGCATTACACCCTCGACACGCCGATCAAGGTGCTGATCGCCGATCCGGCCGCGAAGGCGGTGCTCGACAAGGATCTGCCGGGGATGAGCAGCGACGACAATCTCCCCAAGTTCGAGGACAAGAGCCTGCGGCAGCTCCAGCCGCTGACCGGCGGCCAGCTTACCGACGCGATGCTCAAGCAGGTCGCGACCGATCTCGGCGCGCCTGACAGCGACGCGCCCGCAGCGGTCGCCGGTCCCGTCCTGCCGCCCGCATCGTCGTCCAGCTCGATCCCCGAAGGCCGCTAGAACCGCCGCGTCACGCCCGCGATCAGCTCGATATCGGGCGTCGCCCGCGTCAACCCGGCATAGCTCGACAGATCGAGCTGCCAGTCCTTACCCGGCTGCCAGGCGAGCGTAAGATCGGCAGTCGCCAGCGTCTGGTGCCCGGCGGGGTCGTCGTCGCGCTGTGCCCATAATTCGCCGCCGACCGATACCGCATCGCTGACCTTGTAGCCGAGCGCAGCGGCGCCCGAATAGGCGACGTGGCGTCCATTACCGTCCTGGTCCGCCGCTGCCGACACCGTCGGCGAGACGTCGAGCGACCATGTGTCCGACAGCGGCACGTCGACCGGCACGGTGAGATCGGCCGACCACGTCCCCTGGCTCACGCCGTGCGCGCCGACCGGCAGCGTCACCGAAGGCAGTAGGGCGACCGACACCCCCTTGTCGCCGCCGTCGACCGCGCGCCATTTCGCCGATAGCGCGACGTCGCCGAACCCGTGTCCGGCATCGACCCCTCTCGCATCGCGCGTGCGATCGTGCTCGTAAGCGGTGAAGCTCCCGCGCACCTCCAGCCCCTCGGCGACGCCGACACGCACCAGCGTATCGTCGAACAGCAAGTCGTCCTCTCGCGAATCGCCCTGATCGGTGCGGCTCCAATCGGTAAGACTGCTCTCGATCTGAACCTGCCCCGGATCGACCACGCACGAGGGCGTCGCCTGACCGGGACGCTCGGCGCACAGCTCCTGCGCCTCGGCGGGGACAGCGATCAGGGCGCTCGCTGCGAGCGCGACTCGAAATCGGATCATGCCTCTCCATGAACCCGTCGCCGCGCCGGTCAAGCAACTGGATCAACGGGCCGCGAGCCCCTAGATCGAACCGATGCCGCCGAGCAAAGCCGACCGTCCCGATCAGCCCAACGCCGCCTCGCGCTTTAACGAGGACAAGGCGACCTACACCGTGCGCGGCTCGCAGCCCGATCTCGAGGCCGGCGTCGCGGCGATCCGCAATGTGCTCAAGACGCTGCCGCTCAAGGCCGGCGTCTATCGCATGCACGATACCCGCGGCGACGTGCTCTATGTCGGCAAGGCGCGCGCGCTGAAGAACCGGGTGACCAACTATACGCAGGTCGATCGCCTGCCCAAGCGGCTGCAACGGATGGTCGCGCAGACCCGCTCGATGACGATCGTGACCACCAACAACGAAGCCGAGGCGCTACTGCTCGAAGCGCAGCTCATCAAGCGCTACCGCCCGCCGTACAACGTGTTGCTACGCGACGATAAGAGCTTCCCGTTCATCCTGCTGCGCGCCGACCAGCAATTCCCGCGCATCCAGAAGCATCGCGGCGCCAGACGGGCCAAGGGCAATTATTACGGGCCGTTCGCCAGCGCGGGCAGCGTCAACAACACGCTCAATGCGTTGCAGAAGCTGTTCCTGCTGCGCTCGTGCACCGACGGCTTCTTCAAGACCCGCGACCGCCCGTGCCTGCTCTATCAGATCAAGCGCTGCTCGGCGCCGTGCGTGGGGCGGATCAGCGAGGCCGACTATGCCGAGCTGGTCGACGACGCCAAGCGCTTCCTCGCCGGCAAGTCGACCGACGTGCAGGCCAAGCTCGGCGGGCAGATGCAGGTCGCCTCCGAGGCGATGGACTTCGAGCTCGCCGCCGTGCTGCGCGATCGGCTGAAGGCGCTGACCTTCATCCAGGGCAGTCAGGCGATCAACGCCGAAGGGGTGGGCGATGCCGACATCTTCGCGATGGCTTGCAAGGAAGGCGTGATCGGCATCCAGGCCTTCTTCATCCGCGGCGGGCAGAATTGGGGCCATCGCAGCTTCTTCCCTGCGCATACCGCCGACGTGCCCGAGGACGAGGTGCTGACGAGCTTCCTCACCCAATTCTACGAGGAGGTGCCGCCGCCGCGGACGATCTTCGTCGATCGCGACCTGGACGAGGCGGCCTTGCTCGGCGAGGCGCTCGGCGAGCGTGCGGGCTACAAGGTCGCGCTGTCGGTCCCGCAACGTGGCACCCGCCGCCGCCTGATCGATCAGGCGCGTCGCAATGCCGAGGAGGCGCTCGATCGCCGCCTCGCCGAATCGACCACCCAGGCTAGGCTGCTGCGCGAGGTCGCCGACCTGTTCGAGTTGGGCGATCCGCCCGACCGCATCGAAATCTACGACAACAGCCACATCCAGGGCACCAACGCGCTGGGGGCGATGGTCGTCGCCGGGCCCGAGGGGTTCCGCAAGGGCCAGTATCGCAAGTTCAACATCCGCCAGGCCGCGACCGACGACGATTTCGCGATGATGCGCGAGGTCTTCCAGCGCCGCTTCGCGCGCGCGCAGAACGAAGATCCCGATCGCGACGGCGGCACCTGGCCCGATCTCGTGCTGATCGACGGCGGCCGCGGCCAGCTCAACGCCGCCAAGTCGGTGCTTGAGGACATGGGGATCGAGGACGTCTGCCTGGTCGGCGTCGCCAAGGGCCCGCATCACGGCCGCGAGGGGCGCGAGGTGTTCCACCTGATGGACGGCCGCGAGCTGACGCTGCCGGTAAATTCGCCGGTGCTGTTCTACCTCCAGCGCCTCCGCGACGAGGTCCACCGCTTCGCGATCGGCGCGCATCGCGAGAAGCGCGCCAAGGCGATCGGCGCCTCACCGCTCGACGAGGTCCCCGGCATCGGCCCCGCGCGCAAGAAGGCGCTGCTGATGCACTTCGGCACCGCCCGCGCGGTGCGCAATTCCAGCCTCGAAGACCTCCAGCGCGCGCCGGGCGTCAGCAAGGCCGTGGCGCAACAAGTGTATGATTTCTATCACGCCCACTGATCGCCTTCATATCATCGCCGTTTCTGCACGGATCATCGCTTGATCCGATCGTCGTTCGCGGCCTAGGGTGCGCGTAACGGGAGGGATCAAGTGATGGTACGGAAAGCGATTTTCGTGGCGGCGTTGCTGGCTTCGGCAAGCACGGCGCATGGCAGCGACAAGCCGGTCTATGCGCCGGTGCCCGATTGGGTGAAGCCGGCCCCGGCGGTCGATTCCGCCAAGCTCGGCGACACCGCGCCTGTGTTCCTGATCCTCGATCGGCAGCAGCGGCTGAAGGACGGCCAGGTCTGGTCGTATCACGACACCGAAACGCGCGCGGCGAGCCCGCAGCTGCTGTCGCAGATCGGCACGATCACGCTGACCTGGGCCCCCGACAAGGGCGATCTCATCGTGCACCGCGTCGAGATCATCCGCGGCGACGAGCATATCGATCTGCTCAAGGGCGGCGACCCGCTCACCGTGCTTCACCGCGAGCAGCAATTGGAGCAGCTTCAGCTCGACGGCATATTGACCGCGACGATGCCGGTCAGCGGGTTGCGCGTCGGCGATGTGCTGCGGCTCACCTATTCGACGACCGAGAAGAACACGACGCTCGCCGGCAACGTGCAGAATTTCGAGCCGGTGGTGGCCGATCCGTTCCGCGTACAATTCGCGCGCGAGCGGATGATCTGGCCCGACGGCAGCGACCTTCATTACAAGGTGCTCGGCGACAAGATCGCGCCGACGCTGATCGATGCCAACGGCTATCACGAACTCGTCGTGACGGAGCCGGTCGCCAAGCAACCCGATCTGCCCGACGATGCCCCCGCCCGTTACAAACGCGGCACCGCGATCGAAGCGTCCAGCTTCGCCGACTGGGCGTCGATCTCAAAGATCATGGCGCCGCTTTACGATACGGCGGGCACGATCCAGCCCGGCAGCCCGCTCGCTGCCGAGGTCGCCAGGATCGAGAAGGTGACACCCGATCCGGCGAAGCGCGCAATGCTCGCGCTGCAGCTCGTGCAGGACAAGGTCCGCTATCTCTTCAAGGGGATGGATAACGGCAATTACGTGCCGCAAAAGCCGGCCGACACCTGGGCGGTGCGCTATGGCGACTGCAAGGCGAAGACGATGTTGCTGCTCGCGCTGCTTCACGAAATGAAGATCGACGCCGAGCCGGTGTTGGCGTCGAGCAAGCTCGGCGATGCAGTGCCGACGCGGCTACCGATGCCCGGCGCGTTCGACCATGTGTTCGTCCACGCCACCATCGGCGACAAATCGCTGTGGCTCGACGGGACGTCGAGCGGGGCGCAGCTCGCCGATATCGACGACGTTCCGCCGTTTCGCAACGTCCTGCCGCTGCGGACGGGCGGCGCCGATATCGTGGCGCTGCCGGTGCGGCCGAGCGCGCGGCCCGACGTCTTGGTCGACGTGACATACGACAAGCGGGCCGGGCTGTTCTTCCCCGGCCCTTTCACGCTCAAGTTCACGATGCGCGGTCCGATGGCGCAGGTGTTGAAGGCCGGCGCGGCGCAGGCCAGCCGTGACGACATCGATCGCGCTGCGACGAAAATGGCGAACGATACGATCGCCGCGACGATCACCGTGACCGGCAGCAAGCTGACCTTCGACGATGCCGCCGGCACCGCGACGATCATCGCGACCGGCATCGCCGAGCCCGAATGGACGCATGACGATCAGCGCTACCGTGTCCCCGTGGACAAGACCGTGGCCGGGCTGTCCTTCGATCCCGATCGCGCGCGCGCGGCGTGGCAGACCATTCCGGTATCGACCGGCGAGCCGGTCCATGCATCGTTCACTGCACGATATCTGCTGCCCGAGGGCGGCAAGGGGTTCACCCTCGACGGCGCTCAGACGCTCGATACCACGCTTGCCGGCGAGACGATCCACCGCACGACGACGCTGAGCGACGGCGTCCTGGTCGTGCATGACGAAGGCTCGGATCTCGGCACCGAGATCGATCCCAAGGATCTCGCGGCCGAGCGCCAGCGCGTCGCCGCGGCGCAGACGCATCTGCTGCGCCTTCAGGCGCCGACCGATTATCCGCAGGACTGGGCCACGCTTGCCACGATTCGCAAGAATCACGGTTTCGATCCGGCGCTGGCCGCTTATCAGCAGCGGATCGACGCGCATCCCGACGAGGCGATCTCCTACCTCTATCGCGCGCATTTTGCGTCGGTGACCTATGATCGCGCCGGGCAACTGGCCGATCTGACCAAGGCGCTCGCGATTGCGCCTGATGCGAGCACCTATGTCTGGCGCGCGCATGTCTATCGCGACCTCGGCCAGAAGGACAAGGCGATCGCGGATTACAAGGCGGCGCAGGCGCTCGACCCGGGATCAACCGACGCGATCTCCGGGCTCGCCTCGATCGAGGCCGATCATGGCGACAAGGATGGTGCGCTCGCGCTCGTCCAGTCGCGGATCGATGAGGGCGGCAAGGACAAGACCAACTTCCTGGCGCTCAAGGCCGATATCCTGTCGCGCACCGGCGACAAGGACGATGCGCTGAGCACGATCGACAGCGCGATCGCTGCCAGCCCCGGCAATCCGACCTTCCTCAACAATCGTTGCTGGATCAAGGGCACGCAGAACGTGTCGCTCGATACCGCGCTCAAGGATTGCACCAAGTCGATGGAGCTGAGCGATTCGCCGGTATCGGCGCTCGACAGCCGGGCGATGGTCTATTTCCGGATGAACCGGCCCGACGATGCGCTTGCGGATCTCAACGCCGCGCTCGATCTCGATCCCGATCTTGCCGGCAGCCTCTATATGCGCGGCGTAATTCAGGGGCAGAAGGGCGCGTCGACCAAGGCCGCTGCCGATCTCGCCGCCGCACGACTGATCGAACCGCAGATCGATCAGGATTACGCGCGGTTCGGGATCAAGCCGTAAGCATCTGGCGCGGCGCGGCGTCGCGCGGGTAGAAGCGGGCGATGCACGTCCGCGCCGATGCCCTGATCCTCGCCGTTCGCGGCCATGGCGAGCATGGCGCGATCGTTCGGGCGCTGACTGCCGAGCACGGCATGCTGGCGGGCTATGTCCGCGGCGGGCGGTCGCGGCGATTGCGGCCGGTGCTGCAACCGGCCAATCTCGTCATCGGCGAATGGCGGGCGCGGACCGACGACCAACTGTCGCAACTGGCGGTCGAGCTGATCCACAGCCGCGCGCCGCTGTTTGGCGAGCCGCTCCCCGCCGCCGCGCTCGATTGGGTGACTGCGCTGACCGCAGCGGCACTGCCCGAGGGGCATCCCTATCCCGCGATCCATGCTGCGCTGACGGGGGTGGTCGAGGCGATCGAGGCGGCGCCCGCGGCACGCGGCTGGGCGGTCGCGCTGGTCCGTTACGAACTGCTGCTCCTCGCCGAACTCGGCTTCGGCCTCGCGCTCGATCGCTGCGTCGTGACCGGCAGCGCCGAACATCTCGCCTGGGTCAGCCCGAAGAGCGGCTCGGCGGTCAGCCAAATAGCGGGGGCGGGCTATGCCGACCGGCTACTACCGCTCCCCGCGTTCGTGCGCGAAGGCGGTGCGGCCGAGTGGCCCGACATCCTCGCCGGGTTGCGCCTCACCGGGCATTTCCTCGAACGTGACCTGCTCACCGATCGCCGCGCCGAGACGCTCGCCGCGCGCGAGCGGTTGATCGAGCGGCTCAAAAGGGCGGTTGCGTGATTGTCCCGCGCCCGGCACAGGCGTTCGCGTGTTTGGTTCACTTGCGTGAATGCGGTGCCGGCCCCGCCCCCCCCCCCCCCCCCCACAACGGATAAACAGATGGTGGGGCCGGGGGGGGGGGGGGGGGGGGCGCCCCCCGGGCCGG
>JBQCHO010000090.1:0-33099 GCA_051954635.1 Sphingomonas sp. | reverse complement strand
GTCGGGGCGATCACGCCGCGCCGGTCTCGATCTGGGCGACGTCGATCCGCTCGACCCTCGGCACGAGCAGCTGAATGATCGCCAGCGCGATCAGATAGACCACGCCCGCCACCGCGAAGATCAGCGTGTAGCTGTGCGTCGTATCGAGAATGTAGCCGGTGAATTTGGCCATCACCATGCCGCCGATCGCGCCCGCCGTGCCGCCAATGCCGATGACCGAACCAACCGCGGCGCGCGGGACCATGTCCGACGGCAGAGTATAGATGTTCGCCGACCACGCCTGATGCGCGGCGGTCGCGAGCCCGATGATACCCACCGCGGCCCACAGATTGTGGGTATATTGCGCGAAGAAGATCGGCAGCACGAGGATGGCGCAGCCGAGCATCGTCAGCTTGCGCGCGGCATTGGCTGAGAACCCATGCCGCATCAGCCGCGACGAGGAGAACCCGCCGGCAATCGAACCGAGGTCTGACAAGACGTAGACCGCGACCAGCGGCGGGCCGAAGCTGACGAGATCGAGGTGGTACCGCTTCGACAGATAATCGGGCAGCCAGAACAGGAACAGCCACCAGATCGGGTCGGTCAGGAACTTGCCGATCGCGAATGCCCAGGTCTGGCGATAGCGCAGGAGCCGGGTCCACGGGATTCGCTCGCCGGCATCGGCGGGATCGCTTTCGATCCAGGCGATTTCGGCGGCCGAAACACCGGCCTTCTCGCGCGGCCGGCGATAGACCGCGATCCACGCCGCCAGCCAGATGAAGCTGAACAGGCCAGTGATGACGAAGGCGGCGCGCCAGCCCATCGAAATCGTGATGATCGGAACGATGATCGGCGTGACGATCGCGCCGACATTCGAGCCGGCGTTGAAGATGCCCGTTGCCAGTGCACGCTCGCGCGCCGGAAACCATTCGGTCACGGCTTTGAGGCCGCCCGGGAAATTACCCGATTCGCCGATACCGAGGAGGAAGCGGACCATCGAGAATTGCGCCGCGTTACGCGCTGCACCGTGGAGCATGTGCGCGATCGTCCAGATCGTGAAGGCCAGCGCATAGCCCCAGCGCGCACCGATGCGATCGACCAGCCGGCCGAACCCGAGATAGCCGATCGCGTAAGCGAGCTGGAACCAGACGACGATGTCGGCATAGGTCGACTCGGTCCAGTGCATCTCCGCCGCCATGGTCGGCTTGAGCACGCCGATCATCTGGCGATCGACATAGTTGATCGCCGTCGCTGCAAACAGCAGCCCGCAGATCACCCAGCGATACCGTCCGGCGCGTTCCGCCGCCCGATCGATCACCGCGTCCGCTTCAGCCATTCACTCTCTCCATTGGTCGCCGTCTTGCGCGGCTTCGTTGGGTCGTCCTTTTAAGCGGCCGCTATCGTGCAGGTCACGCCCATGCGGCCATCGAATCGCGCCTCGACCAGGTCGCCGGCCTTGACGGGATGAACGCCGGTCACTGCGCCGCTCGAAATCCATTGCCCCGCCTTGAGGGTGATCCCGCGCGCGGCCATCGCCCCGAACAGGAAGCGCGCCGCGCCGATCGCTCCATCGAGCATGTCCACCGCTTGACCTTGCCCCGCAACTTCGCCGTTGATGCGGAGCTCGACCGGCCAGGATTCGAAGCCGTCATCCTGCCATCCCGCGATCGGCGCGCCGATCACGAGACCGTTATTGTTGCCGAAGTCGGACACCGTAACCGGCGCGCCGTGGCTGTTGATCCCCGGAAAAGGCGAACTTGCCACCTCGATCCCGACATGCACGGCACCGATCAGCGCTTTGGCTTCTGCATGCGTGAAACCAGTCTGGCCGGCGGGCGGGCTTGCCGCGATACGCAGCAGATACTCTGCCTCCGCGGCGCCGAACCCGTCTGAAAAGATCGTCATTTCAGGAGCATCGTCATCAGCCTCGACGATGCGATCGGCGAAGATCGGTCCGGCCAGGCGGACGACATCGCCGATCGGCGGGTTGACTCGCCCGACCTTCCAGCCGCCGATCCGCTCCCCCATCAGTCCGATCGCGGCGTCCTGCACGGCATAGCCTTGGTCGAGCTCGGTAGGTAGCGCGCCGGGATAATCGGGAAGCGCCCGTGCCTCCCGCCGAGCGCTGACGAACGCGGCGGCGATCCGCGGCGCCTGATCGGCAAAATCATCCGATGCCAAGTCGGAACCCTCCCCTGCTCTCTTCATATCGTCGACATGGCTTATGGGAAACCGGTGTCAGTAACAAGGGCTGAATGAGCATAGCGCGCTATTCAGCGGTTAATCGGGCAAATTTTCCGGGTTCAGCAATAGGGCGTCGAGTGATCGCGCGATGGCGGCGATCGCTTCGCTGTCCTGCGCAAGCAGCGGCGGGCAAAGTCGCGGATCGTCGATAAACATCGCCATCATCGACTCGGCATCGTGCCGCGCACCGAGTGCAGCCAAAATATCGCCCAGCGGATCGACGATCGCCTCACCGGCGAGCGAGCGCTTGCGTGCAAAAGCGAGCCAGCCTGCGACTGCACCGAGCGACCGTCTTGGCAAGCGCCCCGCTTCTCGATTGGCGATGATCGTGTCGTAGAGTCGATAAGGCAGTTTCTGCGAGCCGTCATAGGCGATCTGCGCGAGCGCGTGAACGATGACGGGGTTGCGGAACCGCGTCAGCACCGCCGTTCGATAGGCGTCGAGATCGAGCCCCGACACCGGTGGCAGCGTCGGCTGGATTTCCTCGACAATCATCGCCTCGACATAGGTAGCGAGGGCGGGGTCGCGCATCGCGTCCGCCACGCTGACATGGCCGCGCAACAGGCCGAGATAGGCCAAGGTCGAATGCGCGCCGTTCAGGATGCGCAGCTTGGCGCGCTCGAAGCCGGCGACGTCGCGCGTCACCTCGACGCCAACCGCGGCGAGATCGGGGCCGATCGGCCCGACGTTTTCGACTACCCACTGCGCAAACGCCTCGCGTTGGACCGCGGCGCGATCCTCCAGGCCGATCTCGTCGGCGAGCGCGTCGAGAAATGCTGGATCGGAGGCGGGCGTAGTCGAATCGACCATCGTCGCCGGCACCCGCAAGGTGCTATCGAGCCATGCCGCCAGGTCAGCGTCCCGCGCCTCGGCGAAGGCAAGCAACGCGGCGCGGACCTTCATCCCAGTATCGGCCATATTGTCGCACGGCATCACGACATACGGGTCGACGCCGGCGGTGCGGCGAGCGGCGAGACCCGCGACAATCCAGCCAATCGCGCTGACCGGCGCGCCCTCGCCCGTCAGGTCATGCACGATGTCCGGATGCCCGAGGTCGAGCGTGCCGTCCGGGGCGAGGCAATAGCCCTTCTCGGTGATCGTTGTGGTCACCAGCGCCGTCTCCGGCGAAGACAGCAGTCGAAGCGTCTCCGCCGCGTCATCAGGTCCGAGCAGATGCGTGTGGCAACCGATGATCCGATTGGACGGCTGCGCATCGCGGATCGCCAGCGTGTACAGCCCGTCCTGCGCCGCCATATCGACGACCGTGCGCCCGCTGCGCAGCGAAACCAACGCGACTCCCCAGCGCGGATCGCGCGCGATCAGCCGGTCGATGAAGTCGGCCTGGTGCGCGCGGTGAAAGGCGCCGGGGCCGAAATGAACGATACCGGTTGCGCTCGGACGCGCGGCGGGCCTGGCGGCGTTCGCCTGCGTGAGCGTGTCGGCGGAGAGCCGCGTCATAGCGTCACCCCACGCTTCCAAAGCGCGATCTCGCGTTCGCCGTTGCGCTCGGCAGCGGTCGGCTCGCCCGAAGCAATTGCGATGATGGCATCGAGCAGATCGGCCTCCGCCGCATCGAAACCGTCGTCCAGCACGCGTCCGGCGTCGAAGTCGATCCAGCCGGGCTTGCGTTGCGCGAGCCCATGATTGGTCGCGATCTTGAGCGTCGGCGCCGGAAAACCCAGCGGGGTGCCGCGCCCGGTTGTGAACAGGATCAGCGTCGCGCCCGCCGCGGTGAGCGCGGTGCACGACACCGCATCGTTGCCCGGCGCTTCGAGCAGCGTCAAACCCGGGCGTCGCACCCTCTCCCCATAGCGCCGAACGTCGGTGACGATCGCGCGCCCGCCTTTCTGCACCGCGCCGAGCGACTTCTCCTCGAGCGTGGTGATCCCGCCGGCGATATTTCCCGGCGAGGGATTTTCCGAAACCGGCTCACCGTGGTCGAGAAAATAGCGCTTGAAATCGTTGACCAGCTCGACGGTCGCTTCGAACACGGCTTCGTCGGCTGCGCGATCCATCAGCAACTGCTCGGCCCCGAAGATCTCCGGAATCTCGGTCAAGATCGCCGCGCCGCGCGCCGCCGTCAGGCGATCGCTCATCCGTCCGACCAGCGGGTTGGCGGTAAGGCCCGAAAAGCCGTCCGAGCCACCGCATTTGACGCCGAGCACGAGTTCGCCGAGCGGCACCGGCTCGCGCCGCGCCGTCGCGGCTTCGGCGACCATCTCATCGACCAGCTTCATACCTTCGTCGATCTCGTCCTCGCTCACCTGCGCAACGAGCGTACGGATCGATGGGCGGCGATCGGCTGGGATCTCGGCGATCAGCGCGTCGAGCTGGTTCGATTCGCAGCCGAGCCCGACGATCAACACACCGCCGGCATTGGGGTGGCAGGCGAGATCGGCGAGAATCGCGCGCGTCGCCGCCAGGTCGTCGCCGAGCTGCGAGCATCCGAAAGGGTGCGCGAAGGCGAGCACGCCATCGACCTTGCCTGCGTGCCGTTCGGTCGCCAGCGTGGCGATGCGCTGCGCAGTGCGGCCGACGCAACCGACGGTCGGTAGAACCCAGATTTCGTTGCGCGTCGCCACGCGGCCGTCGGCGCGGCGATAGCCTTGGAAGGTCGGCGCGTCGCGCGGTTGCCGGGGCACTGCGTCGCCCGGTCGATAGCGATAATCAAGCGTCCCGCTCAGATTGGTCGCGAGATTGTGGGAGTGGACGTGCTCCCCGGCAATGATTTGCTGCGTGGCATGGCCGATCGGCACGCCATATTTGATCACGTCCGCACCGACGCCGATGTCGACGACCGCGATCTTGTGGCCGCGGGGAATGGCGGCGCGGGCGATGATCGACCGATCGCCGACCGACACCTTGTCGCCTTCCCCCACCGCCTCGATCAGCGTCGCGACGCCATCGGCCGGATTGATCTGCAACGCTCGCATGAATCCTCTTGAGTAACCGGTGTCAATCTCACGCGCGAAGGTATACCTCGATCGGCGGAAGGCAATGGCGCAATTCTTCTTTCGTCGCTATGCCTGCGCTCCATGGCGAAAACAGGTCAGCCGACGATCAACGATGTCGCCCGCGTCGCGGGCGTCTCCAAGAAAACCGTCAGCCGGGTGATCAACCGCTCGCCGCTGCTGTCCGACGACATGCGCAAGCGCGTCGAGGACGTGATCGCCGACTTGGGATACATTCCCAACCCGCAGGCCCGCGCGCTGGCGCTCCGCCGCAATTTCCTGATCGGGCTGGTCCACGACAATCCCAACGCGCAGACGGTGATGAACGTCCAGCAGGGCATGCTCGAGGCGCTGCACGGCACCGAGTTCGAGATGGTCGTGCGTCCGGTCGATCGCGGCTCGGCGACGATGTTGGAGGATTTGCGGCACTTTCTCGAACGCCAGCGGCTGTTCGGCGTGCTGCTGATGCCGCCGGTAAGCGAGAACGACCAGGTTGCCCAAACTTGCAACGATATCGGCTGCCGCTACGTGCGGATGGGATCGGCCGATCTCGACACCGACGAGCACACGGTCGCCTCCAACGATCGCGAGGCGGTTCGTGCGGCAACTGAATATCTGATCGAATGCGGGCACAAGCGGATCGGTCTGATTGCCGGCCCGCACGGGTTCCGTTCGGCGCGCGAACGTCGACTGGGGTTCGAAGAAGCGCTCAAGGCGGCGAAGATCAATTTCCCGCGCAGCATGGTCGCGGACGGCAATTACACCTTCGAATCGGGCCTCATCGCCGCCGAACGCCTGCTCGACCTGATGCCACGCCCCACCGCGATCTTCTCGTGCAATGACGAGATGGCCGCCGGCGTCATCCACGCAGCGCGGTCGCGCGGCCTCGAAGTTCCGCGCGACCTTTCGATCATCGGCTTCGACGACACGCCGATCGCCCCACATATCTGGCCGCCGCTGACGACGGTGCGCTGGCCGATCGCCTCGATGGCGCGCTCGGCGGCGCTCAAGCTGATCGCAGGCGAGGACGAAGCCGTCGCCGAGCCGTCGATGTTCCGCTCGACGCTGATCCGCCGCGCTTCGGTCGCGCCCCCCTCCGACTCCTGATGATGCTTTTTGCTGCCGGGTTGAGTTTGGTTCTGACACCGGTTACCATTGCGCCAATCGCGACGAACGCGCGACGTTGGGAAGGATGCATGACACGACCGCTTGACCTCGATCCCGATCGGCTGTTTCCGGCCGATCCCGCGACGCGGAAGATCGCGCGAACGCTCTATGCGTCCGTTGCAGACCTTCCGATCGTCAGCCCGCACGGCCATACCGATGCGCGCTGGTTCGCCGACGATGCGCCGTGGCAGGACGCGACCAGCCTGCTGCTCGCCCCCGATCATTACATCTACCGCATGCTCTACAGCCAGGGCATCGACCTCGACGCGCTGGCGATCCCGCGCCGCGACGGTACACCCAAGACCGATCCGCGTGCCGCCTGGAAGCTGTTCGCCGAGCATTACTACCTGTTCCGCGGCACCCCGTCGCGATTGTGGCTCGATCACGTCTTTGCCGACGTGTTCGGGATCGACGTCGCGCTCGAAGCGGCGACCGCCGACCGTTATTACGACGCGATCACCGCCGCGCTCGCGACCGACGCCTTTCGACCGCGCGCGCTGTTCGACCGCTTCAACATCGATTTCCTCGCCACCACCGAAGGGCCGCAGGACGATCTGTCGGCGCACCACCGCATCCGCCAGTCGGGCTGGCGCGGCCGCGTCGTCACCACCTATCGTCCCGACGCGGTGATCGACGTCGAGCATGAGGCATTCAAGCCGGCGATGCAGACCTTCGCCGAGCTCACCGGCGAGGACGTGTGGAGCTGGCAAGGCTATCTCGCCGCGCACCGCAAGCGTCGTGCCGATTTCCGCGCCGCCGGCGCCACCGCGACCGACCACGGCCACCCGACCGCCCAGACCGCCAACCTCTCGCCCGACGAGGCCGAACGCCTATTCCGCCAGATTGTTGCGGGAAACTGGGCGCTCGCCGACGCCGAGCTGTTCCGCGCGCAGATGCTTACCGAAATGGCGGCGATGAGCGTCGAGGACGGGATGGTGATGCAAATCCATCCCGGTGCCTTCCGCAACCACAATGCCGGCCTGTTCGCCAGTCACGGTCGCGACAAGGGTGCCGACATCCCGACCGAGACCGGCTATGTCGAGCAATTGAAGCCGTTGCTCGACCGCTTCGGCAACGCGCGCGATCTGACGATCATCCTCTTTACGCTCGACGAGACCAGCTACAGCCGCGAACTCGCGCCGCTCGCCGGCCATTACCCATGCCTTAGGCTCGGCCCGCCCTGGTGGTTCCACGACAGCCCCGAAGGCATGCGCCGCTTCCGCGAGATGGCGACCGAGACCGCGGGCTTCTACAACACCGTCGGCTTCAACGACGACACCCGCGCCTTCCTCTCGATCCCCGCGCGCCACGATGTCGCGCGCCGTTCCGACTGCGCGTTCCTCGCCCGCTTGGTCGCCGAAGGGCGGATGGCGGACTGGGAAGCCGGCGAAGTCGCGCTCGATCTCACCAGCCGTCTCGTCCGCAAGGCTTACCGCTTGGACGACCCGCTTCCCGCCGCCCAAGCGGCCTGACCCCAACCAACCGGAGTGACCATGTTCGACCGCACCTATTACGCCACGCACCCCGACATGATGGAGTGCGTCTCCAACGAGGAACTGCGCGACCGCTATCTGATCCAGGGCCTGTTCCGCGACGGCGAGTGCGTGCTCAACTACACGCATGCCGACCGCTTCGTGATTGGTGGCGTCGCGGTGACGTCGGGCGAGGTCAAGCTGCCCGACCAGACCGAGCCACCCTCGGCCGCCGGCCATCCGTTTCTCGAACGCCGCGAACTGGCGATCGTCAATGTCGGCAGCGCGGACGGCGTCGTCACCGTCGACGGCGAGCGCTTCGAACTCGGCAACAAGGACTGCCTCTACGTCACGATGGGCGCGAAAGACGTGACCTTTTCCGGCGACGGGGCGCGCTTCTATTTGGCCTCGTGCCCTGCGCACAAGGCGTTCAAAACCCGCAAGCTCGGCATCGCCGACGCCAACGCGCTCGATCGCGGCAGCCTCGAGGAATCGAATGAGCGGACGATCTACCAGCTCGTCATTCCCGGCGTGTGCGACAGCGCGCAGCTCGTCATGGGGCTGACCGTGCTCAAGCCGGGATCGGTGTGGAACACGATGCCGCCGCACATCCACGAGCGCCGCAGCGAGATCTATTTCTACTTCGAGCTCGACAACCCCGATACCGATCGGGTGATGCACTTCATGGGCGAAGGCGAGGCGATGCGCCACATCACCATGGCCAATGAAGAAGCGGTGATCTCGCCGCCGTGGTCGATCCACATGGGTGCGGGCACCAAGGCCTATGCCTTCATCTGGGCGATGGCCGGCGAGAACCAGGATTATACCGACATGAACGTGCTCGATATTTGCCAACTGGCGTGAGCGCGAACGGACAAGGGGATACCGACATGACCAATCCGTTCGACCTTTCGGGCCAGGTCTCGCTCGTCACCGGCGCCAATACCGGGATAGGCCAGGGCATAGCGCTGGCGCTCGCCGCAGCGGGCGCCGATCTCGCCGTGGTCGGCCATATCTCACCGGGGGAGACGATCGAGAAGGCCGAGGCGCTCGGCCGCCGCGCGCATTTCATCGAGGCGGACCTGCTGTCGATCGAGCCGGTGACGCGCGTGGTCGACGAATGCGTCGCCGAACTCGGCAAGCTCGATATCCTCGTCAACAATGCCGGCATCATCCGCCGCGAAGACGCCGTCGACTTCTCCGAGAAGGACTGGGACGACGTGATGAACATCAACGTCAAGACGGTGTTCTTCATGTGCCAGGCCGCCGGGCGCCACATGATCGAGCGCGGCTCGGGCAAGATCATCAACATCGCCTCGATGCTGAGTTTCCAGGGCGGCATCCGCGTGCCGAGCTACACCGCCTCGAAATCGGGCGTCGCGGGAATCACCAAGCTGCTCGCCAACGAATGGGGCGCCAAAGGCATCAACGTCAACGCGATCGCGCCGGGCTATATCGCCACCGACAACACCGCGCAGCTCCGCGCAGATGAAGCGCGCAGCAAGGCGATCCTCGGCCGCATTCCGGCCGAGCGCTGGGGCACGCCCGAGGATCTCGGCGGCGCGGCGGTGTTCCTCGCCAGTCGTGCGGCCGATTACGTGCAAGGCCACATCCTGGCGGTCGATGGCGGCTGGCTAGCACGCTAGAACGGCGGGAATCGGATCGAAGGGGCGAGGCAGATGGGGCAATTCCTGGCATTCGGCGAGGTGATGCTGCGGCTGTCGCCGCCCAATCGCGAATTGCTGCTGCAAACCCCGCGTCTCGACGTGTGGACCGCCGGCGCCGAGGCCAACGTCGCGACTGCGCTGGCACGACTCGGTCACGATGTCGCCTTCGCCACCGCGCTCCCCGTTGATGGCTTGGGTGACGCCGCGCTCGCCAGCCTGCGCAGCCACGGCATCGACTGCCGCCGCGTGGCGCGGCGCGAGGGCCGCATGGGGCTCTACTTTGTCGTCCCAGGCGCCGGCATGCGCGCGACCGATGTCACCTATGACCGCGCGGGATCGGCATTCGCCGAGGCGCCCGCCGATACGTGGGACTGGGCAGCGCTGCTCGACGGCGTCGATCGACTGCACCTCTCCGGCATCACTCCCGCGCTCGGCCCCGTCCCTGCCGCAGCCGCGATCGCCGCTGCCGAAGCAGCCGCCGAACGCGGCATCGCGATCTCATTCGATGGTAATTACCGCGCGCGTTTGTGGGAAGCCTGGGACAGCGATCCGCGCGGCATCCTCACCCGGCTGATCGACCATGCCGATATCCTGTTCGGCAACCACCGCGACGTCGCGCTGCTGCTCGGTGGTGATTTCGGCGGCGACGGCGAAGACCGTCGCCGTGCCGCCGCCGATGCGGCGTTCGACGCTTTCCCCAAGCTCCAGACGATCGCCTCGACCGCGCGCCATGTCGTCGATTCGGATCACCACCGCCTTTCGGCGCGGATCGACGTACGCGACGGCCATGCACAAACGCCGGAGCTTGACCTGTCCGGCATCGTCGATCGCATCGGCGCGGGCGACGCGTTCGCCGCGGGCGTGCTCCACGCTCTGAGGCTCGGCCACGGCATCGAACAGGCCGCAGCCGACGGCCTTGCGCTCACCGCGCTCAAACATTCGCTGCCAGGCGACGCGAGCTTGTTTACCCGCGCAGATCTGGGCGGTTTCGTAGCAGGAGGAGTCGATGTCAGGCGATGAATGGGGACGACGCGATATTCTGGCCGGGATCGGCGCCGGCGCCGCACTGACGCTCGGCACCGCGTCGCGGGCAGCGGGATCGCGCCCGGTGATGACACCGGTTGGCAATTTCGTCGGCACCAGCGACGGCGGTGTTCAGGCGTTCCGCGGCATCCGCTACGGCACCGCGAAGCGCTTCCTCGCCCCGCAGCCCTATGCCGCGCCCGGTCAGACGATCCGAGCGACGCAATTCGGTCCGATCTGCCCGCAAACGCATGAGAACAGCGAGCCCGAATCGGAAGACTGCCTCTATCTCAACATCTGGACCGCCGATCCGGACGCTCGCGCCAAGAAGCCGGTAATGCTCTATATCCACGGCGGCGCTTACTCGAACGGCACCGTCACCGATCCGCTCAACAACGGCCAGCATCTCGCTGCGCGCGGCGATGTCGTCGTTGTGACCGTCAATCACCGATTGAACGCGCTCGGATACCTCTATCTAGCGCGCTTCGATCCGCGCTTTCCCGATAGCGGCAACAATGGCCAGCTCGATCTGATCCTCGCGCTCAAATGGGTGCGCGACAACATCTCGGCGTTCGGCGGCGATCCGTCGCGCGTGTTCGTGTTCGGCCAATCGGGCGGCGGCGCCAAGATCGCGACCATGATGGGGATGCCCGCGGCCAAGGGTCTGTTCCATTCGGCGGCGACGATGAGCGGTCAGCAGGTCACCGCCTCTGGTCCACTCAACGCCACCGAGCGCGCGCGCGCGTTTCTCGCCAAGGCCCGGGTAAGCGAGAAGAACCTCGATCCGCTGCTGACGATGCCGATCGGCAAGCTGGTCGATGCGCTCGATGCACGCGATCCGATCCTCGGCGGCGGGGTCTATTTCGGGCCGGTGCTCGATATGAAATGGCTGACTCGGCATCCCTTCTGGCCCGACGCCAACCCGCAATCGCTCGGCATTCCGATGATCCTCGGCAACGTCCATGACGAAACCCGCGCGTTCATTTCACCCGACAGCGCTACCGTACAGGGCCTGACCTGGGACAATCTTGCCGATCGCATGGCACCGCAATTGCGCATCGACATCCTGCCCGAATGGGTCGTCGCGCAATATCGCGAGCATTTCCCCGATTGGTCACCGACCGACGTGTTCTACGGCGCGACCACTGCAGGGCGAAGCTGGCGCGGGCAGGTGATCGAGGCCGAGGAGCGCGCCAAGGCAGGCGCGCCCGGCTGGGTCTACCAAGTAGATTTTGCCTCGCGCACCGATCCCCGGCGGGGCGCCTTCCACACGATGGACATCCCGCTCGCCTTCGGCACGCTCGACGCCAAGGGCTCGCAGACCGGCACCGGCGCCGATGCGCGCGCGGCCTCCAAGGCGCTGCAGGACGCCTTCGTCGCGCTGGCGACGCGCGGAAACCCAGACCATCCCGGCCTGCCGCACTGGCCCAAATACGAGCTCGAGAAGCGCGCGACGATGATCATCGACGTCAATAGCCATGTCGAGAACAACCCCCGCGCGTGGCAGCGCGAGTTGTTCGCCCGCGTGCCCTACATCCAGCCGGGGACTTGAGAGAGAAAGCGATGGAGATCGACCGCCGCGCCGCAATCATCGCGCCACTCGCCGCCGCACTTGCCGGCGGCCTCGCCGAGCCGCTCGCCGCGCAGACGGCACCGCCGATGAAGGCCGGCGATCCCCCGCCCGGCCTGCCGCAGCCGAGCGAGACGATCGACCTCTGGCCGAACGGCGCGCCTGGCATGCCCGATCGTCCGCCGGTCGAGACCGTGGTCGAAGAAAGCCCCGATCGTTCGATCAACGACCGCGCCGTGCAAGGCATCGCGAAACCGCGGCTCGTCGTGTTCCGGCCGACCAGGCCCAATGGCGCGGCGATGCTGCTGATGCCGGGCGGCGGCTATCGCCGGATCGTCATCGATCGCGAGGGCTACGAACTCGCGCGATGGCTTTCGGATCGCGGCGTCACCTGCTTCGTGCTGTTCTATCGCCTGCCCGGCGACGGCTGGAAGGACGCGCCCGAGGTGCCATTGCAGGACGCGCAGCGCGCGATGCGGCTGATCCGCGCGCGGGCGGCGGATTACGATCTTGCGCCCGAGCGAGTGGGCGCGATGGGGTTTTCGGCCGGCGGACATATGTGCGCCGAACTGGCGGTGCGGTATGAGGCGAAAGTCTACGATCCCGTCGATGCCGCCGACGCGATGACCGCCAAGCCGTTCGTCGCCGCGCCGATCTATCCGGTCGTCTCGATGATTCCCCCGGCAGCGCATCCCGGCTCGCGCAACCTGTTGCTCGGCGACAATCCGTCGCGCGCGCTGCAGGATCTGCATTCGCCGTTCCTTCACGTCACCGCCGACACGCCGCCCTCGTTCCTCTGCGCCGCCGAGGATGACGCCACTGTCCCGGTGAAGAACACGCTGATGCTCCACGATGCCTTGCGCGCCAAGGGCGTCACGGTGGAGATGCACCTGTTCGCGCAAGGCGGGCATGGGTTCGGGCTGCGCCATGCGATCGGCAAGCCGGTCGCTGTGTGGCCCGAGCTCTTCATGAGCTGGGCGCAAACCCAGGGATTCGTCTGAGCCGAGGCCGCGGCGATCGCGGCCCCGGAACCGAGAATCATTGCTGCGGATGCAGTGCGGCGATCAGCTTCTCCATATTTTCCATATAAGTGCCGGTCGAAATCCCGATCACCGGATGGTCCGACGGGTAAGGCGAGGTGTCGGTCTTGTCGCCGACATAGGTTGACTGGAAGTCGCCCGGTGCGGCCTGTTCGGGGCTCGGCCCAACATAGGGATTGCTCGTCGTCTTGAGCATCGTCGGCCACCAGCCGCCCTTGTTGAGGCTCGCGACGAGTTGGTTCGCGCTTCTGTTCTCGATATCGGTGTTGAGGTCCGATCCGGGGTGGATTTCGGTGAGATAGTAGCGCGGCAGCGGCCTTGCCGCGCCGGGCTCGAGCGGAGAGTCCGCGGTGACCTGAGCAACTGGCATCGACTTCAATTGCTCATATTCCTGGCGCAACTTGGCGACGTCGATCGCGCGGGTGGAGCCGTAGTGCTTGATGACGTTGTTCGGGTCCTGATTGGTGTAATAATGCCCGTTGGTGACGTTCGAGCCGCTGCGGTGCAAATAGAGAAACTTGCCCGTGCCGATCTCGACGAAGGTCGGATAGGCGCGCCCGTCCTTGACAAGATTATCGGGCAGCCGCACCGAATCGAGCCAGTCGAGCGCTTCGGGGATCCGCGCCAGATAGCGACTGTCGCCAGTCAGCCGATAGAAGCGCATGAGTTGCTCGATCGCCGAGGCGGTGGTGTGCGTCGCCAGTGCCTTCGGCTCGTAACTGCGCGCCGCGGCCGGCTTGAGGTCGTCAGGCGTATATTGCAGCGCCCAGCCCGGCTGCGGCTGGCCCTGTTGCGTCAGCAGATAGATGTCCATGCCGCGATGGATCGCCGGCATCAGCCGCGGGTCCTGCAGCACCTGATTGGCCATGATCAGGTAATCGACATTCTCCGCCGTCACATCGTCGTTGAACGTGATGTACGAGGTATAGTCGGCGAGCCCGTGATGGACGAATTCGTGCTTGAGCGGGAAGCGCTGCGGCCAGCCGCCCGAGGGATATTGGCTCTTGAGGATGAAGTCGATGTCCCGCCGCACCTCGGCGCCGTATTTCGGATCGAACTTCTCGGCATAGAGCCGCAGGATGAATTTCAGCGACTCCGCGGTGCCATTGTCGTCGAACGTCGCATTGCCCCAATAATGCTGGAATTCCTCGAGCCGCCAGGCGTTCTTGCCGGTCGTGTCATAGAATTTCTTGGTGGCTTCGGGGCCACCGAAATCGATGAAATAGTTCCAGCCGCCGGTCGGTATTTCGCCGGCGATCAACGCATCCGCAGCTTTTTCGGCGGCCTGATAATAATAGTCGTCGCCCGTCGCGTGATAGGCGTCGAGGAACAGATTGCCCATGTCGGCGGTCCCCGGCGGCTGCACCCAGATCATGTCGGGCGTCGCCTCCATCTCGCCCCAGCGGCGCGACAGATCGGGCAGATACGACCAGACATAGCCGCCATGCGTGCTGACGTCCTCGACCATGAATCGCGTCGCACGCTTCATCGTCGCCTCGATCTGCGCCTTGGACGGCGAAGACGCGGCGACGGCCGGCACGGTGCCGAGCGCGATCAGCGAGGTGGCGGCCAACGCAGCTAAAGCGGATAATTTCATCGATCTCTCCCTTTTCTATTCAGATATTCTGGGGCGATAGCCGCAACTCGGCAGCAATCGTCGTCAGTCGTTTGCGGCCATCGGCCAGCACGATCTGGTGGAAGCGCCGAAGGGCTGCGGCGTCGCCGTCGCGAACCGCAGCGCGGCGCAGGTCTTCGAGGCACAGCCAGGTCAGCGCTTCGGCGGCGCGGATGCCGGGCTCGCGAACGATGCGTTCGACGTCACTGTCGAACGGCGCGAAATAGGCGGGCTCGCCCTGGACGTCGCGCAGCCGACCGAGCGCCTCGTCGACCGACCAACGCGCGTGATGGATCCCGGTGTCGGCAATGCCGCGGCCGATCCGGAACAGCGCCCAATGCAGGAAGCCGAGCATCTTGCGGTCATCAGCGGCGAATGCCCCCTGCCCCGCCATCAGCGCCTCGGCATAGATCGCCCAGCCTTCGGTGAACGCCGGCGTATAGGCCGCGCGCAGGGGATGCGGATCCGCGGCAGCGTCGATCGGCATCTCGATCATGTGGCCGGGCAGCAGCTCGTGATTAACGACGCTCGCCAGGCTCCAGCTCGGCCGACGTTCGATATCGGCAAGGTCGACGAAATAGGCACCTTGGCGGTCTGGTCCGGCGACGATGCGATAACCGCCCTTGCGCGCCGCCTCTTCGGCCGGTGTCATCCGCCGCGCAGCCACCGTCAGACACCAGGGCGGCACCGCGCCGATCAACACGGGCACCGTCGCGCGTGACCGGCCGAGATCGGCGTTCATGTCAGCCACCGCCCGATCGCGCCCGGCCGACGTGTCGGGATAGTGCCACCGAGGATCGCGGAACATCGCGCGGAAGCGCTCGCCGGTCGTGCCGTGGGCCAAACCCTGGCCCGCCAGCAGCCGATCGGCCTCATCGGCAAGCGCCCGCCATTTTGCCATTAAACGCGCATGTGCCGTGGCGGGATCGATCGCGGCCCCGAGCTGGCGCTCGAGCAGCAGACCGTAATGATCACCATGGTTCGGTTGCTGCATCAATCGGATATCGACCGCCAGCCCTTCTCTTGCGGTTTCGAGGTCGAGCCGCCTTGCGCGTGACAGACCCGCGGTCGGTAGTGGCGCAAGTCGCGACAGCTTCGCTTGCGGCGTCGACAACGCCATTACTGCATCAAGGACTCTCAGCAGGCGGGCATCGGCTGTGCAAGTGTCGCCGAGCGCCGGCAACGGGCGCGCTGCCACCGCGGCGCCACCGACCACGAACTGTCGCCGTCCGATCCTCATATCAGCCGACGCTCGCCCGAAGTGCCGCACCTTCGTCGCGCATCGCTGTGTTGCGCGTGCAGACGAATACCGATGAGAACTTTGCCGGTGCTGGCGCGGATGGCGCCGTCGGCAAACCAACGAAGTTGCGAACGGCGCTGCCGGCGATGACCAAAATCCCCTCCAAAAAGCGCGGTGCGGCCTGGAGCTCGGCTCCCACGCAACTCAAAACATACAGATCAATGACACCGGTATCAAGAAAATTGCGGAGTAAATTGACACCGGTTTCCCTGTATGGATATCTTCCTCTAAGTTCGATCATATGGGGAGGGGTCATGAGTCCAGGGCGACGCACATTTGTCATCGGCGCGAGCATGGGCGCGCTCGGCGCGCTCACTGTAGACGCTCGCGCCTCGCGCCTGGCAGCGCAAGCAGCCACGCCCGCAACGGCGGCGATCAAGCTCCGGATTTCCGTGCGCGACATGGGAGCAAAAGGCGGCGGCGAAGCGGCCGATACGCTTGCCTTTCAACAGGCGCTCGATCGCTGCGCGATGCTCGGCGGCGGCGAGGTGATCGTGCCGCCCGGCGATTATCTGATCGGCGCCGTCGCCATCGGCCCCAAGACGACCTTGCGCCTTGAAAAGGGCGCGACCGTAACCGGCTCGCCCGATCTCGCCGATTATCCGATCCGCCAAGTGCGCTGGGAAGGCAAGTTCATCAAAGGCTATATGGGCTTGATCCACGCCGAAAACGCCGATGACATCGCAATCACTGGCGAGGGCCGGCTGTTCGGCAATACCGCGATCCCCGGCCGCGTGCAGCGCGACAGCGGCATGCGCAATCCTACGCTGATGGAATTCGTCAATTGCGACCGCGTCGATATCGGCGGCATCTTCACCCAGCAGAATGCGATGTGGTCGATCCACCCGCTATTCTGCCGCGACGTGCGCGTCCACGACATGGTGATCAACGGCGGCGCCGATGGCATCGACGTCGATTCGTGCGAGCGTGTCCTGATCGAACGCTGCGTCTTCGATACGCATGACGACTGCATCGCGATCAAGTCCGGCCGCGGCGAAGAGGGCCATACCATCGCCCGCCCCACGCTCGATGTGCGGATCAGCGACTGCACGTTCCGCGATCATGTCTGGGCCTGCATCGCGATCGGCAGCGAGACCTCGGGCGGAGTCCGCGGCGTCCGTGTCGAGCGCTGCAAGATTTTCGGCGCCGGCACGCACGCCATCTACATCAAGAGCCGCCCAGGCCGCGGCGCGTTCATCGAGGATATTGCGATGAACGATCTTGAGGTCGCGGGCACCAAAAACGGCTTCCTGCGCTTCAACTTTACCGACAGCGGCAAGCATGACGACAACCCCGTGCCGGGCCTCGCCGGCATCCCCACCGTCGCGAATTTCAGCTTCACCAACATCCACGTACACGACGTGCCCGTCTTGATCGACGGCGCTGGCAATAATCCAGAAAAACCACTCGACGGCCTGAGGCTCGCAAATTTTACAGGCACGGCCGAAGCAGGCATCCGGCTCGCTCATGCTCGGCGCGTGTCGATTGCGAATGTTCGCGTCAGCGGTATGTCGGAGCCGCTGCTGCGGATCTTCGACGTAACCGGAACGAACCTGACCGGCGCCGCTCCTCTGCCGCCGCCGCCGGCACCCGGCCCAGTGCCGCCCCCAGCCACGCCTTATGTGCTGGATTGAGCAAATCCTGCTGAAACGTCGAACCGCAACGCGCCGGTTCGGACTATTGAGCCCCCGTCCGACGGCGATATCCGCGTCGCGTGGCACTCGTCATGAGGTCGGGCCGTAGCAAGACGCACCACCCCAAAAACACTACCGCTTTCGGCTCGATCGTGCTCGCCTTCGCGCCCGGACGCTCAATCGCGATCGGAAGCGCCGATACACGAACGGGTCGCCCAGATGGTTCAGTCGCTGTGCGGCGGCGATTTCGGCATTCAACGGAAAATCCCCCACGATTCCCCGCTCAGCATTGGCAACGTTGTCAAACTTAAACGGCGACCGTACCGTTTCGGCAACCATATTGGTATGCGAAGCCAAGAAAGCGATCACTCTCCGAGAAAATATTTCAAAGCACTGCTATATAACGATTTTATCGCTATTTGTGGCGCTTGATTTTTTAATGTTACCGTATACATCATCAAACCAATCGATCACGCAAAGGAGCTGACACGAATCAGCTCTGAACCGGTAGTTGGAGGGGCTCGATATGAAAAATTCGATTGGCAGAAACGTTGTTTCTCTGGCGCGAGTGGGAACGTCGCTAGCAGCGATCGTGGCGGCGAGTGCCTTCGTGACACCCACGGCGGCTTTTGCGCAGATCTCCGGGTCAACTCTGCGCGGGCGCGCACCAGCCGGTGCCGAAATCGTGGTCACCGAGGCGGACACCGGCGCCGTCCGCCGGTCGACCGTCAGCGCTGACGGCACATATGTCATCGCCGGTCTTCAACCCGGAAGCTATCACGTAACTGCCGGCGACCGGTCCGGCGACGTGGTCATCCCGGTGGCGTCGACTTCGGTGTTGAACCTCGATGCTCCGGTGGAGACTTCAGGGAAGGACATCGTCGTCCGGGCGACGCGACCGACGGTCGACACCCATTCGTCGGAGGTCAACCAATTCGTTTCGCTGCACGATATTGCGGCGATCCCGCAGACGACCCGCAACTTCCTAGAATTCGCGTCCACCGTCCCCGGCGTCCAGTTCAACGTCGACAGCAATGGCAACACGTCGCTACGCGGCGGCGCGCAACTCGCCTCGGCCGTCAACGTCTATATCGATGGCGTGAGCCAGAAGGACTATGTCGGCGGCGGATCAGGCATCACCGGCAGCGCGGGTCCTAACGGCACCGGCGATCCGGGCAATCCCTTCCCGCAGCTGGCGATCGCGGAATACAAGGTCGTCACCTCGAACTACAGTGCCCAATATGGCGATGCGTCGAGCGCGATCATTCTCGCGCAGACCAAATCAGGCACGAATACCTTCCATGGCGAAGCTTTCGGCGAGTTCACCAATCAGGACCTGCGGGCAAAAAGGCCGGCGGAGAAGGCAAACCATACCGACAAGGCGCGTGTGCCGAGCTGGCAATATGGTGCAGCCCTGGGCGGCCCGATCATCAAGGATGTCGCGCACTTCTTCTTCACCTGGGAGCATAAGAGTCTCTCGAACCAGAATGTCGTAACGCCGCAGTCCATCACGGTGGCGCAGGCGCTGCTGCCGTCCGATTTGGCCAGCCAATACGGCCCGGTGACCAACCCGTTCACCGAGAATCTCTATTTCGGCAAAATCGATATCGAGCCGACCGACAAGGATCGGATCGAAGCCAGCGGCAAATTGCGCCTCGAGGATACGGTGACTGGCAGCGGCGGACAGGCTGCCCCTTCGGCCGCATCTCCGTATGTCAACAATGACCGGCGCGCGGACGTTCGCTGGCAACACAACGAGGACAATTGGACCAACCAGCTGCGGGTGAGCTACCAGAACACCAATTCATCGACCACGACGACAACGGCCTCGCCGCAATTTCAGTACACCTATTTTCCATTGGCCAATAGCACCAACCAATCGAGCCTGTTGCTTATCACGGGTGGCCCGGGGTCCGGTGTCGGCGCGATCAACCGCCAGAAGGGCTATACTTTCGCGGACGATTTCACGCTGCCCAACGTTCATCTCGCAGGCGATCACACCTTCCACGCGGGGTTCAGTTACGGCTCGATCAAGCTGAAGACGCAGAACGTCAGCTCCGATGTGGCGAACGCGACCTATTATTATGCGGTGACACCCTCCGGCATCGCCGCGACGCCCTACAAGGTTCAGTTTCCCGTGGTCAACGAGGGCATATCGTCGCCGAGCGTCACGACTACCGACAAGCAATATAGCGCCTATGTTCAGGACGACTGGAACGTTAGCAGCCACCTGACCCTCAACCTCGGCCTGCGTTGGGACCATGAGGTGGTGCCGGCATATCTGAACTTCGTCACGCCAGCGAACGTCGTTGCGGCGATCAACGGGCCTTTCCCCGGCACGACGCAGAGCTATGCGTCGGTGCTGGCTCAGGGTTATGGCTCGATGCCCGGCTATGACATCAATGACTATATCAGCACCGGCAGCAACCGAAAGGCGCCGAACAATTTCTCGCCACGTATTGGTTTCTCCTACGACGTCAACGGGGATGGCAGGCATGTCATCTTCGGCGGCTTTGCCCGCGCCTACAATCGCAACCAGTTTTCGACCTTGGCGCTGGAAGTGACCAAGATCGCGCTGAACAACAATCCGGAAGTATACTTCCCGTCCCCATACACACAGGACGCGTTCGGCGCATGCGCAGATGCGGGGGACGTCAATCCTACCAATCACTGTTACGCTTTTGACCAAGCCTATCTGACGCCGGCGGGATTGCAGACGCTACCGATCAGTTCGACGTCAAGCGAGGCCGATCTGCTGCACAACAACATCAGGACCCCGCATTCGGATCAGTTCAGCCTCGGCATGCGCAACCAGCTTGGGGACTGGAACGCACAGGCCACGCTGTCATACATCGCAAGCTATGACGGGATCATCGGCCGGTTGGGCAATCGCTATGCCGACGGTGCGTATTTCCATAACGGCTCGCAATGGGGCGGACAGGGTGTTCCCGGCGTCGGCGGCCTGATCCTGTGGGACAACGGTGCGAAGGATCGTCTCCTCCAGTTTAGCCTTGGCGCCCAAAAGCCCTACACAAAGGCGTCTGGGTGGAGCGCAACCATATCGTACACGTATTCAGCGTCCGACCAGAACAATTTGGCAGGTGGGTCGAACCCGTATCAGATAGCAAATAACCAATATCTGTTCGATCTGCCTTACCCCACGGACTATCCTTTTGTTGACGGCACCGCCGCGCCCACGCATCGCCTAGTCGCGACTTATAGCCGGGACGTTTTCTGGGGACTTTCGTTTGCCACCAAGGTCGAACTGGCTACCCCACCCCATGCAACGTCGATCTTCGGATGTCCGAGCGCTTGCAATGCTCAGGGGGGGAGCACGACCTTCGTCAGCCGGGCGCCGCATGGCTTCCTCGGTTACAAAAACATCGACTTGCAGATTTCCAAGGACGTCGACTTCTTCGGGCCATTTTCTGGCTATTTCCGGCTGGACTTGTTGAACGCGTTCAACTGGCACAATTATGATTCTGGCTCGATCCTGTATCCCTCGGGTCCGAATGGCGAACCTGCCAACGCCGGGACAGTGCCGGTCTATAACAAGGACGGCAATATCATGGGCGTGCCTCGCACATTGAAGATTTCCGCCGGATTGCGGTTCTGACCAGCGCATGACTTGCCGGCTCCGGCTCGGGTTTTTGCCCAGCCGGAGCCGGTTATTCCGCGTCTCAGCTTTCGGCTTGGCTTGAGCTCGGCAACTGGCAGGCGCATAGCGCAAACCACGCCAGCCATTCGGTATTCAATGACAGAGCAGCAACTCCAGCGTCCGATCCGTTCGATCGCCGTCATCGGCGGCGGGGCGGCGGGTTGGATGGCCGCCGCGGCGATCTCCAAGATGTTCGGCCGCAAGATCGATGTCGTCCTGGTCGAATCCGAAGAGATCGGCCTGATCGGGGTTGGCGAGGCGACCGTCCCGCACCTTTCCGCGTTCAATCGCCTGCTCGAGATCGACGAGGCGGAGTTCGTTCGGCAGACGCAGGGCAGCTTCAAGCTCGGCATCCAGTTCAACGACTGGGGCAAGATCGGCGACAGTTACATCCACGGGTTCGGCACGATCGGCCGCGACCTCGGGCTGCTGCCCTTCCATCAATATTGGCTCAAGGCGCGCCGCCAGGGCCGCGCCAAGGACATCAGCGCCTATTCGCTCAACACCGTCGCGGCGCCGCTCGGCAAGTTCACCGCGGCGCCGAGCGATGCCCCGCCCAACTCGCCGCTCGCCGAGATCGCCTATGCCTATCACTTCGATGCCGTGCTCTATGCGCGATTCCTGCGGCAACGCGCCGAGGCGCAGGGCGTCAAGCGGATCGAGGGCAAGGTGGTCGCGGTCCATCGCGGCGGGGATCGCGGGTTTGTCGAAAGCGTGCAAATGGAGAGCGGCGAGCATATTCGCGCCGACCTGTTCCTCGATTGCACCGGCTTCCGCTCGCTGCTTATCGGCGATACGCTGGATGTCGAGTTCGACGACTGGACGCATTGGCTGCCGTGCGACCGCGCGCTCGCGGTGCCGTGCGATAAGGTCGGGCCGCCGACCCCCTATACGCGCTCGACCGCGCACGAGGCCGGGTGGCAATGGCGCATCCCGCTGCAACACCGGACAGGCAACGGCCATGTCTACAGTAGCCAGTTCACGACCGATGATCGCGCTGCCGAAATCCTGCTGGCGAACCTCGACGGCAAGGCCCAGGCCGATCCCCGGCAGCTCCGCTTCAGAACCGGCAAGCGGCGCAAGCTGTGGGATCGCAACGTCGTCGCGCTTGGCCTCGCCGGGGGTTTCCTCGAGCCGCTCGAATCGACCGCCATCTATCTCGTCCAGGCGGGCATCAATCGCCTGATGAGCCTGTTTCCGAATGCTGATTGCGACGACGCTCTGCAGGACGTCTATAACGAACAGACCAGCTTCGAATATGAGCGAATTCGCGATTTCCTGATCCTGCATTACCACGTTACCCAGCGCAGCGATTCGGACTTCTGGAATTACGTCCGGACCATGAGCATCCCGGATTCGCTGCAGCACTATATCGACCTGTTCGCCGCCAACGGTCAGTTCTTCCGCAACGGCACCGAAATGTTCGGACTGACAAGCTGGGTGCAGGTGATGCTCGGCCAGGGGCTTTATCCGCGGAGCTATCATCCTGCGGTCGATTGGGTTGCCGATCACGATCTGCACGCGCTGGTCGGTCACGTCGAGAAGGTAGTCGCGTCCAATGCGTCATTGATGCCGGCCCACGATCAATTCATCGCGCGCTGCTGCGCCGCTACGACGAACCGCTGAGATTACGGTGAGGGACGTTCATCAGAGTCTGTAGTCGTCGTATGTTAGCGCGAACGTCGGGCGGCTAGAGCAAGGCCAACCTCAAATGCGGCCAGACCGCTGAATTGATCGGGAGAAATAGGATGACGGACACCGGCGTATCGCGGCGCGGCGCGCTGATCGGCTCGGGGTTGCTGGCGGCATGGCTCGCGAGCCCGGCGCGGGCGCTGATGGCCGAGGCGAGGAAGCTGCCGATACCCCCGTTCGTCGACGCGCTGATCACCAAGATGACGCTGGAGGAAAAGGCCGGGCAGCTAACGCTGCGCGCGGCAAAATGGGGCGGCGACGCCGCCGCTGCACTCAATCCCGCAAGTGACACCAGCGGGTTCGGCGCGCAACTCGCCGATGCTGTGGCGGGTAGGCTGACCGGCGTGTTCAACGGCGGCGGCGCGGTGATGGCGTCGCGAATGCAGCATGCCGTGATGGCGGGCTCGCGGCTCAAAATCCCGCTGATGTTCGGCGCCGACGTGATCTACGGCTATCGTACGATCTTCCCGGTTCCCCTCGCCGAGGCAGCGAGCTTCGAGCCCGAGCTTTCGACCCGCACCTGCCGCGTTGCCGCGTTCGAGGCGGCGGGCGCGGGGATCGATTGGACATTTTTCCCGATGGTTGACATCGCGCGCGATCAGCGCTGGGGGCGCACGGTCGAGGGTGCTGGCGAGGAAGTGCTGCTCGGCAAGCTGTTTGCCGCGGCGCGCGTGCGCGGGCTTCAGGGCGACGACCTCGCCGCAAACGACGCGATGCTGGCGTGCATCAAGCATTTCGGTGCTTATGGCGCGGTCGAGGCAGGGCTCGACTATAATTCGGTCGACATTTCGATGCGTACGCTGCTCGAGACGTATCTGCCGACCTACAAGGCTGGGATCGACGCGGGGGCGCTTTCGATCATGGCGTCGTTCAACGAGATCGCCGGCATCCCCTCGACGGGTAATCACTGGCTGCTGACCGAGCTTCTGCGCGACACCTGGGGGTTCGAGGGCTTCGTCGTGTCAGACTATACCGGAGACGAGGAGATGATCGCCGCCGGGTTCGCCAAGGACGGGCGCGACGCGGCGCGGATCGCGTTTCTCGCCGGAGTCGACATGAGCATGGAGAGCAACTTCTATGCCGAGCATCTCCCCGGCTTGGTGCGCGATGGATCAGTGACCGAGGCGGCAGTCGATCGTTCGGTGCGCCGCGTGCTGGCGGTGAAGGCATTGCTCGGGCTGTTCGACGATCCCTTCCGGCGCATCGACATCAAGCGCGAAAAAGCGCGCTCACGCCTGCCCGCCAGCCTGAAGCTGGCACGAGAGGTGGCGGGCAAGACGATCGTCATGCTCAAGAACGACGACGATCTGCTGCCGCTGCCGCGGACGGGCAAGCGCATTGCGCTAATCGGCCCGTTCGCCGGCCGCGGCGCCGCGGAAGAGTCGCGCGTCGTCTATGGCGACAACGGTCAGGCAGTCGATCTCGCCAGTGGCGTCCGCAAGGCGCTTGGCGACAAGGCGGCGATCAGCGTGACCCCCGGATCCGACGTCGAACAGGCGATCCCCGGCGGGATCGACGCCGCTGTTGCCGCCGCGCAGGCTGCGGATGTGGTCGTGCTGGCGATCGGCGAGAGCGTCGCCATGTCGGGCGAAGCGCAATCGCGCACCGAGATCGTCGTGCCCGCGCCGCAACAGGCGCTTGCCGAGGCGGTCGCGGCGACCGGCAAGCCGATCGTGGTTGTGCTGAGCAACGGCCGCGCACTGGCGCTGGAAGGCGCGGTGCGCGATGCGCCCGCGATCCTCGTCACCTGGTTCCTCGGCTCCGAAAGCGGCAACGCGATCGCCGACATCCTGTTCGGCGCCGAAAGCCCGTCGGCGCGCCTGCCGGTCAGCTTCCCGTTCGAATCGGGACAGGAACCCTATCACTATGATCATAAGATAACCGGCCGCCCGGCGCCCGCAGGCCCGCGTCAGCCCTACAAGACGCAATATCGCACGTCGCCCAATGCCGCACTGTTTCCGTTCGGCCACGGTCTGACCTACGGGAAGATCGACTATGCCGATCTCGCTCTATCCGCTGGGACGCTGCCTTGGGCGGGTTCGATCCGGATCAGCGCGCGGCTGACCAACAGCGGTAGCCGCGCGGCGACCGAGATCGCGCAGCTCTACATCCACGACCGCGTCGCCAGCGTGACCCGGCCGATCCGCCAGCTGAAGGCGTTTCGCAAGGTGACGATCGCGGCGGGCGCGAGCGAGACGGTGACATTTACGCTCGACCGGTCCGACCTCGAATTCATCGGCCGCGAGTTCAAGCCGACGGTCGAACCGGGCACGTTCGACGTCTGGATTGCCCCCTCCGCGCAAGCCGAGGGGGTTCATGCGACGTTCGACTTGCTAGCGCAATGAGGGGTCGCCGACTTCCAGTTTCATCGGAACGATCGTGCTGAGCTGCGAGACGCCGGTCGCATTGAACGCTTCGACCGCGACATAATAGTTCGGCTCGATATTGAGGGCTCGCAGCTCTCGCTTGCCAATCGGCCCGGCCGGCAAGTCGTCGGCGAACACCTGATATGTCTGCGTCAACTGGTCGGGACGTAGGCCCCATCGCACATTGTAGCCGATCGCCCCTGCAACCTTGTTCCAGGTGACTTGCGCGTCGCGTCGATCCGCGTCGCGATGGGCCACGACATTGTTCGGCACCTCAGGCGCGTGACCATCGGCATTGCCGAACACGCGCAGATCGCTGATCGCCAGCGTCGCTGCGCCGACATGCCCGTGGACATAGCGCACGTATCGCGCCCGCACCGGCTTGGGCAGCTCGAAATAGGCATTGGGCCGGTCTCGCCGATCGGGTCCGGTGGCGGCCAAGGCCTGCCAATGCTGGCCGTCGGTCGAATATTGCAGCTTGAACTCGGTATAAATGTCAGGCGCGTCGCCATCGTAGCGATCGGATTTGTAATCGGCATAATCGACCTGCACCGCGCGCAGCGTGTCCACCGCGCCCAGATCGAGCGTCAGCGTCTGGCCGGGCTCGTTCTTCGCGGCGACCCAGAAGGTCCGCGGATTTTCGTCGGTGACGCGGTCGGCGGCGAAATCGCCGAGCGTCGAAGAGGCCGTCGCCTTCGCGCGGTAGGACAGCAGCATCCACCCGGTGAACGTGTCTTCGAGATTGTCGATTTTGTGATCTGGCACGTAATGCGGGAAGTCGCCGAAGCGTGTCGAGGTAATCATTTGCCCATCGGGGGTAAACTTGGTCGGGAACATCGCGATGCGCCGCTCAAACGCCCAATTGTTGCCGATCCAAGGCGTCCCGGTGTTCCACCAATTGCCGTGATTGTCTTCGAAGGTCGATCCGTGGCCTACGCCTTCGACAAAGCCGCCGGGTTTGTACGAAACCGGATTGCCCGGCTCATAGGTGAACGGCCCCAGCGGCTTGTCGGACACATAGGTGCCGTTCCCGTAGACGTTGAACTCGGTCCCGGGGGCGGCGTATTGCAGATAGTAACGGCCGCCCACCTTGGTCATCCACGCCCCTTCGAGGAACGGCGGCATGTCCTGACCCGCGGCATTCTTGCCGTCGTGGTCCTTCCCGAAGCGCTCCCATCCGTGAATGTCGGGATGCAGCGTAAACATCGGGGTGGGATGCCCCTCATAGGTCATCGTGCCGTCGTCGTGGAACGCGACCTTGATCCCGTAGATCGGGAAGAAGGCATTGGAATTCCAGTAGAGATACCACTGGCCGTCATCATCCTTGAACAGGGCGGGATCCCACGGCCCCGGCGGGATCTTTCCCGAAAACGCGTCCGGCGATTGCCCCGCAGGGACAGCGTCGGGGAGCGTCGGCGTCAGGCGGGTCAGAAAATCGAGTTTACCCGTCTCGGGGTCGGTACTCTCTAGGATGGCTTCGGGCTCCATGGTGGCCGGCATCAGGATCAGCCGTTTGTTGCCATCCGCCCACGCTGCAGGCGCCACCACCGAATGGAACGGCCAGCGTCTCGGCTTGATGAACTTCCAGTGGATCAGGTCAGTCGAGCGCCAATAGCCGTCGGCGAGCGTCTCGAATAAGTAGAAGGCGCCTTTGAAGCGCACCACCGCCGGATCGGCGCCGGTGCGATAAGATATATGCTCGTTCAATTGCTCGAAATTATAGCGATAATCGATGTCGATCGGGTTGGCGTAGGTCGTCTGTTCGGCAGAGGCTGTCCCCGCGGCGAGCATTGTCAGCGAAATGGCGGCGAGCATGGTCGAACGAAACATTCAGAATGGACTCCTGGCGTCGATGCGATCAGTGCCTCTCGACAAACCAATTGGCGCTCAATCGGCCGCGGTTCGGGTCTGTGTCGAGTGGCATGCCGGCCGAGATAATCCCAGATCGCCCCCTCTGGCCACGATAAATAGCTAGGCGGTCGGTAACAGCCCCTCCCTGCCGATTCCTCAAAGCTTGGTCGGCGTCCTCAGGAGGATTTCGGAAGTCTTTTGCGATCTACTGATCTGCTGGATGGCGTCGCTGTTTGGGATGCTCGATCATCAGCCCTGAAGCTCACACAGCCGCTCTGTCTGACCGCCTCTAGCTGCCCAAGAGAATGACGTGCAGGAAGCCCGGGCCGTGGGCACCGCGGACGTATTGACCTTCGATGTCGGTGGTGCCGCTGACACCCGTAACCCAATAATGTACGCGCGGCTGCGGGCCAACGGGGAGCAGCGCGTCCTCGATCCAGCGGACGATATGTGCGCGATCGAGCACGACCAGGTGATGCAACGCCAGGAAGTTGGGCAGCATCGGCGTGGCCGGCGCCGTCTCGAAAATCAGCGAGCCCGTTTCGGCGACGCCCGCGCGCGCCACCGCGAGGACGGCGCCGTCGTCGATTGGGCATGTTTCTAGCAGCGTCACGCCCTGCCAGCCGAGCGCGGTGAGGCGCGGGTCGGGCGGCAGGTAGAGCGCGGGGGTGCCGAGGTTGGCATCGAGATAGCGCGCAACCGCGGCGGGCAGGTCGGCGAGCGTCGGCGCCACATCGTGCGTGGCGGCGACGCTCGGTAGGTCGAGTTGAGCGAGGAAGGCCGCAATTGTCTCGCTGTCGAGCGGAGGACGCTCGACGTCGACTATCAGCGCATCGGCTTCCGCCGCAAGCTGATCTAGCGGCCGAGCCGGGCCGAGCCGGGTGAGGATCGAATCGCGCGCGCTCATCGCTCGCCCTTGCGATAGCGCGCCATGAAGCTGCCACCTTCGGGGCGCGGGAAATCGCGCCCGTCGGTCCAACCCGCGGCGAGCGGCAGGCGGGCGATCCAGCCGCGCTTGCCGAGCCGCCGCAGCGCCGTGATCGCGGCAAATGTGCCGATGCGATAGAGTGCCGGCCGCTTCGCCGCCCAAGCCCACAAGCCGAGCCCGCGGCGCATAGTCACCGGTTCCAGCCCCTCGCGCCAGCTCTTTTCGCGCCAGCCGCGCAGCAGGGTCGGTAGCGGAATGTCTACCGGGCACACCTCGCGGCACTTGCCGTTGAGCGTGCAGGCGTTGGGCAGGTCTTTCGACCCGGCGAGGCCGTCGAGCGCCGGGGTCAGCACCGCACCCATCGGGCCGGGATAGGTGCCGCCATAGGCATGGCCGCCGATCTGCCGGAACACCACGCAATGGTTCATGCACGCGCCGCAGCGGATGCAGCGCAGCATCTCGGCGAGCCCCTCGTCGCGCATCCGCGTGCGCCCGTTGTCGACCAGCACGATGTGCATTTGCTCCGGCCCGTCGCGGTCGCCGGGGCGGCGCGGGCCGGCATAGAAAGTGGTGTATTGCGTCAGCGCGGCGCCGGTCGCCGAGCGGACCAGCAAGCGCAGCATGTGCGTCGCGTGACGCATCGAGGGCACGACCTTCTCGATGCCGGCAGTGACGATATGGACGCGCGGCGGCACCAGCGACAATTCGGCATTGCCCTCATTGGTGACGGTGCACACCGCGCCGGTGTCGGCGATCAGGAAATTGGCGCCGGAGATGCCGACATCGGCCGACAGCATGTCCTCGCGAAGCTGGCGGCGCGCGCTGGCCGCCATCGCGGGAATCGTGTCCTCGTTTTGCGGGCTGCGGTGATTGGCGCGGAACAGATCGGCGACCTGCTCGTGCGTCTTGTGCAGCGCCGGCCAGATGATGTGCGACGGGCGCTCATTCGCGAGCTGGATGATGTGCTCGGCCAGATCGGTCTCGACGCGGCCGATGCCCGCCGCCTCCAGCGCGTGGGGCAGGCCGATTTCCTCGCCGAGCATCGACTTGGAGCGCGCGACGCGCTTCGCCCCGGCCTTGCGGCAAATGTCGACGACGATGTCGCAGGCCTCGTCGGCGGTGCGCGCCCAATGGACGGTGGCGCCGGCGGCCTGGGCATTGGCCTCGAACTGCGTGAGATAGGCGCCGAGATTGGCGATCACATGGTCTTTGATCGCCGCGCCGCGACGGCGCGCCTCCTCGAATGCGGGAAAGGCGGCGACGGCGGCGGTGCGCTTGGTCTGCGCGGTGATGGTGGTGCGGTCGATCGCGATCTTGAGCAGCGGATCATGCAGCGCCTGGTCGACGCGCTCGGCGAAGGCGCTCATGCGTCCTCGCCGATCGCCGGACCGTCGCCCATGCCGGCGAGCAATTCGATCGTGTGGAACGCCCGGGTACGGGCGCCGCGGCGGTGAAGCTTACCCGCCATGTTCATCAGGCAGCCGAGATCGCCGGCGAGCAGCAGATCGGTGTCTGACGCCTCGATCGCAGCGGCCTTTTCGGCGGTGATCGCATCGGAGATAGCGGGATATTTGACGCAGAAGGTGCCGCCGAACCCACAACACGTTTCGTCGCCGTCAAGCGGGTTGAGGGTGAGACCGTCGACACCGGCGAGGAGGCGGCGCGGTTGCTGCTTGATGCCGAGCTCGCGCAGCCCCGAGCAGCTATCGTGATAGACCGCCGTCGCATCGAGCACGGTATCGGGCCGCCAGCCGCGTACTTCGTCGAGATAGGCGAGGATTTCCCAAGTACGACCGGCGAGCTTTTCCGCACGCGGCAGCCACGCGGCATCGTCGGCGAGGATTTCGAGATAATGCGCGCGGATCGTCGCGGCGCAGCTTCCCGAGGGGACGACGACATGGTCGAACCCCTCCAGCATCGCGATGTTGCGCCGCGCGAGGTCGGCGGCGGTGGCCCGATCGCCCGAATTGAGTGCTGGTTGCCCGCAACAGGTCTGCGCGTCGGGTACCATCACCTCGCATCCCGCCGCCTCCAGCGCCCGTAACGCGGCAAAGCCTATGCGCGGCCGGATCAGGTCGACCAGGCAGGTGACGAAAAGGGCGACGCGCGGAGCGCTCACTGCAAATTGACGAAGGCGCCGCCATCGACGAGCAACGCCGCGCCGGTGACGTAGCGCGCCATGTCGGAGGCGAGGAACACCGTCGGCCCGACCATGTCCTCGGGCTGGCCGAGGCGGCCGAGCGGGATGCGGCTTTCCATATAGTCGCGCTTCTTCTCGTCGGCGAGATCCTCCTTGTTGATCTCGGTGAGGATCGTGCCGGGCAGCAGCGAGTTGCAGCGGATGTGGTGTTTGCCCAGCGCGATCGCGGCCGACTGCATCAGCGAATGCAGTCCGGCCTTGGTCGGCGTGTAATGCGTCTGATATTCGCCGCCGACCAGCGCCGAGATCGACGACATGGCGATGATCGACCCGCCATGGCCCTGCTCGACCATCTGCCGCGCCGCCGCCTGGCACATGAAATAGCCGCCGTGCATGTTGACGCGCATCGTCCGCTCGAAGGTCTCGACCGGCATGTCGAGAAACGCGTGGAACGGGCAGATGCCGGCGTTCGACACCATGACGTCGACCTTGCCGAACGCATCGACCGCGCGAGCCATGAAGGCGCTGGCGGTCTCGGGATCGGCGACGTCGCCCTGCACCGCGAGGCCGCGCCGGCCGGCCTGTTCGATCGCCGCGACGCAGCTTTCCGCGCCGGCGGTATCGCGCGCGAAGTTGATCGCGACGTCGGCGCCGTGCTCGGCGCACCCGATCGCCACTGCGCGGCCGATGCCGGCCGAGGCACCGGTGACGAGAACGATCTTTCCTTCGAGCAACTTCACCTGAACATCATCCCTTCGGTCGTTTTCGGGCGGTTTGCGGCGCGTCGGCGCGCCAGCCGAATTCGGCACTGATCGCGCGCGCGGTATCGAGCACGTCGGCGGTCAGTGCGTCCATGCGGGTATCGTCCATATACTGCGCCGCGCTTGACACGCTGATCGCGCCGACGATGCGATGCGCGGCATCGCGGATCGGCGCGGCGACGCAGCGGATTTGATCCTCATTCTCTTCAAGATCGTAGGCCCGCCCCGCCGCGACATAGCCACGCATCCGGTCCTGCCAGAGGGCGAAATCGATCGGCACGCCGCCATCGCGGCGATCGCTGTCGAACAGCCGGCGCCAGTCCGCCTCGGGCGTATCGACCATCAGCGCCTTGCCGAGCCCGGTCGAAGTCAGCGGCTGGCGATCGCCGACCCGGCTCGAAATCTCGATTCGGCGCCGGCCAGGAATCTTGTCGAGATAGAGCGCTCGCTCCTGCTCCTCATCGAGCCGGCCGAGATGCACCGTATCCTCGGTCCGCATCGCCAGCGCCTCGATGTGCGGCCGCGCCGTCTGGATCAGATCGACCTGGCTCTGCGCAAGGAAGCCGAGCTCGAGCAGCTTGGGTCCGAGCCGATAGCCTTCGCGTGGATAAAAAACGAGGAAGCCGCGATCGATCAGCGCGTTCGCCAGACGATGCGTCGTCGAGCGGGTCAGCCCCATACGGTGCGACAGTTCGGGAAGCGGCACCGGCCCGTCGACCACCTGATCGAGCATGTCGAGGCCGCGCAGCAGCGTCTGGCTACCCTGCGGCGCCGATCGCTTTTCGGCCGTGTCGTCGAATTTCTCGTTTGACGGGGTCTGTCTCATCTATTAGCAACCTATCCCACAAAATGAGAAAGTAAATCGAAATCCACCGGGAGGAGGATCGGATGGCCAGATCACTATCACAGCTTTCCGGCGCTTGCCGCAAAATTTCATATCTTGGAACAGCGTTGCGACTGGTGCGCGAAAGCGCCGTCCGGCGTAGGGGGCTCGACCGATGAATTTGCCCAGGATCGCTCAGGTCCGCGCCTATGTCCTGCGCGGCGGCGGTGCGGATTATCACGATCAGGGCGATGGCCACTGGATCGACGATCACATCGCCACGCCGATGGCGCGCTATCCCGAGTATCGCCAGAGCCGGCAGAGTTTCGGGATCAACGTCCTCGGCACGCTGGTCGTCGAGATCGAGGCCGAGGACGGCACCGTTGGGTTTGCGGTGACGACCGGCGGCGAGCCCGCTTGCTACATCGTCGAAAAACACTTGGCGCGGTTCCTCGAAAGGCGCGATCCGGCCGATTACGAGAAAATCTGGGACCAGATGTACTTCTCGACGCAATATTACGGCCGCAAGGGGCTGGTGATCAACGCGATTTCGGGCGTCGACCTCGCTTTGTGGGATCTACTCGGCAAGCTACGGCAGGAACCCGTCTATAAGCTGCTCGGCGGCGCGGTGCGCGACGAACTGCAATTCTACGCGACCGGCTCACGGCCTGATCTCGCCAAGCAGAAGGGGTTCATCGGCGGCAAGCTGCCACTGCACCACGGACCCGCCGAAGGAGTCGAAGGGCTCAACAAGAACCTCGCCGAGTTGATCGAGATGCGCAGCAGGGTGGGCGACGATTTCTGGCTGATGCTCGATTGCTGGATGGCGCTCGATGTCGATTACGCGACGCGGCTGGCGACACGCGCCTGGAACGAAGCCGGGCTGAAGTGGATTGAGGAGGCGATCAGCCCCGACGATTACTGGGGCTATGCGGCGCTCAAGCGTAACGTGCCCAAGGGCCTGCTGGTCACCACCGGCGAGCATGAGGCGACCCGCTGGGGTTTCCGCATGCTGATGGAGATGGATTGCTGCGACATCATCCAGCCCGACGTCGGCTGGTGTGGCGGCATTACCGAGCTGCTCAAGATCTCGGCGCTCGCGGATGCCCATGGCAAGCTGGTCGTGCCGCACGGATCGAGCGTCTACAGCTATCACTTCGTCATCACCCGCCACAATTCGCCCTTCGCTGAATTCCTGATGATGGCCCCCAAGGCCGA
>JBQCHO010000089.1:0-4185 GCA_051954635.1 Sphingomonas sp. | reverse complement strand
ACGGCGCGAACGAGATCGGCTATGCCATTGCCGAAGCGCTCGACATCGCCGACCTGCCGTGCGCGATGACCGCGGCGCGCGAGCCCGGCGCGGTCGCCGGCGTCGTCGCTTGGCAGGGCGAGCAGATCGAGATGCTCGATCCGCACTGGCTGTTCGCCGAACATGCACTGACCTCGGAAGCGCCCGCCGTGCGTCCGATCTGTTTGCTGGCAGGGCGCGAGGCGGGGTGGATGGCGACCTTCCTGCGCGCGGCGCTCGAACGCGCAGGCTACCGCGTCGCGACCGCGCTCAAGCCCGGTGAGGCCGCGTCGCTCACGCTCGCGATGGACGATGATGCGGTGAGCGACGAAGCGCGCGTGCTGCGCCTGTCGCGCGAACGCCGCGACGGGGCCGACGCCATCTTCCGCTACGACCGCGCTGGCCTCGCCGAAGCGCTTGCCCGCCACGCCGCAGGAGCACGCTGATGACCGACCTGTTCCTCATCGCCGAGATTGCCGGGCGCATGGTCGCGATCGCTTCCGACCAGGTCGAATCGGTCGTCGATATCGGCGAGATCGTCCCGACTCCGCTCGCCGATCGCCGCGTGCGCGGGCTCGCCGCGCTGCGCTCGAAGGTGGTGACGGTGATCGACACCCGCGCCGTGCTCGGCATCGACGGCGGCGAGACGCAGCGGCGCGGCGTCGTTACCGTACTCGACGGCCACGCCTATGCGATCCTGGTCGACGCGCTCGACGACGTGACGCCGTGCGCGTTGCAGCCGCTGTCGGGCGGCATCGTGCTCGATCCCGCCTGGCGGCCGATCGGCTGCGGCATCGTCGAGCTGGACGGCGAGCCGGTGCTGGCGATCGACTTGCGTGCGATGGTCCCCGGCCTCGCCGCCGCTGCGTAAGCGCAAGAACCTCCGCGATTAACGGGACGCTTACGGATTTCGGGCAGAGGATATCCGGACAGCTCGTCAAACAGGGTGCGCATTCATGAAAACTTGCCTCGTGGTCGATGATTCGAAGGTGATCCGCAAGGTGGCGCGGCACATCCTGGAGACGCTCAATTTCGAAGTCAGCGAAGCCGGTGACGGCCGCGAAGCGCTCGATGCCTGCCTCGCTTCGGCGCCCGACGTCATCCTGCTCGACTGGAACATGCCGGTGATGAGCGGGATGGATTTCCTGCGCGCGCTGAAGGACAGCGCGGTTGCGGGCAAGCCCAAGGTCGTGTTCTGCACCACCGAGAACGGCATGGCCTATATCCGCGCCGCGATCGAGGCGGGGGCCGACGAATATGTCATGAAGCCGTTCGACCGTGAAACACTTGAAAGCAAGTTGCAGATCGTCGGCATGGCCTGAGCGCGAGGAGTCGCGCCATGTCGGCCAGGCCGGATCCGCAACTTAGACCCGATTGGGCAGCCCCAGTGGCACGTATCCTGATCGTCGATGATTCGGTGGTCGCCCGCGCGGTGATCGCGCGGATGATCGATCAGGGGCGCGGCTATGCCGTGGCCGCGGCGGTTTCAGATGCGCGCGCGGCGCTGGCGTTCCTCGCCAAGGAACAGGTCGATCTGATCCTGCTCGACCTCGAAATGCCGGGGATCGACGGGCTGACCGCGCTGCCCGACATCATCGTGGCGGGGAAAGGGGCCAAAGTGCTCGTCGTCTCGTCCGCCTGCGATGAGGGCGCTGCGGCGACGATCCAGGCGCTCGCGCTGGGCGCGGTCGATACGCTGGTCAAGCCGACCAACGGCGCCAAGGTCGGCGGGTTCGCGGCGAGCCTCGAGGAAAAATTGCATCGGCTGACGCAGACGGCCGCGCCGCCTGCGCCGCCAAAGCGCGCTGCGCCGCCGCGTGAGGCAGGCGACGATTTCGACATCGTCGCGATCGGCGCGTCGACCGGCGGCATTCACGCCTTGAGCCAGGTTCTCCGGGCGCTGCCGCCGAGCTTCCAGGCGCCGATCCTGATCACCCAGCACTTGCCCGAATCGTTCATGCCCTATTTCGCCGCACAGGTTGCGGTGCTCGCCGGGCGGCCCTGCGATGTGGCGATCGACCATATGCGGATTCGCGCCGGACGTGCGATTCTCGCGCCAGGCGATGCCCATCTGCGCTGCGTTCGTCTTGCCGAGGGCGGCGCGGCATTGCGGCTGATCCGTCCGCCCGCGCCAAGCGGCTGCATGCCCTCGGTCGATCCGATGCTGACGTCCGCGGCGGCGGTGTTCGGCGATCGCACACTGGCGATCGTGTTGAGCGGCATGGGCCGCGACGGCGCCGAGGGCGCGGCAAAGGTCGCGTCGGCGGGCGGCTGCGTGATCGCGCAGGACCAGGCGAGCTCGGTGATCTGGGGAATGCCCGGGGCGGTCGCGCGGGCGGGGATCGCCGACGCGATCCTGCCGCCCGAGGAAATCGGCCGCATCGTCGCGACGCAGCGGAGGCCGGCATGATGATGGCGCCGGTCGCCCCCGACATGCCGGCGAGCGGCGCGCTCAACGTGCTCGCGGCGCTGCTCGAATCGCGCTCCGGGCAACAGATCGCCGCCAACCGCGCGTGGCGGATCGAGACGACGCTCAAGCCGCTGATGCGCGAGCGCGGCATCGAGAGCCTCGAGCAACTCGTCTCCAAACTGCTCGACGGCCGCAACCCCGATCTCGGCGACAAGGTGGTCGACGCGCTGCTCAACCAGGAGAGCTTCTTTTATCGCGACGCGGCGATCTTCGACGCGATCGCCACCGCGGTCGACGGGCTCGATGCGGTCGCGCTGGGCCGACGGGTGCGGATCTGGTCGGCGGGCTGCGCGAACGGGCAGGAACCGCTGTCGCTGGCGATGCAGTTTGCCGAGCGTGAGGAAGCGGGCGGGCCGCCCGCGCCGGAGATCGTCGCCACCGACGTCTCCGAAGCCGCGCTCGCCCGCGGCCGCGCGGGACGCTACTCGCAATTCGAAATCCAGCGTGGGCTGCCGATCCGGCGGATGATGCGCTGGTTCGATCAGGTCGGCGAAGACTGGGTAGCGAAGCCCGATCTTGTCCGCCGCATCCAGTTCAAGCGCCACAACCTCGTCGGCGATCCCCCGCCGATCGGCCGGTTCGACGTCGTCTTGTGCCGCAACGTGCTGCTCTATCTCTCCGCCGAGCACCGCGCGCAGGTGTTCGAGCGCATGGCGCAAGTGATCCGCCCCGGCGGCCTGCTCGTCCTCGGCGCTGGTGAAACGGTGATCGGGCAGACCAAGGCATTCGTGCCGTCGGGCCGCTTCAAGGGCTTTTACGAGGCGACCGGGCCGAGTTGCGCCGGGACGAGCATCGCGGCCTAGTTGATTTTAGCGCCGGCACGCGACAAGCCTGCGTCATGAAGCCGATCGACGCGCCATCGCCCAATTTCGACGCGCGCGCGCTGCCGATCTCGATGATCGTGCTGCATTATACCGGCATGGAAGACGCGACGTCGGCGATCGAGCGACTGCGCGATCCCGAGGCCAAGGTGTCGGCGCATTACGTGGTCGATGAGGATGGCAGCGTCCTCAAGCTGGTCGATGAGGCGAACCGCGCCTGGCACGCGGGCAAATCGCATTGGCGCGGCGTGACCGACGTCAATTCGGCGAGCGTCGGGATCGAGATCGTCAATCCCGGCCACGACTGGGGCTATCGGCCGTTTCCCGACGAGCAGATCGCCAGCGTCATGCGCCTCGTCGCCGAGATCAAGGATCGCCACGAGATCGGCCGCGGCAACATCGTCGGCCATTCGGACATCGCGCCAGCGCGAAAGCGCGATCCGGGCGAACTGTTTCCGTGGGGCGAACTCGCCCGCCGCCGCCTCGCGCTGCCGCGGCCGACCCGGAATCTGGTCGATCCGGGCTGGGGCGAGGGCGGGTTCCTGATGGCGCTCGAGCGGTTCGGCTATGACGTCACCGATCCGATGGCGGCGATCATGGCCTTCCAGCGCCGCTTCCGGCCCGAGCTGATCGACGGCGAAATCGACGCCGAACTGCGGATGATCCTGCTCGCACTGCTGCTGCCCAAGCCGCAGGGGGATGAGTGATTTTTGCGGTTCAGCTTGCGCTGAACTCGCGCGGCACCAGCCCGCTCCCCCACCCCACCACCCCGTCAACATAATGTGTTGGGTGGGGGGGTGGGGGAGCGGGGGGGTGCCGCGTCCCTTAGCGCCGGCGCGGCGCGAAGGACGAATGCGCCAGAGGGTCGGGCGACCG
>JBQCHO010000088.1:0-7491 GCA_051954635.1 Sphingomonas sp. | reverse complement strand
GTCAGCCAGCCGATCAACGACGAACCGGCAAGCGTCGCCAACGGCAGCACCGTCGCCTTTTCCTGCGACTCGCCCGAGCAGGTGAAGCAGCTTCACGATACCGCCGTTGCCGCTGGCGGAACCTCGATCGAAGCTCCGCCCCGACCGCGCGAAACAGCCTCCATGGGCACCATCGAACTGGCCTATTTTCGTGATCCCGACGGCAACAAACTGTGCGGAATTCATTTTCCTGCCTGATCCGTCCGGCACAGATCTGCTTCTAAACCTGGCCGACCTCGATCATGCGATCCCGCGAATGTCCGCTTGCCACCCACACCGGTCATTGGTCTGGCGCCTCCCTCAACTCAGCCGGTCGATCGCCGCATTGTCCAGGCTGCCGGGAACGATCATCAGCGGCACGCTGAGCGCGGCGGCGTCGCTGCCCACGAAATGGCCGATCAACGGGCCGGGCGCGCCGCTTGCGGCGCTCGCCAGCACCAGAGCGGCGATGTCGGAATTGTCGGCGATCACCTCGCGGATCACCTTGTTGGCCTCGCCCTGGCGCACCGTGATCGACGGGCGCAGCCCCGATTCCGCGACCAGCGTGCCCGCCGCGGCCTTGACCAGCCCTTCGGCCTTCTGCCGCGCTTCCTCCTCGATCGTTGCCTGGACGCCGCCCCATTGGACGAACTCGGCCGGCGGGATCAGCGCGAGGATCTCGACCCCGCCGCCGGTCTTGACCGCGCGCCGCGCGGCGAAGCGCAGCGCGACGCTGGCCTCCTCGCTCTCGTCGATCACCACCAGATAGATGCGCATTGCGGCAAGCTCCCCCGTGTTTCGGCGTGAAGGTGGCGCGGGAATCGCGGACTGGCAAGGGCACGGTCTTGACGTGCGCGCGTTGATGGCGAAGGAGGGCCCCGCTCTCGCCATTCACTCAAGGATTCCGCATTCGATGTCGATCGAGATCAAGATGCCCGCGCTTTCGCCCACGATGGAAGAGGGCACGCTCGCCAAGTGGCTCGTCAAGGAAGGCGACAGCGTGTCGTCGGGCGACCTGATGGCCGAGATCGAGACCGACAAGGCGACGATGGAATTCGAAGCGGTCGACGAGGGCGTGATCGCGAAGATCCTGGTGCCCGAGGGCGCCGAGGGCGTGAAGGTCGGCGACGTGATCGCGATCCTCGCCGAAGAGGGTGAGGACGCGTCGAGCGTGAGCGCGCCGAAGGGCGAGGCCAAGAGCGAGGCGCCCAAGGCCGAGGAAAAGGCCGACGTCAAAGAGACCAAGGCGGCGGAGCAGAAGCCGGCGCCGTCGGCTCCGGCTGCACCCGCGTTGTCGGGTGATCGGGTGAAGGCGAGCCCGCTCGCGCGGCGGATCGCCGCCGACAAGGGCGTCGACCTTGGCGCGGTGAGCGGGTCGGGGCCGAACGGGCGGATCGTCAAGGCGGACGTCGAGGGCGCCAAGGCTGGTGCTGCGCCTGCTGCGAAGGCCGAAGCGGCGGCGCCGAGTGCCGCACCCGCGCCGGCCGCTGCGCCTGTCGAAGGCAAGGCGGTGTGGTTCGACGAGTCGATCCCGCACGAGATCGAGAAGCTCTCCAACATCCGCAAGACGATCGCGCGCCGGCTGACCGAATCGAAGCAGCAGGTGCCGCACATCTACCTGACCGTCGACGTGCGGCTCGATGCGCTGCTCAAACTGCGTGGGGAGCTCAACAAGAGCCTCGAGAGCCGCGGGGTGAAGCTGTCGGTCAACGATCTGCTGATCAAGGCATTGGGCGTCGCGCTGGACGCGAGCCCGAAGTGCAACGTCACGTTCCTGGGTAACGAGATGGTAAGCTACAAGCGCGCCGACGTGTCGGTCGCGGTGTCGACGCCTACGGGTCTGATCACGCCGATCATCAAGGATGCCGCCAATGTCAGCATCTCGTCGATCTCGACGCAGATGAAGGACCTTGCGGGCCGCGCCAAGGAAGGCAAGCTGAAGCCCGAGGAATATCAGGGCGGCACCGCGAGCCTCAGTAACATGGGCATGTTCGGGATCAAGCAGTTCGAGGCGGTGATCAACCCGCCGCAGGGCATGATCCTCGCGGTCGGCGCCGGCGAGAAGCGGCCGTATATCGTCGATGATGCGCTCGGCGTCGCGACGGTGATGACCGCGACGGGCAGCTTCGATCACCGCGCGATCGACGGCGCCGATGGTGCGGCGATGCTCAAGATCTTCAAGGAACTGGTCGAGAATCCGCTGGGGATGATCGCTTGAGCTTGAGCGAGAAGGCCGGGAAGTTCGTGCTGGCGGTGGGGCTCGTCACCGTCATGGCGAGCCTGTCCTTCACGCTGGTCGGGCTGATCGGCGCGGGCGTGCCGTTTTCGGCATTGAGCTTTCTCGATTTCGGGCTGATCTGGCTCGGCTACATACCGTTGATGGTGCCGGTGGTGACGATCGCCGGCGTGCTCGCGCTACCGATCGCGGCGGCAATGGAGAAAAGTGGGCGCCCGGGAATGTGGGGCTATGCCGCCGCCGGTGCGATCGCCGGGGTGCTGGCAAGTACCGCGCTCTTGTGGCGGCTGGCGCTGACGGGGCCGAACATCGCGGCATGGGGGGCGGTCGGCTTGCTGCCGGGGATCGCCGCCGGGCTGTTCTGGTGGCAGACCGTCGTGCGCCGCGAGCGTGCCGAGCGAGGGCTGGCGGCATGACCGACGGCAGCGAAGTCCCCTCGGGCGAACCGGCGATCCGCGTCAGCACGATGCCGGCCGACACCAACGCCTATGGCGACATTTTCGGCGGCTGGCTGATGAGCCAGATGGACATGGCCGCCGGGCTGGTCGCCGCGCGCCATTCGCAGGGCCGCGCGGTGACGATCGCGGTCGAGGGGATGAAGTTCCACGCGCCGGTCCATGTCGGCGACGAAGTGTCGGTCTATGCGCGGCTGGTGTCGGTCGGCAACACGTCGATGACGATCGAGGTCGAAGCCTGGCGCCGCGCCCGCCACACCGAAAACCAGCGCCGCGTGACGCAGGCCAAGTTCGTGTTCGTCGGCATCGACGAGGAACGGCATCCGCGACGGGTGCCGGCGATGCAACAGGTTTGATCGCCAGCGCGTCGCAGCGCGGCAAAGAAGGAGCTTATCGTGGCTGAAACGTTCGATCTTATCGTGCTCGGTTCGGGCCCCGGCGGGTATGTCGCGGCGATCCGGGCTTCGCAGCTCGGCATGAAAGTCGCGATCGTCGAGCGCGAGCGGCTGGGCGGCATCTGCCTAAATTGGGGGTGCATTCCGACCAAGGCGTTGCTGCGCACGTCGGAGATTTACCACTATATGAGCCACGCGGCCGATTACGGGCTGTCGGCGGAGAAGGTCGGGTTCGATCTGACCAAGGTGGTCGAGCGGTCGCGCAAGGTTGCGGGACAGCTCAATTCGGGCGTCAAGGGCCTGATGAAGAAGAACAAGATCACCGTCGTCGAGGGCAATGGCGCGCTGACGGGGAAGGGCAAGCTGACCGTCACGACCGGCGACCAGAAGCGCGAGCTCGAGGCCAAGCACATCATTGTCGCGACGGGCGCGCGGGCGCGCGACCTGCCCTTCGCCAAGGCCGACGGCAAGCGCATCTGGACCTATCGCCACGCGATGACCCCGGCCGAAATGCCGAGCAAGCTGCTGGTCATCGGCTCGGGCGCGATCGGGGTGGAATTCGCCAGCTTCTACAACGACATGGGCGCCGACGTGACGATCGTCGAGATGCTGCCGCGCATCCTGCCGGTCGAGGACGAGGAAGTGAGCGCGTTCATGGACAAGGCGCTGACCAAGCAGGGGATCAAGATCGTCACCGGCGCGGGCGTCGAGAAGATCGAGACCTCGCCCAAATCGGTCAAGGCAGTGATCAAGGGCAAGGACGGCAAGTCCACGACGGAAGAATACAGCCACGTCATCGTCGCGATCGGCATTGTGCCGAATACCGAGGAGATCGGGCTGGAGAAACTCGGCGTCGAAACCGACCGCGGGCACATCAAGGTCGACGGCTATGCGCGGACCAATGTCGAGGGGCTGTACGCGATCGGCGACGTCACCGGCGCGCCGTGGCTGGCGCACAAGGCGAGCCATGAGGGCATCGTCTGCGTCGAGGCGATCGCGGGCGAGAAGCCGCATCCGTTCGGCACCTGGAACATCCCGGGCTGCACCTATTCGCGGCCGCAGGTGGCGAGCGTGGGGCTGACCGAGGCGAAGGCCAAGGAAGCGGGCAAGGACGTCAAGGTCGGCAAATTCCCGTTCATCGGCAACGGCAAGGCGATCGCGCTGGGCGAGGCGGAGGGCTTCATCAAGACGGTGTTCGATGCGAAGACTGGGGAGCTGCTCGGCGCGCACATGGTCGGCGCCGAGGTGACCGAGCTGATCCAGGGCTATGTCGTCGCGCGGCAGTTGGAGACGACCGAGGCCGAGCTGATGGAGACGGTGTTCGCGCACCCGACCCTGAGCGAGATGATGCACGAGAGCGTGCTCTCGGCCTATGGACGCGCGATCCACTTCTGACGAGGACGCCGCGGCGCGGATCGCCGACGTCGCGCTGGTCCGTTCGCTGCTGGTGGCGGCGGCGAAGCGCGGCGAATGGGTGAGCTATTCGCAAGCGCTGAACGAGCTCGGCACGCGCTTCGCGCGGCCGAAGATGCGCGCGCTGTGCAAGACGCTGGGGCGGATCGACGAGCTGGCGGAGGCGGCAGGCGAGCCGGAACTGGCGGTGCTGGTGGTGCGCGAGGGCGACGGGCTGCCGGGGCAGGGCTGGTGGGTCGGGCGCTCCGCGATAGGCTATGACGGGAGCTGGAGCGGGCCGGAGGCGACGACGCTGGTGCGCAAGCTGCAGCGCAAGGCGTTTCGCTATTGGAAGGCGCGCTAGACGTCATGCCAGCGAAGGCTGGCATCCATCGCTGTCGCGATCGGTGCAGAATCTAGCGATCAATCGAAGCAGATATGGACCCCAGCCTTCGCAGGGGTGACGACCATCGGCGCGTCGGTTGGGCGTAGCCCACCTAATTATGGTCAGTCGTCGACACCCTCGCGACGGCGCAGCGCCAGCTTGCGGTCGATGCCATAGGCATAGCCGCCGATACTGCCGTCACTGCGTTGCGCGCGATGGCAGGGGACGACGATTGCGACCGGGTTGGCGCCGCATGCGGTGCCCGCCGCGCGGGTCGCGCGCGGGGCGCCGGCGGCGGCGGCGAGCTCGGCATAGCTCAGCGTTTCGCCCGGTGGGATGTGGCGAAGCGCCTGCCAGATTGCTTCCTGGAAGGCAGTGCCGCGCACGTCGAGCGGCAGATCCTGGTCGCGCTCGGGCGATTCGACTTGCGCGACGACCTTCGCGGCGAGCGCGGCGAGCGCCGCCCCGCCGGGGGCGATCTCGGCCTTGGGGAAATGGTCGCGCAGCGCCGCCTCGTCCTCGTCGAAGGCGACGCGGCACAGGCCCTTGTCGGTCGCCGCGATGAGCAGCGCGCCGAGGCTGGTGTCGGCGATCGTCCAGCGGATCGTGACGCCCGCGCCGCCGCGCCGCCACGCGCTGGGGCTCATGCCAAGCCGCCGGGCGCCGTCTTCGTAGAAGCGGCTCGGGGCCGAATAGCCGGCCTCGTAGATCGCTGCGGTGACGCTCGCTTCCTGCTTGAGCGCCTCGGCGGCGGCGCGTGCCTTCAGGCCGCGGGCATAAGCGGCGGGGGTCACCCCGGTCGCGCGCTTGAACAGGCGGTGGAAATGGTGCGGCGCATAGCCGACTTGCGCGGCGAGCTCGTCGAGCGTGATCGTTTCCTCGGCCGCCTCGATCAGCGCGACGGCGCGGGCGACGGCGATGCGGTCGCGGCCGACCGCGTCGGGCTTGCAGCGCAGGCAGGCGCGGAACCCCGCGGCGCGGGCAGCGGCGGGATCGCGGTAGAAGGCGACATGCGCGCGCTTCGGGTGGCGCGCGGGGCAGCTCGGCTTGCAATAGATGCCGGTGGTCGAAACCGCGACGACGAAGCGGCCGTCATGCGCGCGGTCGCGCGAAGCAAAGGCGGCCCAGGCGGCGTTGGTATCGATGGCGGCTTGGTCGGTCATGACAGCGATATAGGGGGCAGGGCGGGCGGCCACATCCCGAGCCTTGCGGTCAAAGCGTCACGGCTCGTTGGGCAGCCCACGATAGGCGGGAAGCGCGAGGTTCCAACGGATCGCCGCCGCACGCAGCCCGAAGCCGGCAATCGCCGCGGGGATCGCCGCCTCGTAAGCGGGCAAGCCGATCAGGCGCAGCACGACATAGATCGTCGAGGCGAGCGCCGCCGCGGTCACGTACAGTTCGGGCCGCATCAGGATCGACGGTTCGCCGGCCAGGACGTCGCGGATGATCCCGCCGACGCACGCCGAGATGACCCCCATCACCACTGCGGGCACCGGGGGTACGCCGAAGCCTAGCGCCTTTCCCGCGCCGAACACGGCATAAGCGGCGAGCCCGATCGCATCGAGCCAGGCGAGCGCCGATCCCTTCCACCACCGCTCGGGCGTGATCCAGATGACCAGCGCGACCGCGAGGCAGACCAGCGCCGCCAGCCGGTCCTGCACCCAGAATACCGGCGCGCCGATCAGCAGGTCGCGCACCGTGCCGCCGCCGACCCCGGTGATCAGCGCGAAGAAGGCGAGGGTGACCATCGTCTGCCCGCGCCGCGCCGCCGCCAGCGCGCCGGTCGCGGCGAACACCGCCAGGCCGGCGAGGTCGAGCCAGGGAAGGATCGGGCCGATCTGCCACGAGGTGCCGGTCATGATCGGCGGCATAGCGTGATGCGCGCGCGCGGCAAAGCGGGCGGGGGTGGAAACCGCGCCGCGATCCCGGCACAAGGGCGGCCATGCAGAGCTATCGCCCGTCGCTGGTCGTCGCCGCCGTTCTCCTCGCCGCGCTCGCGGGGTTCGTCGATGCGCTGGCCTGGATCGATCTCGGCGGGTTCTTTGCCTCGTTCATGAGCGGCAATACGACGCAAATCGCGGTGGCGATCGCCAATGCCGACAGCGGCAGCACCCGCACCGCCGGCGCGTTGATCCTCGCCTTCCTGTGCGGGGTGATGATCGCGGCGATGCTGTCGGTGCGCTTCGCCCGGCGGCGCAAGCCGGTGGTGATGGCCGCGGTGACGCTGCTGCTCGCGCTCGCGGCGCTGCTGACCGGGATGACCGACCGGCATTTCCCGCTGATCCTGCTCGCGGTCGCGATGGGGGCGGAGAACGGCGTGTTCGCGCGCGACGGCGAGGTGTCGATCGGGCTGACCTATATGACCGGCACGCTCGTCAAGTTCGGGCAGAAGCTGACCGGCGCGCTGATCGGCACTGACGCAGCGTTCGCCTGGGCGCCGTATCTGGTGCTGTGGCTCGGCTTTGCGGTTGGCGCGCTGGTGGGCGCGCGGGCGCAGCTCTCAATGGGCAATGACGCGCTGTGGGTCGCGGCAGGGGCGGCGGGGGTGCTGACACTGCTGGTCGGGGCGCTGACGTGGCGGGAGCCGGTTGAAGGGTGAGCGGCGGCGCG
>JBQCHO010000087.1:0-15262 GCA_051954635.1 Sphingomonas sp. | reverse complement strand
GCCCTTCACCGAGCGCTGCATGTCGGTGACTTCCTCGGGGCGCTCGTCGATGAGGAGCACGATCAGGAAGACCTCGGGATGGTTGTCGGTGATCGCCTTGGCGATGTTCTGCAGCATCACCGTCTTGCCGACGCGCGGCGGCGCGACGATCAGCGTACGCTGGCCCTTGCCCTGCGGCGAAACGATGTCGATGACGCGCGCCGACTTGTCCTTGATCGTCGGATCCTGCGGATCGAGCGTCAGCTTCTGCTCTGGGTAGAGCGGCGTCAGATTGTCGAAATTGACGCGGTGGCGGACGACCTCGGGATCGTCGAAATTGATGCTGGTGAGCTTGGTCAGCGCGAAATAGCGCTCGCCGTCCTTGGGCCCGCGGATTTCGCCCTCGACGGTATCGCCGGTGCGCAAGCCGAACTTGCGGACTTGGTTGGGCGAGACATAGATGTCATCGGGGCCGGCGAGGTAGTTCGCCTCGGGGCTGCGCAGGAAGCCGAAGCCGTCCTGGAGCACCTCGATCGTCCCCAGCCCCATGATCTGGTCGCCAAGCTCGGCCTGCTCCTTGAGGATGCCGAACAGCAGGTCCTGCTTGCGCAGCGTCGAGGCGCCTTCGACGCCGAGCGCCTCGGCCATTTCGACCAGCTCGGCCGGGGTTTTCTTCTTCAAATCTTTGAGATGCATGGGGAGTTTCCGCAGGCTTTTGGGCTGTGCTGGGTAGCGTCGGCTCGGCGAAGGATACGCTGGCGAAGCTGGAGGGAGGGAAACGCAGCGCCACCGAACGGCACGCGATACGTTACTGGCGAGAATTAGGTGGCGGCTAGGCTCAAGTCAAGGTGATCAGAACGGCCGCACGATGACGAGGATGACGATCAGGATCGTCGCCAGCGCCGGTACCTCATTCAGCATCCGTAGCTGCCTGCCGGTTAGCCTCGCTTCGCCGCGCGCGAGCTTCTTCGAATAGCCGACCGCCCAGCCATGATAGCCCGAGAGCAGCACGACGACCGCGATCTTGGCGTGGAGCCAGCCGAGCCCCGGTTGCCCCTCGAAGAGCCCGATATTGACCGCAAGCACTACGCCGAACAGCCAGACGAGGATCATCGACGGGGTCAGGATCATCTTGCGGATCATCGCCTCGCGCCTGATCCATTGCTCGGCCTCCGGCGTGCCGACCCCGGCTTCCTGATGATAGACGAGGTAGCGCGGCAGCATGAACATGCCCGCCATCCAGAAGATCACGAAAACGACATGCGCCGCCTTTACCCAGGGATAGGCATTCCCGAGAAACCCCATCGTCATACTCCCCTGACGCGCGCGAGCAGCCGCTCGACATGCGCGATCGGCGTATCGGGCAGGATGCCGTGGCCGAGGTTGAAGATGTGCGGGCGATCCGCAAAAGCCGCCAGGATGCGGTCGATCGCGGCATCGAGCGCCTCGCCGCCGGCGATCAGCGCGAGCGGATCGAGATTGCCCTGCACCGGCATGTCGGCGGGAAACGCGGCATCGGCCCAATTCGGATCAACCGTCTCGTCGAGGCCGATCGCATCGACGCCGGTCTCGCGCGCATAAGCGGCGAGCTTGCCGCCGGCGCCCTTGGGGAAGCCGATGATCGGCAAGTCCGGATGGCGCGCCTTGAGATCGGCGACGATCCGCGCGGTGGGGGCGATCACCCAGCGTTCGAACTGGTCGGGGGACAGGCTGCCCGCCCAACTGTCGAAGAGCTGCACCGCCTCGACTCCAGCGTCGATCTGCGCCGAAAGATAATCGACCGTCATCGCCGCGATCGCGTCGACGATCGCTCCGAAGGCCTGGGGATCGCGGTAAGCCAGTCGCCGTGTTTCGCCCTGATCACGGCTGCCCTGCCCCGCGACCATATAGGTCGCGACCGTCCACGGACTGCCGGCGAACCCGAGGAAGGTCGTTGCGGGCGGCAGGGCGGCCGCGACGCCGCGCACGGTCGCATAGACCGGCTCGAGCCGCGTTGGCACGGCGGTCAGCGACATCAGCGCGTGATCGACCAAAGCCGGCGACAGGCGCGGCCCCTCGCCCGCCTCGAAACGCAGATCCTGACCGAGCGCCCAGGGCACCATCAGGATATCGGAAAACAGGATCGCGCCGTCCATGCCGAAGCGGCGGATCGGCTGCAATGTGATCTCGGCTGCCGCCGCCGGATCGGTCGCCAGCGCCAGAAAGCCGCCCTTGGTCTCTCTCAGCGCGCGATATTCGGGCAGATAGCGCCCCGCCTGGCGCATCAGCCAGATCGGCGGCACCGATAGCTTGGCGCCGTTCAACACAGCGAGCAAAGGCTTGCGGGAACGCGGATCGGTCAGGGTCTCGGCTCCCCCTCTTCTATCTAATAAGAAGAGTCATAAAAGGATGTTGAAGTTGTAGGCGCGTGGGTAACGGGGCTTAAGCGGCAATCCCGAAAATGCCAACAGCTTGACCGTGCGGCCCCGCCGGAAACGGCGTGATTCGATTCATCGCTCCCCGTTATCCACAGCCTGTCGACGGAACCGGCGGCTGTGAACGGGATTGTGGATTGTCATGCGTCCATCCACCGCCCGGCGCTCGCTTGGCGGCTCGGTGACGTTGCGCTACCGCTTCTCCGCATGTTGTCCACAATTCCGTCCCGCTGATGCGCCTCCACCTCCATCTGCTGTCGGATTCGACCGGCGAGACGCTGGAGAACATCGCCAAGGCGGCGCTCGCGCAATATGACGATGTCGAGACGATCCGCCACTTCTGGCCGATGGTCCGAACCGAGGCGCATCTCGAACGCATCCTCGAGGAAATCGCGCAAAACCCCGGCCTCGTCGTGTTCACCCTGGTCAACAGCGGTACGCGCGCGATGCTCGAACAGCGTTGCCGCGCGCTCGGGCTGCCCGCGGTCGCGCCGCTCGATACCGTCAACGACGCGCTGTCGTCGCTGCTCGGACAGCAGGCCAAGGCGCGCCCCGGCCGCCAGCACGTCCTCGACGCCGCCTATTTCGCGCGGGTCGACGCGATCCAGTTCACCATCGCGCACGACGACGGCATCGGCAGCGAGGATTGGGAGGAAGCCGATATCGTCCTTGCCGGCGTGTCGCGCACCTCGAAGACGCCGACCTCGATCTATCTCGCCAATCGCGGGTTCAAGACCGCCAATATCCCGATTGTCGTCGAATCGCCGCCCCCGCCGATCCTGTTCAAGCTCGATCGCCCGATGGTCGTCGGCCTCACCACCAGTGCCGATCGGCTGATCCAGGTGCGCCGCAACCGGCTGCTGTCGCTCAACCAGTCGCCCGAGACCGATTATGTCGATCCCGATGCGGTGGCGCGCGAGGTTGCCTATGCGCGCCGGATGTTCGCCGATAATGGCTGGCCGGTGATCGACGTCACCCGCCGCTCGATCGAGGAAACCGCCGCGGCGATCATCTCGCTTGCCGGCAACCGATTGGCCGACGCATGACATTGATCCTCGCCTCGCAAAGCGCCTCTCGCCGCGCCATGCTCGACGCCGCGGGCGTGCCCCATGACGCCGTTCCCGCTTATGTCGATGAAGACGCGACCAAGGATGCGCTGCGTGCCGACAACGCGCCGCCGCGCGCGATCGCCGATGCGCTCGCCGAGCTGAAGGCAGTGAAGATCTCGCAAGCCCGCCCCGGCGCGCTGGTGCTCGGCTCGGACTCGCTCGTCGCGTTCGAGGATGGGACGACGCTCGACAAGCCCGAGAGCCGCGACCAGGCCGCCGAGCATCTGCGCATGATGTCGGGCCGCCGCCACGATCTGGTCAGCGCCGCGGTGATCGCGGAGAATGGCCGCCCGGTGTGGCGTGTGGTCGATCGCGCCAAGATGTTCGTGCGGCCGTTGGGCGAGGATTTTATCAACCAGTATCTCGACCAGGAATGGCCGGCGATCGCGGGCTGCGTCGGCTGCTATCGGATTGAGGGCCCCGGGGTGCAATTGTTCAGCCGGATTGAGGGCAGCCAGTTCACCGTCCTCGGCATGCCGCTGATCCCGGTGCTTGACTATCTGCGCACGCGCGGCGTCTTGGCGTCATGACCAAGCCTTATGCCGAGGTAATCGGCGATCCGATCGCCCATTCGAAATCGCCGCTGATCCACGGCTTCTGGCTCGACAAGCTCGGCATCGATGCGCGCTACGAGCGCTGCCACGTCACCCCCGACGCGCTCGCCGACTATTTCGCGGGGCGCCGCGACGACCTCGCCTGGCGCGGCTGCAACATCACGATTCCGCACAAACAGGCAGCGCTCGAATTCGTGGAGGACAAGGGCGGCATCCGCGAGACAATCGGTGCGATCAACACCGTGTTTCGCGACGGCGACGGCAGCCTGGTCGGCACCAACACCGATGCCGGCGGGTTCGTCGCGCCGATCGCCGATCTCGATCTGACGGGACAGCCGGTAGCGGTGATCGGCGCGGGCGGCGCGGCGCGGGCGATCCTGTTCGCACTCGCGCGGATCGGCGCGGGGCCGGTGACGCTGCTCGCGCGCAACGCGCTGAAAGGGGCGGCGCTGCTCTCGCACTTCGGGCTCAAGGGCACGGTCAAGCCGCTCGACGCGCCGCTGCCGCCCGCCGCATTGCTGGTCAACGCCAGCCCGCTCGGCATGACCGGGCAGCCGCCGCTCGACTTGGATCTCGCCGCGCTGCCCGAGGACGCGGTGGTCTACGACATCGTCTATGCGCCGCTCGAAACCCCGCTGTTGCAAGCCGCCGAGGCGCGCGGGCTCGACACCGTCGACGGCCTCGACATGCTGGTCGGCCAGGCAGCCCTCGCCTTCGAGATCTTCTTCGACGCCGCCCCGCCGCGCGAGCATGACGACGAGCTTCGCACGCTGCTGACCGCATGATCCGGCTCGGCCTCACCGGCTCGATCGGCATGGGCAAATCGACCGTCGCGCAGATGTTCGCAGATCGGGGCGTGCCGGTGTTCGATGCCGATGCGGTGGTTCACCAGCTGCAAGGCCCCGGTGGCCGCCTCGTCGCCGCGATCGAGGCGCAGTTTCCCGATACCACCGGCGAGCAGGGTGTCGATCGCACCGCGCTGGGCGAAGCCGTGCTCGGCGATCCCGCCGCGCTCGAAAGACTCGAGTCGCTCGTCCACCCCGCGGTCGCCGAGGAACGTGCGCGATTCCTCGACGCGCATCGCGATGCGCCGCTCGTCCTGCTCGACATTCCGCTGCTGTTCGAAACCGGCGGCGCGGCCAGCGTCGACAAGATCGCGGTCGTTTCAGCCCCTGCCGACGTCCAGCGCGCGCGGGTGCTCGGCCGCCCCGGCATGACGGCCGCGCGGCTCGATGCGATCCTCGCGCGCCAGCTTCCCGACGCCGAAAAGCGCGCACGCGCCGATTTCGTCATCGACACCGGCGGGCCGCTCGAGGCGACCGCGGCGCAGGTCGATGCGGTGATCGCTTGCCTCGCAGGCTGACGAGGTAGATAGTCCTCTGATGCGCGAAATCGTGTTCGATACCGAAACCACCGGCTTGAGCTTTTCCGGGGGCGATCGGCTGGTCGAGATCGGCTGTGTCGAGCTCGTCCACCGCGTCGAGACCGGCCGTACCTTCCATTGCTATTTCAACCCCGAACGCGCGATGGCGGCCGAGGCGCAGGCGGTCCATGGGCTCAGCGACACCTTTCTGTCGGACAAGCCGCTCTTCGCCGACAAGGTCGAGGAGCTGCTCGAATTTATCGGCGATTCGCCGCTGGTCGCGCACAATGCCGGGTTCGACTTCGGCTTCCTGAACGGCGAGCTCAAGCAATGCGGCCGCGTCATCGTCGCGCTCGATCGCATGGTCGATACGCTGCAGATCGCGCGCCAGCGCCATCCCGGCGCCAAGCACACATTGGATGCGCTGTGCTCGCGCTACGGCGTCGATCGAAGCCACCGCGTCCTGCACGGCGCGCTGCTCGACGCGCAGCTCCTGGCGCAGGTTTATGTCGAGCTGACCGGCGGGCGGCAGATCGGTCTCACGCTGGTCAGCGACGAGCCCGAACCGATCGTCGTCGCGGCGTCGGTGGCGTCGGTCGTCCGGCCGCCGCGTCCATTCGCCGCCAGCGAGGCGGAACTTGCAGCGCATGCCGTGTTTTTGAAGGAGGTCGCCAATCCGCTCTGGCTCGCCGAGGCGTGATGGCGTCTCGCCGGCGTGACGTCCGCGCCGTGCCTGTTTTGACTGTGGAGAACAAACATATGGATATCCGGGTTTCTGGCCATCAGGTCGATGTCGGCGACGCGCTCAAGGGGCACGTTCAAGACCGTCTCCAGGGTATCGCGGACAAATATTTCGCCCGATCGATCTCGGCGCAGGTGACCTTCGGCAAGGGGCCGCACGATGCTGGCTTCACCTGCGACATCGTCATGCACGCGATGCAGGGACTGGTGCTCAAGGCGAGCAACACGGGGCAGGAAGCGCACGGCGCGTTCGACGGCGCGGCCGACAAGATCGATACCCAGCTGCGTCGCTACACTCGCCGCCTGAAGGATCGCAACGCCGGCCAGGCGGCGGCCGCGGCCGAAAATGGCGCCTATGACAATTCGCTCGACGGCGCGGGCTATACCGTTTTCCAGGGCGGTGAAGAGGAAGACGCCGGCGATCACCCGCTGATCATCGCCGAAACCCGCGTCGACATTCCCGACGCCAGCGTGTCGGACGCGGTGATGATGCTCGATCTGCGCAACACCGGCGCGCTGATGTTCAAGAACTCAGGGACCGGGGCATACAACATGGTCTATCGCCGCGGCGACGGCACGATCGGCTGGGTCGAGCCCAACCGGGCCGGCTGACCTTTCGATTCTGGTGAAATCGGTATATGGCCCGCGTCAATATTGGCGCGGGCCCTCGGGAGACTGATCCGGGTGCTTTCGCGCGTCCAGGATAGATGATGACCGACTTTTCCGACCTGCTGACTCCCGACACGATCCTTCCCGACCTTACCATCTCGACCAAGAAGGCACTGTTTCAGGCATTGGGCGCGGCCGTCGCCGATCGCCACGGACTCGATCCCCGCGCCGTCGCCGACCGCCTCGCCGAGCGCGAGAAGCTCGGCTCGACCGGATTCGGCGGCGGTATCGCGATTCCGCATGCCAAGATCGCCGGGCTCGACGGCATCGTTGGCGCGGTCGCGCGGCTCGCTCACCCGATCGACTTCGCTGCGGTCGACGACATGCCGGTCGACATCGTGTTCATGCTGCTGTCGCCGCCCGATGCTGGTGCCGATCACCTGAAAATGCTCGCGAGGGTCTCGCGGGCGCTGCGCGATCCCGGCTTCGTGGCCAAGCTGCGCGGCGCCGGCTCGCGCGACGCATTGTTCGCACTGCTGAGCGAGCCCGAAGCGCGCGATGCCGCCTGAGCCGGCTTCGGGCGAAGCGGCGCACCACCGCGCGCTCGAATCGCTCTACGCCGCCGCGCCGATCAACCGCCTGTTCGACTCGCGGCTCGAAATCACCGGGCCGGGCACCGCGCGCATCCGGTTCGACCTCGACGAGCGCTATTATCATGCCGCCGGCGCGGTCCATGGCACCGCCTATTTCAAGATGCTCGATGACGCGGCCTTCTACGCCGCGAACAGCCTGGTTACCGATCGCTTCCTGCTGACGACCGCGTTCAACCTGCTGTTCACGCGTCCCTTGCGTGACGGCCCGGTGATCGCCGAGGGGCGCTGGGTATCGGGACAGCGCCGTGTGTTCGTCGCCGAGGCGCGGCTGATCGATTCGTCGGGCGAGGAAGCCGCGCGCGGCACCGGCACCTTCATGCGCTCGCAAATCGCGCTCGCCGGCCTCTCCGGCTATCGCGCCGACTCGTGAGTGCGCGGCTGCCGAGCGGGGTGGTCGTCTCGGCGCTGCTCCGCCGCGTCAACGACGCCGGCGGCATCGGCATGGTGCTCGGTAAGGGCGACGCGCAGGCCGGCGGAATCCTCGTGATCGTCTCGGAACGGGGCGGTGAACCACGCTTCCTCGAACGCGGGATCGGGCCCGACGGCGCTACGGCGCTGATCAAGACGGGACCCAGCGATTCCGCTGACCCACAGGAATCGGCCGATTATTGGCGTCGCCGCCGCGCGCGCGATCCGGACCTGTGGGTAATCGAACTGGATATCGCAGACGCCGAACGGTTCGCCGCTGAAACGATCTTGGGCGATTGACTCTTTTGCGCCGCACAAAATAAAGCCGGCTGATAGAGCAAAGCGTTGTGCCGTGCCGATGTCAGAGGTCGAACGGTTACGCAGTCGGGGGATTTCCCGGCCGGATCGCACCCGCGAACCGGACCGTGCGTCAACCGCATATAAGCAGTCCGAATGTCGTTTCGTCATCACGCCGCGATCGCCGCGGCGATGTCCCTTTTTGTCGCAAGCCTGGCCGGCCTGAGCAGCCCGGGCTTCGCCTCGGAAATGAGCAAGACGCCCATTTCCACGCCGTCACTGGCCAAGCTCATCCCCGTCAACGGCGATGCGTCGGTAAAAGTTCCGATGACGCCGACCCCCGAAATCCCCGGCGTTACCGTCCAGAAGCTGCCGGGCGAAGATTCGATCGCCGCCGCCGCCAAGGCCGCCGACACCGATGAAGCCGCCGAATTCGCCAGCCTCGATGCCGCTGTCGCCGCGCAGAACACGCCGGTCGCGGTCAACGACGATCTCGCCTGCCTCGCCGGCGCGATCTATTTCGAATCGAAGGGTGAGCCGCTTGCCGGTCAGCTCGCGGTCGCCGATGTGATCATCAACCGCACGCGCTCGGGCCGCTTCCCCGATTCGATCTGCGGCGTCGTCACCCAGCCCGGCCAGTTCTCGTTCGTTCGGGGCGGCTCGATTCCGAAGATCGACCTCGGCCGCAAGGCCTATCGCGTGGCTGTTGCCGTCGCGCAGGTCGCGCTCGCCAAGGCATGGGACAATCCGGCGCCCGACGCGCTCTATTTCCACGCCAAGCGCGTCAGCCCCGGCTGGGGCAAGGCCAAAGTCGCTTCGATCGGCCACCACATCTTCTTCCGCTGATATCGCCGCACGAACGTCCGGGGTCTTTTCTCCGTTCGTGTAATGTTCTAGGTTCGAGGCATGGCCAGCCTCGTCCCTCCCGCCTCATGTATCGACGATCCCGCTTCGCCCTTGTGCGCGGCGGATGTCGCGCGCGGGGTGACGCGGATGCTGCTGCGCCACGATCTCGTCGCGATGGGCGAAGTGCCGCTCGACGGCGGGCGCCGCGCCGATCTGATGGCGCTCGACGCGCGCGGCCGCATCGTCATCGTTGAGATCAAGGTCGCGCGCGGCGATCTGCTCGGCGATGGCAAGTGGTTCGATTATCTCGATCATTGCGACCGATTCTTCTGGGCGATCCCTGCCGGGTTCGATGCCAGCCCGCTCGATCGCGAGGCGTTCCTGCCGGACCGCACCGGGGTAATCGTCGCCGACCGCTACGACGCCGCGATCGTCCGTGAAGCCACCACCCATGCGATGACCGCCACCGCGCGCAAACGCTGCACGCTCGCCCTCGCCAGGCGCGCCGGCCGCCGCCTGATCGGCCTCACCGACCCCGAAGCCGGGTTGATCGCTTAGAGCGACGGCCCGACCGACACCGTCTTGCTGACCTTGGGCGCATCGGCGAGCAGCTTGGCGATCACCGGCGAGCGCGTGTCGCGCTTGGCGTATTCGCGCGCTGACAGGCCGGCGAGGTGATCGGTCTGGTCGGGATCGGCGCCGCCCTTCAAGAGCTCCTGCACCATCTGGATGTTGCGCAGCTGGACCGCGCGGATCAGCGGCGTCTCGCCGCGATCGTTGGCGACGTTCACGTTCGCCTTGTCGTCGATCAGGATCTGAAGGCAGGGCTCCTCGTTCCCGGTCACCGCGATCATCGTCGCGGTGTCGCCCTGCTTGTTGCGCAGATTGGGATTGGCGCCCTGTTGCAACAGAAAGCGCGTATAGGTGGTGTCGCCGCGCCGCACGACGATCATCAGCGCGCTGTCGCCGGTGTTCGGCTCCTGCGTGTTGACCAGCGAATTGCCCGGCGTGGCGAGCATGTCGGTGACTTCCTGGCCCTTGGCGTTCTTCACCGCCTCCATGAACTTGTAGGCGTCGGTCTTGCCCATTTGCGCGGCCGCGGGGTTGGCGGCGAGGAGCAGCGGCAGGAGCAGGACCGAAAGACGGCGCGACGACATGGGAATGACCCCTCGAAAAGCGGATGACTTGCGTGCTGCCGCTTAACAGATCATGGCTGCCCTTGTCATGAACGGCGCACGATTTTTCCCGGTTTTGCTCGCGCTCGCGGCGTGTTCACCGGCGCAGCCGACCGCGCCCCCGCTCGCGGGCGCGTCGATCGGCGGCCCGTTCGCGCTGACCGATCAGGACGGCCGCCGCGTCACCGACAAGGATTTCGCGGGCAAGTACCGCATCATGTATTTCGGCTACACCTCGTGCCCCGATGTCTGCCCCACCGATATGCAGACGCTCGGCGCTGCGCTGCGCGCGCTTGACGCCAAGGATCCGGCGGTGTCGCGGCGCATCGTCCCGATATTCGTCACCGTCGATCCGGCGCGCGACGATCCGGCGACCCTGAAGACCTTCGTCGCGGCCTTCTACCCGCGCCTGATCGGCCTGACCGGCAGCGCCGCCGAGATCGCGCGCGTCGCGAAGGAATATCGCATCTTCTACCAGGCGCAGCCGTCGGGTCCGAACGGCAGCTATGTCGTCCAGCACAGCGATTCAGCGATCCTGTTCGGCCCCGGCGGTAAGCCGATCGTCATCGTGCCGGTGCAGCAGAAGCCCGCCGACGTGGTCGCGACGCTCGAACAGTGGGTCAAATGAGCGCGCGCTTCTGGGAAGACACGCCGCTCGCCGAGCTCGACCGCGGGCAGTGGGAGGCGCTGTGCGACGGCTGCGGCAAATGCTGCCTGCACAAGCTCGAGGACGAGGAGACGGGGGAGCTGTTCCCGACCAACGTCGCCTGCCGGCTGCTCGATCGGAGCACCGCGCAATGTTCGGATTACCGCCACCGCCGCGCTTATGTGCCCGATTGCGTGCGGCTGACCTCGGGCAATGTCGACACGATCGACTGGCTGCCCTCGACTTGCGCCTATCGCCTGCGCGCCGAGGGCAAGCCGCTGCCCGACTGGCACTATCTGGTGTGCGGTGACCGCGACGCGGTGCGCCGCGCCGGGCATTCGGTGGCGGGCTGGACGGTGTCGGAAAGCGATGCCGGCGAACTCGAACACCATATCGTCGATCGCGAGCTGTGACCGCCGAGATCGACATCGTCCGCAACGCCCGCGCCCGCCGCGTGCGGCTGACTGTCGATCCGACGAGCGGTCGCGCGCGGCTGACGCTGCCCAAGCGCGCCGCGCTCAAGCCCGCGCTCAAATGGGCCGAGCAGCAACAGGCCTGGCTGGCGACGCAGCGCGCGCGGCTGCCCGAGGGGCGGCCGTTCGCGCATCACGCGACATTGCCCTATCGCGGCGAGACGGTGACGATCGATTGGTCGGCCGATCGACCCCGTCGGGTAGCGCTGGACGGCGAGCGGCTGGTGGTCGGCGGACCCGCCGAGGGACTGTCGCGGCGCGTCGAGACGTGGCTGCGGCGCTCGGCGCTCGAACTGCTGCGCGAGGAGACGGCGTTCTTTGCCGAGCGCGCCGGCGTCACGGTCAGCGCAGTGTCGATCGGCGATCCGCGCGGACGCTGGGGAAGCTGCAGCAGCGCGGGCGCGATCCGCTATAGCTGGCGGCTGATCCTCGCGCCCGATTCCGTCCGCCGCGCCACCGTCGCACACGAAGTCGCGCACCGTATCCACATGCACCACGGCCCCGACTTCCACGCATTCGCCGCCGAAGTGCTCGGCGACGATCCGACTCCCGCGCGCGCCTGGCTCAAACGCCACGGCGCCGCGCTCCACTGGGTAGGGCGCGGCGCCTGATCGTCATGCTGGCTTGCGGAACTTGTAGATGAACTGATCGGTGTGGCCGCGAATCTTGGGGTCGAACACCTTGAGTGTGTGGTCGTCGGCCGGGTTCGCAAGCAAATCGCTCGAGCCGACGAATTCGAAGCCCGCTGCCGTTACCTGCTGCTTGACGATCGCGGGATCGATGCGGTGGAGCGTGTCGGTATCGGCCATGCCCGAACCGGCGGGGGCGGCGTGATCGACGATCAGGAAGATGCCGCCCGGCTTGAGCGCGTCGAACACCGCCTTGTTGAGCGTCGCGGGATCGACAGGGCCCATGAACTTGTCGGGATAATCGTGGTAGTTCTGCGAGGTGAAGACGAGGTCGACCTTCTCAGGCGCGGTGATCTCGGTGGCGGGCTCGATCGACATGCTCACATTGGCGAAGTCGGTGGATCCGGCGAGTTTCTGATAATCGACGACGTTGGTCTTCGCCTCATCGGCATAAGGCGTCGGCCAGATGCCATAGACGTGGCCGCTAGCACCGGCCGTCTTGGCGAACAGCTTGGTCCAATAGGCCCCGCCCGGGATCAGATCGATCACCTTGTCGCCCGGCTTGACCCCGGCGAAAGCGAGGATTTCCGGGCCGTGGCGGCGCTGGTCGGTCGTTGCGGCGTCGGGGCCGCGCGCCGGATCGCTGGCTGCGCTGGCGATCGCCGCCGGCACCGCGGTCGATGCCGCCGCCGCGGCGGGGGTTGCGGTGTTGGCGCTATTGTCCTGTCCCGCAGTCGCCTGGCTGCACGCCGCCAGCGCGGCGGCGCTTGCCAGCAAAATCCATCCTGCCTTGTTCATCCCCGTCCTCCTTTTTTGAGGCGTGCAGGATAGCAGTTTCGCCGCGTCGCGTCGCTGCCAAGATCAGGCGGGTTCGAGCTTGTCCTGCGTGCGCCGCTCGAAATCGCCGGCGTCGTGGCGCTCGCGCAATTGCCCGGCGGGATCGCCGGTCGCACGATTGACCATCCGGCCGCGAATGACCGCGGGGCGCGCCGCGATCTCGTCGGTCCAGCGGCGTAGGTTCTTGTAGTCATCGACCTGCAGGAAGGTCGCGGCCTCGCCGTAGAGCTTGCCCTCGACCAGCCCGCCATACCAGGGGAACACCGCCATGTCGGCGATCGTGTAGTCGTCGCCGGCGAGGTAGCGATTGTCCGCCAGCCGCTTGTCGAGCACGTCGAGCTGGCGCTTCACCTCCATCGCATAGCGATCGATGGCATATTCGATCTTGCTCGGGGCGTAGGCGTAGAAATGGCCGAACCCGCCGCCGAGGAACGGCCCCGCGCCCATCTGCCAGAACAGCCATGACAAGGTTTCCGCGCGCTTGGCGGAATCGGTCGGCAGAAACGCGCCGAACTTCTCGGCGAGGTGGACGAGGATCGCGCCCGATTCGAACACGCGGATCGGCTCGGGGCCTGAGCGATCGACCAGCGCAGGGATTTTCGAATTGGGATTGATCGCAACGAATCCGCTGCCGAACTGATCGCCTTCGTTGATGCGGATCAGCCAGGCGTCGTATTCGGCGCCCACATGGCCGGCGGCGAGCAGCTCTTCGAGCAGGATCGTCACCTTCTGGCCGTTGGGCGTCGCCAGCGAATAGAGTTGCAGCGGATGCTTGCCCACCGGCAGCTCATGCTCGTGCGTCGCGCCCGAGGTCGGGCGGTTGATATTGGCGAACTGGCCGCCGTTGCCCGGATTCCAGGTCCACACCTTGGGGGGGACATAATCAGTCTGGTCGGTCACGGTCGGCTCCTTGGCTGATGGCAGGTGATGCCTAGCTAGGGAGCCGACCGGCGATGAAGAACCCCGCGCCTCGCTTGGGGTCGGAGAAGGCGGGCTTTAGCGATATTCGTCATTGCGAGCGCAGCGAAGCAATCCACCGCCGCGCAGGCTGTCCTGGATTGCTTCGCCGCTACGCGCCTCGCAATGACGAAATCAAACGTCCAGGTTGGCCACGCTCAGCGCGTTGTCCTGGATGAACTCGCGGCGCGGCTCGACGACGTCGCCCATCAGGCGGGTGAAGATCTCGTCGGCCATGTCGGCCTGCTGCACCTCGACGCGGAGCATCGAGCGGACCTGCGGGTCGAGCGTGGTTTCCCACAATTGCTCGGCATTCATCTCGCCCAGCCCCTTGTAGCGCTGGATCGAGAGGCCCTTGCGGCCCGCCGCGAGGATCGCCTCGAGCAACTGGCTCGGCCGCGCGACGAGGCTTTCGCCCTTGCCGACGGTGACCGTTTCGCCTTCGTCCTCTTCAGCCGTTTCGGCCGCCGCGGCGTCGCTGGCGCGGACCAGCTTGCCGGCGGTGGCGTAGCTGTCGGCCTGTTCGGCGGCGAGCGCATGGAGCTTGCGCGCCTCGGCGGAGACGAGGAAGCTCGCCTCGACGATGTGGTGATCGGTCACGCCGCGCCACAGTCGCTCGAAATGATAGCCGCCTTCCTCGCTCAAGGAGACGCTCCAGCGCGCCTCGGCGTCGCCGCGATCGAGCCGCTGCGCGACCTGCGAGGCGCGCGCGATGCGATCGTCGCGCGACGCCATCGGGTCGAGCGCGCCGGCCATCGCCAGTGCCTCGATGATGACCGGATCGTAGCGCCGCGGCACGTAGCGCATCAGCGTGCGCATCCGCCGCGCGTGATCGACCAACAGACGCAGATCGGCGCCCGATCGTGCGCCGCCCGAGGTTTCGAGCATCGTCGCGGCAACGCCGTTCTCGACCAGATATTGGTCGAGCGCGGCATCGTCCTTGAGATAGACTTCCGAGCGCCCGCGCGTCGCCTTGTAGAGCGGCGGCTGGGCGATGAAGAGGTGCCCGCGCTCGATGATCTCGGGCATCTGGCGGTAGAAGAAGGTGAGCAAGAGCGTGCGGATATGCGCGCCGTCGACATCGGCGTCGGTCATGATGACGATCTTGTGGTAGCGCAGCTTTTCGATGTTGAAATCGTCGCGACCGATGCCGGTGCCCATCGCCTGGATGAGCGTGCCGATCTCCTTCGACGACAGCATGCGGTCGAACCGCGCTCGCTCGACGTTGAGAATCTTGCCGCGCAAGGGGAGGATCGCCTGGAAATGGCGGTCGCGGCCCTGCTTGGCCGAGCCGCCGGCGGAGTCACCCTCGACCAGGAACAGCTCGGACTTGGCAGGATCGCGCTCCTGGCAATCGGCAAGCTTGCCCGGCAGGCTGGCGATGTCCATCACGCCCTTGCGCCGCGTCAGGTCGCGCGCCTTGCGTGCCGCCTCGCGCGCGGCGGCGGCGTCGATCACCTTCTGGATCACCATCCGCGCGTGCTGCGGGTTCTCCTCGAGCCATTCGGCCAATTTGTCGGCCATCAGGCTTTCCATCGGCTGGCGCACTTCGCTGCTGACCAGCTTGTCCTT
>JBQCHO010000086.1:0-4955 GCA_051954635.1 Sphingomonas sp. | reverse complement strand
CACCGCGCCGCTCGTCGCCAGCTTGAGCGGCGCATATTGCTGCCAGCCCTCGGTCAGATAGGCGCGGCACAGCCCGGCGGTGAATTCGGGGCGCAGCGTCAACGAATCGCCGCCGCGATCGGGGAAGGTGTACATCTCCTTGGAGACGACGTCGGTGGTCTCGCCGATCGAGCGGGCGAATACCTCGGTCGCCTCGAACACGGGAATGTCGACGCGCTGGAAGCAATAGAGCTTGCGGACACGATCGAACGTGTCGAGGACATGCGCGAAGCGGCGCTGCTCCTCGCCGAAAATGTCCTGCGTGCCGCGGATGCGCTGTGGGGTCTGGATACGGGCCATAAGAGCCGGGGTATCTAGGCGAGGCGAGTCGAAACCGCTAGCACTTCGTCATGACGACACAGAGCGCGCGCTGGAGACTTGGCAACCACATCGCGCCGCCGCGTTTCGTGCTGTTCTGTATCGTCTTCGCGATCGGGCTGGTGGTGGCGATCCCGCCGCTCGGGCCGGGGCGCGGCGCGATGGCGGCGTTCGACGCGGCGAGCGCGCTGTTCCTGCTGTCGATCGTCCCGCTGATGAAGAATGCCGACGCCAAGGCGATGCGCGAACAGGCCAAGGACAACGACGCCAATCGCGCCGGGCTGCTGCTGCTCACCGGGCTGGTGATGATCGTCATCCTCGTTGCGGTGGCGGGCGAGCTCAAGGGCAAGAACGATACGGCAGCGATCGCGCTGGTGATCGGCACGCTGGTGCTCGCCTGGCTGTTCTCGAACACGATCTACGCATTGCACTATGCCCACCTGTTCTATCTGGGCAAGAAGGACGGCAGCGATTGCGGCGGGATCGATTTCCCCAATTGCGACGAGCCCGATTATTGGGACTTCGTCTATTTCTCCTTTACCCTCGGCATGACCTTCCAGACCTCGGACGTCGAGATGACCAGCGGCCATATGCGCCGCGTGGCGATCGGGCATTGCCTCGCGGCGTTCGTGTTCAACATCGGCGTGCTGGCGTTCACGATCAACGTGCTCGGCGGGAGCTGAGGTCGTTGATGGGGAGGGGCCCGGCGCCGGTCTCGACGACGATGCCGTAACGTCACATCGCGATATAATATCGCCTCACCGCGAGCGAAGCACTGGACTTGGGTCGCATTCCGACCTTATCCCCCTTGCCGTCTCGTTTCCCCAGCCAAAGGGCCCCCGATGATCCGCACGCTTGCTTTCACGTCGCTCCTGCTCGCCTCGACCGCCGCTTCGGCGCAACTCGTTCCCGCCGGTAATTCGAAGCCGCAGCCGGTGCCGTTCGAGGACGCGATCCCCGCGCCGCAGGACGTGGAGTATCCCGGGACGATGACGCTCGACGTCGATGCGTCGGACACCAGCCAGGGCATCTTCCACGTGAAGGAAACGCTGCCGGTAGAGAAGGCCGGCCCGATGGTGCTGCTCTATCCGAAATGGCTGCCCGGCCATCACTCGCCGACGGGAGAGCTCGACAAGCTGGCGGGCCTCGTCATCACCGGTGACAAGGGCCAGCCGATCCGCTGGACGCGCGATCCGGTCGACGTCTACGCGTTCCATATCGACGTGCCCGAGGGGGTGAAGACGCTCCACATGGCGTTCGACTTCCTCTCGGCGACCTCGGGCGACCAAGGCCGCATCGTGATGACGCCGAACCTGATCAGCCTGCAGTGGAATTCGGTCAGCCTCTATCCGGCCGGTTATTACACGCGCCAGATCGGCGTCCAGGCGACGGCACATTATCCCGCCGGCTTCACCGCCGCGTCGGGCCTGCCCTCGACCGCGAAGGGGCCGATCTATTCGTACCAGAAGACCAATTACGAGATCCTGGTCGATTCGCCGGTGCTCGCGGGGCGCTATTACAAGCAATGGGCGCTGTCGCCGAAGGTCGATCTCAACGTGTTCGCCGACAAGCCGGCCGACCTCGCCGCGACACCCGAGCAGATCGACAAGCACAAGCAACTCGTCGCGCAGGCGGTGAAGACCTTCGGCGCGCAGCATTACGACCATTACGAATTCCTGCTGTCGCTCAGCGACCAGCTCGGCGGCATCGGGCTCGAGCATCATCGCAGCTCCGAAGACGGCTCGGGCCAGGACTATTTCACCGATTGGGACAATCAGACCGGCGCGCACAACCTGCTGCCGCACGAATACACGCATAGCTGGGACGGCAAGTTCCGCCGCGGCGCCGACCTGTGGACGCCCAATTTCGACGTGCCGATGCGCGACAGCCTGCTCTGGGTCTATGAAGGTCAGACGCAGTTCTGGGGCTATGTGCTCCAGGCGCGCTCGGGCATCGTCAGCAAGGCCGATACGCTCGACGAATATGCGATGATCGCGGCTTATTACGACAATCTGCCCGCGCGGCAGTGGCGCGACCTGGAGGACACCACCAACGATCCGATCATCTCGCAGCGCCGGCCGAAGGGCTGGACCAGCTATCAGCGCGCCGAGGATTATTACAACGAAGGCCTGATGGTGTGGATGGAGGTCGATTCGATGCTCCGCCAGCAATCGGGCGGGACCAAGTCGATCGACGATTTCGCCCGCGCCTTTTTCGGCATCAACGACGGTGACTGGGGCGAGGTGACGTACACCTTCAACGACGTCGTCAACACGCTCAATTCGATCCAGCCTTATGATTGGGCGATCTTCCTCAACGAGCGCCTGCAGGGCCTGTCGAAGGACGCGCCGCTCAAGGGCTTCGAGCAGAACGGCTACAAGCTGGTCTATACCGATCAGGAAACGGGCGTGTTCAAGCAGTCGGAGACGGCGCGGCACAAGACCGACGCCAGCTATTCGCTCGGCCTCTCGGCGGGCAAGGGCGGCGATCTGACGGCGGTGATCTGGGGCAGCCCCGCGTTCAAGGCGGGGATGGACGTCGGCGACACGATCGTCGCGATTAACGGCAAGGCGTATGACGGCGACGTCCTGAAGGATGCGATCGTCGCGGCCAAGACCGACAAGAACCCGATCCACTTCACCGTGAAGCGCGACGACGATTTCCGCGATGTCGCCATCGACTATCATGACGGCCCGCGCTATCCGCACCTGGTGAAGACCGGCACCGGAGAGACCGGCCTCGACAAGCTGCTCGAACCGCGCCCCTAAGACGCGGTCGAGTTTTAACGCAGCGGCAGCCGCCTCGCCCGGCCGGAACTTCCGGCCGGGCCGGGCGCTGTCGGCATAAGAAGGACTTAACATGCGTATCGACATGGTGCCCGTCGGCGACAATCCGCCCGAGAGCCTCAACGTCATCATCGAAGTGCCGGTCGGCGGCGAGCCGGTGAAGTACGAGTTCGACAAGAAATCGGGCGCGCTGTTCGTCGATCGCATCCTGCACACGCCGATGCGCTATCCCGCCAATTACGGCTTCGTGCCCCACACGCTGTCGCCCGACGGCGACCCGATTGATGCGCTGGTGATCGCGCGCTCGCCGTTCGTGCCCGGCTGCGTCGTCCGCGCTCGCCCGATCGCGGTGCTCAACCTCGAGGACGAGCATGGCGGCGACGAGAAGCTGGTCTGCGTGCCGGTCGACAGCACCTTCCCTTATTACGCCAAGGTCGGCCAGAAGGACGATCTGCCCGACATCGTGATGCAGCAGATCGAGCACTTCTTCACCCACTATAAGGATCTCGAATCGGAGAAGTGGGTGCGGATCGGCAAATGGGGCGATGCCGACGAGGCCAAGCGCCTGCTGCTCGAAGCCGTCGAGCGCGCTAAAGACGCGAAGGCGGCGTAAGCTAAAATCCACCGTCACCCCGGGCTTGACCTGGAGTCCGGCTTTCTTTCCAATTTCGCAGAGGAGGCCCGACCCCGGGTCAAGGCCGGGGTACCGACCTAGCTTTCTACTCCCCCGGCCCCCAGCGCCAGCGCCAGCCGCCGGCGGTCTTGTGCGCAGAGATCGCGATCAGGGCGACGACAAGCGCCGCCGCGATCACGATCTTGATCAGCGGCGGCTCGATGAAGCGCATGTCGAGCACCACCAGTCCCGCGACGCCGATCGTCAACGCCCAGCCCTGCCACGTCACCGGCGTTGCGCCGAACCCGAACAGCTTGGGCACGAACCAATAGTCATCGTCACGATGCGGCGGCGGTGGCACCGGCGCGGCGAGCCGCCATGCGCCGACCGTGAACAGCATGCTCGCCACGACGATTCCGCCGACCCAGGCGATCATTGCCGCCTGATTGCCAGCCGACGTCAGCGCAATCATCAACGCCGTGCCGCCGAGAACGAATGCCAGATAGAGGCCGAACAGCAACCATCCCACCCGCGTCACCGGTACGATCTGCAGGCCGCGCCGTGCAAACGGCGGCTTGGATTTGTCGCTCATGTCTCGTCCTCCGTCTTGGGCGGCCGCCCCCGGCGCGGGCGCACCGGATCGGCCAGCTTCACCCCGCGTTTCGACAACGCCTCGCGCAACAGGCATTCGACCTCGGCATTGACGCTGCGCAAATCGGCCGCAGCGGCACGCTCGATCGCCGCGTAGAGCGCGGGATCGAGGCGGAGCGGAAACGCCTTTTTGGGGGGAGCCGCCAAGCGCGCCGTCCTTACTGGTAGAGCGTGCCGGTATTGACCACCGGCTGCGTGTCACGATCGCCGCACAGCACGACCATCAGGTTCGAAACCATCGCCGCGCGCCGCTCGTCATCGAGTTCGACGACGTTCTTCGCCGAGAGCTGATCGAGCGCCAGTTCGACCATGCCGACCGCGCCTTCGACCAGCGTCGTGCGCGCCGCGACCACCGCCTGCGCCTGCTGCCGCCGCAGCATCGCCCCAGCGATTTCGGGCGCATAAGCAAGGTGTGTGAAGCCGCACTCGTCGACGGTGATCCCGGCGACATCGAGCCGGGCGATCAGCTCGCCGCGCAGTTCGACCCCGACCTGATCATGATTGCCACGCAGCGTCACTTCCTGATGGCTGAAATCGTCATAGGGATA
>JBQCHO010000085.1:0-3020 GCA_051954635.1 Sphingomonas sp. | reverse complement strand
CGAAACTGAAACCAGCACTACCCCGACGAAGCCAGGGGCCCAGTCGCGATGAATTTAGCGACAGGGGGATGCCGTCTCCACGTCATGGATGCTGGGCCCCGGTCTCCGCCGGGGTGGGTTTCGAAGCCGACGTTTTCCCGACTCTTCAGCTCGCGCTCCATCCCGGCGGCAGGATCGGTACGGTGGCACAAGCGGGGCTGCCATCGTGGCGCTTGCTCGCGATATGCGCGGTGAGACGGCTGCCCGCCCCGAGCGCCTCGATCGCCTCCCAGCCGATTCCGCTCAGCGGAATCTTGACGCGGCGCTGCCAGGGCGATCCGATCTGCCCCGCCATCGAGCCGACGTTGAGATAGACGTACCGCGCGGTCGGCGGACCCTGGACGAAGGCGCCCAAGAAGCGCGGGCCGCCCTCGGCGGTGTTGTCGTCGACGGTGACGTCGAGATCGAAGACGAGCGCGTCCGACGAGGCGTGAACCGGTGCGATCAGCGCGGCGTTGGCGCCGTTCCCTCGCGCCAGCGCGATCGCCACGCCCGGCAGCGGCTGGTCGACGACGATGCGCAGCGGCAGATCGATCTTCTCAGCCGTCATGGCGCCAGGCCTCCATCAGATCGGCTGCCTCGTCGAGGTCGCGGCGCCGCGCCGCGTCGATCGCGGTCTGGCCGTTCTTGCCGATCGCGCGCGGGTCCGCGCCGTGGCGTAGCAACACGCACGCGGCGGCGACCGCCTTGTCGTCATCGTCGGACAGATGGAACAGCGGCGTGGGCGCGTCATCCCCGGCGCGCGGCCGATTGGCGAGTGAGGGGTCGGCGGCCAGCACGGCCTCGAGCCGGTCGACCAACCCGAGATGGACCAGCGGCCAGATGTCGCTGCTGAGCGGGGCGAGAAGCTCCACCATGTGCGGCCTGCCGAGCACGCCCGCCCAACTGAGCGGCGTCCCGTTCCATTTCCGCTCGCGAAGGTCGATCTCGGCGCCGGCCGCGATCAACAGATTGGCGGACTCGACCGAGTCCGATTGCACCGCACGGTGGAGTGGGCTGATGCCCTCATGGTCCAGCCCGCGGGCATCGGCGCCGAGCGCGAGCAACAACGCGATGGCGGGCGCATTGCCGAACTCGGCGGCGGCCAGCAGCGGCGCCGGGTTGGCGACCAGCGACGGATCGCTCGTGAGCAACGCGCGTGCGCGCGCTTCGTCGCCGCTCAGGCACGCGGCCCGGAACGCTTCCTCCCCGCTCAGCGGTACCGGCGCGGCGCCGTGTCGCTCGAGCAAGGCGGCCATCTCGACGAATCCCGACAGCTGCGCCAGCGCGCGGACGGCCTGGCCGGTATAGGCATGCGGCGTGTCGGGATTGGCACCGTGCGCGAGCAGCCAATCAGCGCGCGCCAAATGGTTCTGGCCGACGGCGTTGCCGAGCAGATAATCGAGCGGGTTGAGCGGTCGTGTCCCGCCGATGCGATAGCTGACCGCGTCGTGCCAGTGATCGGTTATGCCCTGCGCGTCGCACAGGCGCCACAGCAGGTCGTACCAATAGAGGTCCGAGCCGACGATCGAGATATTGTAGAGCGCTTGCGTATCGAACGGGCTGGCCCCGGCGGCGACCAGCAATTCGACCACTTCCGTCGCCTGCGGATGGCTCGGCTTGGCGCCTTCGCCCAGGCCGATCGCGCCGGTCACCAGGGTGAAGGAATTGTCCCAGCCGTCGTTGAAGCTGAACTGCGGATCGGCGCCGGCCGCGAGCAACAGGCGGGCGATCGTCACTCCGTTGACGGCGTCGAGCCGACCGTAGGCGACATGCGCCAGGGCGGTCCACTCCTTCGGCCCGCCGGCTGCCTTGGCGGCGTCGGGATCGCGCGCCAGGCGCCGTTCGACCTCGGCGATGTCGCCGCAGGCGGCGGCCGTGAACAGGCTGTCGTGGGCGACGCTGGGATAGCGGTTCAGAATCCGCCGCGCGGTGGCGATGCTGCCTTCCCAGCCGTGGCCGAGCAATTGGTCGAGGCGCTCGGCATAACTCTGGCGATCGAGCGCGACATCGTCGAGCGCCGCCTTGAGTGCGATCCAATTCTCGCAGCCATATTCGAGCGCGAGGGCGTGTTGCACATCGCGCAGCCCGGGGTCGGCGGATGCTTTGGCGCCGGACTCGCGGAGACGGGCGATCGCGGCTTCGTCGCCGGCGCGAAGGGCCTTGAGCCAGCGCTTGGCGTCCTTGCGCAGGTTGTCGAGACTGGTTTTGGGCGTGAGGATACGAGGCATCGGAAACCTTCCTTCCAATAGCCAGACGTCCGCTTACGAAGGGCCGGAAGAAGGGTTCGTAAGTATCGTTTCGAGCTGGACGGGAGGAACTCCCTTGCCGCGGACAGGAGGCGCTCCAGATGCGCTCTGGGGCGGGAGTATCGGGGATGGGGACGGGGGAGTCAACGAGATGGGGCGTCCGCACCGTGGTCACACCGCTCCGAAAATTAGTGCATTCAGTAAACTGTCACCGAATCTCACCGAATCTACCGAATGCACTAAGTTTTCAGCTTTTCACTCTAGCCGCCACAGGAATTCGACAGACTAGTTGCTCAAATCAGCCCCTGTCCCCGCAGGCTCACAAACCCGTGCGTCCCGACGATGATATGATCGTGCACCGCGATCCCCAGCTTCTTCCCCGCTTCCACCACGGCGCGCGTCAGGTCGATGTCGGCGCGGCTGGGCGAGGGGTCGCCCGAGGGATGATTGTGGACCAGGATGATCGATGCCGACTTGAGGTCGATCGCGCGGCGGATGACTTCGCGGACATAGACCGGGGCCTCGTCGATCGAGCCTTCGTTCATCAGCTCGTCGCGGATCAGCATGTTGCGGGTGTTCAAATGCAACACGCGGACACGCTCGTTGCCGTGATGCGCCATGTCGGCACGGAGGTAATCGAGCACCGCCTGCCAGTTGGACAGCACCGGTTTCGCGGCGACCTCCGCCCTCAGCAGGCGTAGCGCCGTCGCCTGCGCGATCTTGAGCGCGGCGACCGAGGTGTCGCCCATGCCC
>JBQCHO010000084.1:0-8182 GCA_051954635.1 Sphingomonas sp. | reverse complement strand
AGGAGATCACGCTCGGCATCCTGTGCGGAAGCCTCGTGCATGCCGTGTTCCTGCCGCAGTCGATCGCCAAGTTCCTGCTCGGCCGCGTCGCGGTGATCCTGCGCGACGCCGAACGCTGGTCGCGGGATTCGATCGAACTCGCCCCCGCACCGGATGTCGACGCCGAACGGCGGCGGCTGGCGCAGGACGTTACCGAGCTGCACCAGCTCTCGATCCATCTGCCGTTCGAGACGAGCCGGATCGCCCCGCGCGTTCGGACAGTCCGCGCGCTGCAGGATCAGCTCTCGCTGCTGATGCCGCTCGGCGCTGCGGTTGCCGACCGGGTCGAACGGTTGCAGGCCGAAGGTGGCGTGCCGCCGGCGTTCGCTGCGCTCCTCGCCGATACGCGACACTGGCTCGATCGCCTCGACCTGATCGACCGCGCCGAACGCGAAGAGGTGGCTACCGCGCTGCAGGCCCGCTGCGCCGAACTCGAACCACAGGTCGGTGAAGAAACAACCTGGCGCGATCTGCTCGCGCTCAGCCTCGCTTCGCGCCTGGCCGCGCTGATCGCGGCGCATCGCGACTGTCGCGATCTTTCGGAGCAGCTCGCGACGCTCGATCGCCGCCCCGTCAGCCCGCGGGTCGCCGATTTGCTCGAAGGCCGGCGCGACCGCGAGTTGCACCGCGATGTTGCCGGTGCCGCCCGCGGCGCGGCCGGCGCGTTCCTGACGATTGTGGTCGGATCGGCATTGTGGATCCTGAGCGGCTGGCAGGATGGCTCGACCGCGGTGATGCTCGCCGGCGTGTTTCTTGCGCTCTTCTCGGCAAGCGATGATCCGATGGTACCGCTGCGCACCTTCTTCTTCGGCACGTTGATCGCGACCGCACTCGGCGCCCTCTACGGCTATGCGGTGATGCCGCGCCTCGATGGCTTTGCCGAACTTGCCGCGGCGTTCGCGCCGCCGCTCCTTGTCCTCGGCACGATGATGCACTCGCCGCGCTGGTCGGGCATTGCGCTGCCAACGCTGCTCGGGCTCGGCAGCCCGTTGCTGATTGCCGATCGCTACACCAGCGATTTTCAGGCCTTCATCAACGGCGGGATTGCGCAACTGGTCGGCATCGCCTTCGCGATCGTGATGGCAAGGCTGCTGCAATCGGCGGGCGTTTCGGGCGCGATCCGGCGAACGATCCGCGCCGGCTGGGCCGATATCGCCGAGCGCAGCACGCTGATGATCCCGGTCGACATGCGCGGCTGGATCAACCGCATGCTCGATCGCATCGCGCTGCTCGCGCCGAGACTGGCGGTGAGCGGCCAGGCGCCCGGCGCGCCGCTCTACGACGCGCTACGCGATCTGCGCACCGGCGTGGCGATCGGCGAGCTTCGCCAGTTGCGGCTCGATCTGCCGCCCGATCGCGGCGAACCGCTGCGCGCGGTGCTGACCGATGTCGGGGCTTATTACCGCAATCTCGACCCTGCTGCGCCCACCCCCGCCGGGCCAGCTCTGCTCGCCGATATCGACGCGGCGATCCACGCCTTCGCCCGCGACGGCGACGCCGCGATCCGCCGCGCCGCCGCGCTCGCGCTGGTCAGCCTGCGCCGCAATCTCTACCCTGATGCCGATCCGACAGCGGAGGCGCGGGCATGACCGGCGAGATCGCGATCTACGGCATATTCGTCCCCACGCTGCTGGTGCTCGCTATCGCCGCCGCGATCGTCACGATGGGGTTGATGCGGCTGTTCAATTTCATCGGCATGTATCGCCTGTTCGCCTATCGCGCGCTTGTCGACCTGTGCCTGTTCGTCCTCGTGCTGGGCTTTTTCGCCTGGCTTTCTCCCATCATCGGCTTTCATCAATGAACCGCTTTCTTGCCCCGCTCGGCCGCAGCGCCGCGACCATCCTGATCGTGATCCTGGCAGCAATCGTCGCCGTCTGGTTGTGGCACCATTATGAACGCAGCCCGTGGACGCGCGACGGTCGCGTACGCGGTGACGTGGTGCGCGTGACACCCGATATCGGCGGCCTCGTCACCGAGGTCGACGTGAAGGACAACCAAGCGGTCGCAGCGGGGCAGTTGCTGTTCGTGATCGACAAGCCGCGCTACTCGCTTGCCGTCGCGCAGGCGCAGGCGACGATCGCCAGTGCGCGTGCAACGCTGGGCCAGGCGCAGCGCGAGGCGGCGCGCGATCTCGCGCTCGGCGATCTCGTCGCGACCGAAGCGCATGAACAGAACGTCGCCCGCGTCGCCACCGCGCGTGCGGCGTTGGCGGAAGCCGAAACCGCACTGCAGGGTGCACAGCTCAACCTGTCGCGCACCCAGGTCAAGGCGTCGGTCAACGGCGTCGTCACCAATCTCGATCTGCATCCCGGCGATTATGTCGGCGCCGGCCAACAGGCGATGGCTTTGCTCGACACCGACAGCCTGCGCGTCGAGGGCTATTTCGAGGAAACCAAGCTGCCGCTGATCCGCATCGGCGCGCCGGCGACCGTTCGCCTAATGGGCGATGCGCGCCCGCTTTACGGCCGTGTGGAAAGTATCGCCGCGGGGATCAACGATCCGACACGGAGCAATTCGGGCAACCTGCTGCCGAGCGTCGATGCGACCTTCACCTGGGTGCGACTGGCGCAGCGCATTCCGGTCCGCATCAAGCTGACCCGCATCCCCAAGGGCATCCGTCTTGTCTCAGGCCGCACGGCGACAGTAACGATCCAGCCCGCCCAGGCCGAAGGCGCTGCGACGCGATGAAACGGTTCGCTTCTCTCGCCGTGCTGGCGCTGCTGGCGGGCTGTGCGACCGCGGGGCCGGACTATCATCCGCCCGCGCATTCCGCTGCTACCGAGCCGAGCGCGATCGGCAACTTCGTGTCGGCGAGAGATCCGGCCTTCGCCAACGAACCGCTGCCCGATCATTGGTGGCGACTCTACAATGATCCGCAGCTCGACACGCTGGTCGAGCAGGCGCTGACGGCCAATGCCGATCTGCGCGTCGCCGACGCCAATCTTCGCAAGGCCAGCGCAGTCGTTCGCGAGACCGCCGCCGGGCGTGAACTGACCACCGACTTGTCCGGCGGCGCGACCCTGGCGCGGCTCTCCGGAACCGGCGGATCGCTGCCCGGCGTGCTTGGCTACGATCTCGGCATCTCGGTCGGCTATCCGCTCGACCTGCGCGGCAAGATCAAGCGCGCGATCGAATCGAGCTTGGCCAATCGCGAGGCCGTCGAGGCGGCGCGCGACGCAGTGCGCGTCAATGTCGCAGCGGCCACCGCCAAGGCCTATGCCGATATCTGCGGCGCCAATTACGAGCTGGCAGTGACGCAGCGGATCGTCAGCCTGCAGCGCGAGACGCTGAGCGCGACCACCCGCCTGCAGCGCGGCGGCCGCGGCACCGCGTTCGATGTCAGCCGCGCGCAGGCCGCGGTCGACGCCAGCGAGGCGAGCCTACCCGCCTTTATCGCCCAACGCCGCGCCGCGCTCTATCTGCTCGCGACCTTGCTTGGTCGGCCACCGGCCGATTACCCCAGACAGGTCGAGGCGTGCAGCACCCTTCCCGCCCTCGCGCGACCCATGCCGGTCGGCGACGGCGCGGCACTGATCCGCCGCCGCCCGGACATTCGCGAGGCGGAACGTACCATCGCTGCCGATACCGCGCAGATCGGTGTCGCGATGGCCGATCTCTATCCGCAGATCAGCCTCGGCGGCTCTGCAGGCCTGTCGGGCCCCCTCAAGGATATCGGCGGGCCAACCTCGTTCGGTTTCAGCCTCGGCCCGCTGATCAGCTGGAGTTTTCCCAATCGCCCCGTTGTGAAGGCACGGATCGACGAGGCCAACGCCCAGGTCGAAGCCGACCTTGCCGGGTTCGACGCGACCGTGCTCGAGGCGCTGCGCGGCACCGAAACCGCACTCGAAACCTACGCGCGCGATCGCGACCGCGCCGCGGCCCTGGGGCGCGCCCGCGACAGCGCGGCCTTGTCCGCCCAGCAAGCGGGCAAACTGTTCCGCTTCGGGCGCGGCGATTTCCTCTCGCTGCTCGAAGCCCAGAGCAGCCTTGCCGAGGCCGAGGCGACCCACGCGGCGGCACAAGCCCGGCTTGCCGACGATCAGATCGCGGTGTTCATGGCGCTCGGCGGCGGCTGGCAATAGTCCCTGCGCCCAGCGGCAAAAAGCGCCACGCGTCACAATAGCGTCATCCTCCTTTCGCGGGACGGTCATCGAACCGCGCCAAAGCGAGTCACGATCGAACCAGATCGGTGGCCGGGGGGCGCATTCGCGAGCGATCGTCATGATCGCCGACAGGCAGCCAATCGCGCCGTTGCGGATCGTGACGATCTTGTCGAAACGAAAGGGATTACCATGAAGGCACTCACTCTGAAGCTCGCCGGCGCGGCGCTGGCGATCGCCATTGGCGGCGCCGCGGGCGCCACCAACATCACCGGCGCTGGCTCGACCTTCGTCTATCCGGTGCTGTCGAAATGGTCGGCCGACTATAAGGGCATGACCGGCGACCAGATCAATTACCAGTCGATCGGCTCGGGCGGCGGCATCGCGCAGATCAAGGCCGGCACGGTCGATTTCGGCGCGACGGACAAGCCGCTCGCGCCGAGCGAACTCGCCGCTTCGGGTCTCGCCCAGTTCCCGGTCGCGATCGGCGGCGTCGTCCCCGTTGCACACATCGCCGGCCTTAAGCCCGGCCAGCTCAAGCTCAGCGGCCCGGTGCTCGCGGCGATCTACGACGGTGAAATCACCAAGTGGAACGACGCGCACATCGCGCAGATGAACCCCGGCCTCAAGCTGCCCGACGCGCAGATCTCGACCGTCCACCGTTCGGACGCCTCGGGCACCAGCTTCAACTTCACCCACTTCCTCAGCCAGGTCAGCCCGCGCTTCAAGACAACGGTCGGCGAAGGAACCTCGGTGCAGTGGCCGAACGGTGTCGGCGGCAAGGGTAACGAAGGCGTCGCGGCGTACATCAACCAGATCCCGAACTCGATCGGGTTCGTCGAATACGCCTATGTCCTGCAGAACCACATGGCCTATGCGCTGATGCGTAATGCCGCGGGTCATTTTGTCGCGCCGAGCGCGAAGACCTTCCAGGCGGCGGCGGCGACTGCCGACTGGAAGCACGCCAAGGACTTTTACCTGGTGATGACCAACGCGCCGGGCGCAAACGCCTATCCGATCACCGCGTCGACCTTCGTGCTGATGTACAAGCAGCCGAAGAACGAAGCCTCGTCGCAGGCCGCGCGCAAGTTCTTCCGCTGGTCGCTTGAAAAGGGCCAGAAGCAGGCGCTGAGCCTCGATTACGTCCCGCTGCCGGCTCCGCTGGTTAAGCAGATCGAGACCTATATGGCGAGCAATATCAAGTAATTCGCAACGGTTGGGCGGAGGCGGCTTGCTGCTTCCGCCCGCATCGCCTGTCACAAAAGCGTAATATATCTGTCACCAAAGCTACCCGCAATTTCCCTACCAGAACGCACGACTCGTAAACGGAGGGAAAGTTGAAGATCATTTCGACCGCCGCGGTGCTTGCCGCGATCATGCTCGCGGGCTGCCAGAGCCACAATGAAGCCGGCAATGCCGCCGCCGCGAACGATACCGCTGCCGGTGGCGCCAATCAGATCACCGGTGCGGGCTCGACCTTCGTTTATCCGGTGCTCTCGGCCTGGTCCTCGGACTATTCGAAGGCCAACGGCGTCCAGGTCAACTATCAGTCGATCGGCTCGGGCGGCGGCATCTCGCAGATCAAGGCCGGCACCGTCGACTTCGGCGCCAGCGACAAGCCGCTCGCTTCGGACGAGCTCGCCGGCTCGGGCCTCGCGCAGTTCCCGGTGATCGTCGGCGGCGTCGTCCCCGTCGTGCACGTTGCCGGCATCGACAAGGGCAAGCTCAAGCTCACCGGCCCGGTCCTCGCCGACATCTATGCCGGCAAGGTCACCAAGTGGAACGATCCCGCGATCGTCAAGACCAACCCGGGGGTGACGCTCCCCGACGCCAAGATTTCGGTCGTCCACCGCTCGGACGCTTCGGGGACCAGCTTCAACTTCACCCACTATCTCGGCCAGGTCAGCCCGAGCTGGAAGGCTGGCCCGGGTGAAGGCACCTCGGTTTCGTGGCCGACCGGCGTCGGTGGCAAGGGCAACGAAGGCGTTGCTGCTTATGTCGACCAGATCCCGAACTCGATCGGCTATGTCGAATACGCCTATGTTCTCCAGAACAACATGGCCTGGGCCTATGTCCAGAACGCGGCCGGCAACTATGTCGCGCCAAGCCAGGCGAGCTTCCAGGCGGCGGCCGCCAGCGCCGATTGGGCCAACGCCAAGGACTTCTTCCTGGTGATGACAAACGCGCCGGGCGCGCAGGCCTATCCGATCACCGCATCGACTTTCGTGTTGATGCCGAAACAGCCCAAGGACGAGGCGCGTTCCCAAGCCGCGCTGAAGTTCTTCCGCTGGTCGCTCGAGCACGGGCAGGACCAGGCGAACAAGCTTGATTACGTGCCGTTGCCGGCCGATCTGGTGAAGCAGATCGAAACGTATATGGACGCCAACATCAAGTGAGCACCCTTGTCCTCCCTGCCGGGCGGCGGGGCGGCGACCTTCGTGACCGGGCGTTTCGCCTGGCCACGGGGGGCGCCGCCTGGCTCGTTCTGCTGCTACTCATCGCCGTCGCCGTGTCGATGGCATGGGGCGGCCGCCTCGCCTTTCAGACGTTCGGCTGGCACTTCATCACCGGCAAGGACTGGGATGTCGTCAACGGCCAGTTCGGGGCTCTCGTCGCGATCTACGGCACGCTCGTTACCTCGGCGATCGCGCTGATCATCGCGGTGCCGGTGTCGATCGGCATCGGCCTGTTCCTGACCGACATCGCGCCGCCGGTGACGCGCCAGCCGATCGCGGTGGCGATCGAACTGCTCGCTGCGGTGCCAAGCATCATCTACGGCATGTGGGGGCTGTTCGTCTTCGCGCCATTCATGGCCGACCATATCGAGCCTTGGCTCAACGACCATCTCGGCACCTGGCCGGTGATCGGTGCGTTGTTTTCAGGGCCGCCGATCGGGATCGGCATGCTGACCGCGGGCATCGTCCTCGGCATCATGATCATCCCGTTCATTGCCGCGGTCGCCCGCGACGTGTTCAACGCGGTGCCGAGCGCGCTGCGCGAATCCGCCGTTGCTTTGGGGTCGACGCGCTGGGAAATCCTGCGCCACGTCACCCTGCCCTACACGCGCTCGGCGGTGGTCGGTGCGATCTTCCTCGGGCTCGGCCGCGCACTCGGCGAGACGATGGCCGTCACCTTCGTGCTCGGCAACGCGCACGATCTGTCGGCGTCGCTCCTCATGCCGAGCAACTCGATCGCCGCGGCGATCGCCAACGAGTTCACCGAAGCCGACACGCCGCTCTATCGCTCGTCGCTGATCGCGCTGGCGTTCCTGCTGTTCGTCGTGACCTTCATCGTCCTTTCGCTCGCCAAGCTGATGCTCAAGCGGATGGACAAGAACATGGGCCGGACGCACTGACATGAAGTGGATATTGTTCCGCCGTCGCCTCGCCGACGTCATCGCGCTCGTCTTCGCCGGGCTGGCAACGCTGCTTGGCCTGGTGTTTCTCGCCTGGATCCTGTGGACGACGATCAGCAACGGCATCGCCGCGATCAAACCGTCGCTGTTCACCGAGATGACGCCGCCGCCGGGCGCCGATGGCGGCTTGCTCAACGCCTTCTACGGCAGCGCGGTGATGATCGCGCTGGCACTGCTGATCGGTGCGCCGATCGGGCTCGCCGCGGGCACCTATCTCGCCGAACACGGCCGCCACACCAAGCTTGCGGCGACGGTGCGGTTCGTCAACGACATCCTGCTCAGCGCGCCGTCGATCGTGCTCGGCCTGTTCATCTACGAACTCGTCGTCGCGACCAGCAAGCACTTCTCAGGCTATGCCGGCGCGCTCGCGCTGGCGATGATCCTGATTCCGGTCGTCGTCCGCACCAGTGACGAGGCGCTACGATTGGTCCCTGATCGCATGCGCGAAGCCGCGTTCGCGCTCGGTCTTCCGCGCTGGAAGGTAACCGCGCAGATCCTGTTCAAAGCGGGCATGAGCGGCATCGTCACCGGCCTCCTGCTCGGCATCGCGCGGATCAGCGGCGAAACCGCCCCGCTGCTCTTCACCGCGCTTAACAACCAGTTCTGGAGCGCCGACCTTAACGCCCCG
>JBQCHO010000083.1:0-51561 GCA_051954635.1 Sphingomonas sp. | reverse complement strand
GAGACGATCGGCAAGCTGGCCAAGGCGGTCCCCTCGATCGTCGGCATCAAGGACGCGACCGGCGCAATCGCCCGCGTTTCCGCGCAGCGCGAGGCGGCGGGGGCCGATTTCTGCCAGCTTTCGGGCAATGACGATATGGCGCTGGCGTTCAACGCGATGGGCGGGGTGGGGTGCATCTCGGTGACGGCCAACGTGGCCCCGGCGCTTTGTGCGGCGTTTCAGGCGGCGACGCGTGCGGGCGATTATGCGGCGGCACTCGAACTGCAGGACAAGCTCTATCCGCTGCACACCGCATTGTTCACCGATGCCTCGCCGGGTCCGGTGAAATACGCGCTGAGCAAGGTCCGGAGCGACTTCCCGAAGGGACTTCGCCTGCCGATGACCTGGCCGGGCGAGGCGAGCCAACGCGCGGTCGATGCGGCGCTGGCGCACGCCGGCTTGTGATGCGACGCGGCGCGATATGGTCGTTGTCAATTTGGGCCGCTCTTCAAGGGCCTGTCGCAGCATCGACCAATCCGGCCGCCTCGGCGAATGAGAAGGCTTTCGCGCGGTGCGCGGAAAGCTCGCGCTTAGACAGTGCCGCCGACGTGAAATGGGAACCGGCGAAAACCGCGTTGCAAGACCATGAAATTTTTCGCCGGTCGCTCGGCTTGACTGTCCCTGACGGGCGGCCGCGAATCTTATGGTACGGTAATGGGGGCGATCTAGAAACCACCACGATCAGCGTGATTGTCGTCAGGAAGCCGGACGGCATTTGGCACATCGATGGCGTTGGCCAAAGCCAGATTTGGATCAAGGATGCCAAGCCAAGCCGGCTGCCGAATATCGATCGCGATCTCAGCGCGGCGGATAGCCGCAAGCTCGATGCGATGATCGCTGATCCTTGCCTCACCAAGGGGCCTACCTTTCAACGCGATCCCAATATCGCGGCCGGTGGGATGATAAACACGCTCGAAGTCGAGACGGCTGGCGGTCACTGGATCGGTGGCTGGTGGGGGGCGCCGACCGCTCAAGAAAAGGCGGTAATCGATTTGATCGGCGCTCAATAGGCATTCGGTCGAGCCGGACCGCGCGGGTAAGCCTGCAGCGCCCCTTCACCTTACCGTAACAATCGCCTACATCGCTGCTTCCCATGTCGCGTCCCAAGCCCTCCACCTTCGATAAAGTGAAGACCGTCGCCGAGAACCGGCGCGCGCGGTTCGATTATGCGATCGACACCGTGTACGAAGCGGGCATCGTCCTGTCGGGGACCGAGGTGAAGAGCCTGCGCTTCGGCGAAGGGTCGATCGCCGAGAGCTATGCCGAGGTGAAGGGCGCGGAAATCTGGCTGGTCAATTCGAACATTCCCGAATTCAGCCACGGCAACCGTTTCAATCACGAGCCCAAGCGGCCGCGTAAACTGCTCCTTCACGAGCGCGAGATTAAGAAGCTGCACGGGGCGGTGGCGCGCGACGGCATGACGCTCGTCCCCTTGAGCGTCTATTTCAACGCGCGCGGCAAGGCGAAGGTCGAGCTCGCGCTCGCAAAGGGCAAGAAAGCGCATGATAAGCGCGCCACGATCAAGGAGAGGGACTGGAAGCGTGAGCAGGGACGCATCCTGCGCGACCGTGGCTGATCGCGGCGTCGCGGGCGGGGTGAGCGGCTGGTTCCGTCACCACGTTTCGCGCGAGGCGATCGAGCGCAATCGCTTCCTGAAGCCCGTGGCGCACCGCGTGCTCGCGCCGAGCCTGTGGCGCTTCAACCGGCGCTCGGTGCCGCGCGGCGTCGCGCTCGGCATCTTCGCCGGCATCCTGTTTCCCTTCGCGCACATGGTGCTTGCCGCGATCCTGGCGTTCCCGGCACGCGCCAATGTGCCCACCGCGGTCGGCGCGACGCTGGTCAACAATCCGATTACTTTCGTGCCGATCATGGCCGCCGCCTACAGCACCGGGCGCTGGGTGCTGCGGCTCGACGCCGCGGTGCCGGGGCGGCCGATCGCGAGCAACGTAGCGCACAATGCCGGCTGGCTGCACTGGCTCGTCGCGCAGGGCGGGCCGTCGCTGATCGTCGGGCTTGTCGTCATCGCCTGCGTGTTCGCCGCGATCGGCTTTGCCGCGACGTCGTTCGGCTGGCGGCTGTGGATCGCGCGCAAGTGGCGCACTCGTCGCCGCTGATACCGGTTTGACGAGCGTGGGTTGGCGCGCTTAGTCTCCCCCCGATACCGCCCGCCGCATCCTGGACGAGGCGAGTCTTCGGGGAGATCATAAGATGAAGGGTTCGCGGATTGTTTCTGCCGTGTCGGCGCTGGCGCTCAGCGTCGGCCTGAGCGGTTCGGCGTTTGCGCAGCAGAGTTCGCCGCTGAACAAGATCAGCGCATCGCCGGTCGCGTCGAAGAGCGCGAGCGGGGCGCAGATCGGCACGTTCGGCTTCGACGAGAAGGGCATGGACAAGGCGGTCAAGCCCGGCGACGATTTCTACGAATTCGCCAACGGCACCTGGGCCAAGACCACCGCGATCCCGGCCGACAAGTCGAATTACGGCGCGTTCAACGTGCTGTCGGACCTGTCGCAGGAACGCACCCGCGGTATCCTCGACGCGGCCAAGGCCGATCCCAATTCGAAGATCGGCACCGCTTATGCGACCTATGTCGACACCGCCGCGATCGACGCCAAGGGCCTCGCGCCGATCAAGCCGTGGCTCGACAAGATCAAGGCGACCAAGGACAAGGCCGGCTACATCGCACTGCTCGGCGAAGCGAGCCGCAATGGCGTGCGCGGGCCGTTCGGTGCCGGCGTCGGCCAGGACGACAAGGATCCGAACAATTATGCGGTGAGCGTGTATCAGGGCGGCCTCGGCCTGCCCGACCGCGACTATTACCTGTCGACCGACGCCAAGCTCGCCCAGGCCAAGGCGGCGTATCAGGCGCATATCGCCAAGATGCTCAGCCTCGCGGGCGAAGCGAATGCCGAGGCGCGGGCCAAGGCGCTGGTCGATTTCGAGACGCAGATCGCGCAGGCGAGCTGGACCCGGATCGAAAGCCGCGACGCGACCAAGACCTATAACAAGATGACCGTCGCCCAGCTCCAGCAGCAGGCGCCCGGCTTCGACTTCGCGACCTGGCTGAAGGACGCGCAGATGCCGGTCGACAGCGTGATCGTCGCGCAGCCATCGGCCGTCACGGGTATCGCCAAGCTGGTCGCCGCGGCGCCGATCCAGGTGCTGCAGGATCAGCTGCTGGTGCGCTCGCTGGACGGCTATGCCGACGTGCTGCCGAGCGCGTTCGACAAGGAGAATTTCGCCTTCTACGGCACCGTCCTTTCGGGTACGCCCGAGCAGGAGCCGCGGTGGAAGCGCGGCGTCGAGTTCACCACCGGCGCGCTGACCGACGACGTGTCGAAGCTCTATGTCGCCAAATACTTCCCGCCAGAAACCAAGGCGGCGGCGCTCGATCTCGTCCACAATCTGATCGACGCGATGAACGCGCGGATCGACAAGCTGACCTGGATGTCGCCGGCGACCAAGGTCAAGGCGCACGCCAAGCTCGCCGCCTTCACCCCGCGGATCGGCTATCCCGACAAGTGGCACGATTATTCGGCGCTGACGATCACGCCGCGCGATGCCTATGGCAACGAACTGCGCGCCAATCAGTGGCAGCACGATTGGGACGTGCAGAAGCTCGGCAAGCCGATCATGCGCTGGGAATGGGGCATGACGCCGATGGAGGTGAATGCCTATTCGAACTTCGGCCAGGTCGAGATCGTCTTCCCCGCGGCGATCCTGCAGCCGCCGTTCTTCGATCCCAAGGCCGACCCGGCAGTCAATTACGGCGGCATCGGCGCGGTGATCGGCCACGAGATGAGCCACCAGTTCGACGATCAGGGCTCGAAATACGATGCCACCGGCAAGCTGACCGATTGGTGGACGCCCGAGGACGTCGCCAATTTCGGCAAGCTCACCGCCAAGATCGTCGCGCAGTACGATGCCTACGAACCGCTGCCCGGCATGCACGAAAAGGGCGCGCTGACGCAGGGCGAGAATATCGCGGACCTCGCCGGCCTCACCACCGCCTATGACGCCTATCACAAGGCGTTGGGCGGCAAGACCGCGCCGGTGATCGACGGCTATACCGGCGACCAGCGCTTCTATCTCGGTTGGGCACAGGTTTGGCGGCGCAATTACCGCGAGGAGAATCTGCGTCAGCGGCTGCTCACTGATCCGCACTCGCAATCGATTCAGCGCGCCTGGATCGTCCGCGACATGGATCCCTGGTATCCGGCGTTCAACGTGAAGCCGGGCGACAAGCTGTATCTCGCGCCCGATCAGCGCGTGAAGATCTGGTAAGCGGTTGATTGCTGCGGCTGCGTTCGATCGAACGCAGCCGCCGCGTTTGTCGCTGCGCTTCGCCGGCAAGGCCGGGGCCCGGTTGGGAAGGCAGACGTAACGGAGCGGTTCGCTCGCCAATAGGCGTCCCCCACCTGGACCCCGGCCTTCGCCGGGGAGGACGATATCGGGGCAAGCCCGCGAAATCCTTGACGCCCCGGCGTGCACCGCCAATGACAGCTTCATGGCCTCGCGATCCGCTTCCTTCAGTACGAGCGACCCGACGCGCAGCGCGGCGCTGATCGCCGGCGCGGCGGGCGCGATCGCGGCGATCGTGATCCTGTGGCTGATCGGCAGCATCATTATCGCCGCCGCTTTCTTGGCGAGCGCCGTCGTTCTGCTCGGTATTGCGCTCGCGTGGCGGCGGTTGATGCCGCGCGACGGCGCGGTGGCGGCAGGCGGGATCGACTGGTCGGTCGCGCACGCGCTGGCGGAGGCGAGCGACGATGCCGTTGCGGTGACCGATCGCGCCGGGCGGCTGGTCTGCGCCAATGGCGGCTACGAGGCGTTGTTCGGCGGATTTCCGACGCCGCCCGGCCTGCCGCTGTCCGAAGACGGCGTCGCGCAACTGACGAGTGCGGGGCGCGTCGCCTGGCGCGAGGGGCGGGGGGTGATCGACCGCCTGCTGTCGCGCGGGACGCCGCTATCGGTCGATATCGTGCGAACCGGCGTCGAGCGCGACATGCTGGTGTGGCGCTTCTCCGGCGTCGACGGGCTCGATCTCGCGGGCAGCGCCGCCGGGCTGATCGGCGGGCGTCACGGCGATCGTCTCGCCGCGGCGGGCATCATGCTCGCGCTCGTCGCCCCCGACGGCCGCATCCGCGCCGCCAACCGCGTGTTCCGCGCGCGGGCGATGGGCTATGAGGAAGGCGCGATCGCGGGCGGCGATTTTTCCCGCTACCTCGTCACCGATTCGCGGGGGCTCGTCCGCTTCGAGCGCGAGGGGATGGCCGGCGTGCCGGTCCGCGTGCTGCAAATCCCGTTCCTCGACGGCGACGACGCGCCGCTGCTCGTCGCGCTGATCGACGAGGAAACCGGGCACCAGGTCGGCGACGGCAATGCCGCGCAGCAGGTGCGCAGCCTGATTTCAATGCTGCCGTTCGGCATGGCGCTGGTCGATCGCGACAGCCGCTTCATCGAGATGAACGGCGCCTTCGCACGCGCGGCCGAGGTCGATCCGGCCAACCCGCCGGTCTTCCCCGGCGACCTCGTCGTGCGCGAGGACAAGACCGCGGTCGCCGATGCGATCCGCCGCTTTGCGCACGGCGCCGGTCACGTCACCGATATCGCGGTGCGACTGAAAGGCCATCCCGACGAGCCGGTCGCGCTGACGATCGCGGGCGCGCGCGGGCTGGGCGACGCGGCGGTGCTGCTCAGCCTCAAGGATAACAGCGAGGAAAGCCGGCTCAAGCGCGAGGTCGAGCAGGCGACGAAGATGCGCGCGGTGGGGCAACTCGCCGGTGGCGTGGCGCACGATTTCAACAACGTGCTGACCGCGATCATCGGCCATTGCGACCTGATGCTGATGCGCCACTCGCCGGGCGACAGCGATTATGACGATATCCAGCAGATCAAGGCCAATTCGAACCGCGCCGCCAGCCTGACGCGGCAGTTGCTCGCCTTCTCGCGGCAGCAGACGCTACGCCCGCAAGTGCTGCAATTGCCTGACGTCATCTCGGAAGTATCGAACCTGCTCAAGCGGCTGCTCGGCGAGACGGTGACGCTGATCGTCAAGCACGGCCGTAATTTGGGGCCGGTCCGCGCCGATCCGGGGCAGCTCGAGCAGGTCGTCGTCAATCTCGCGGTCAACGCCAAGGATGCGATCGGGCTCAGCGGCGGCAAGCTGACGATCGAGACGATCGCGGTGACCGCCGCCGAAGTGCGCCGGATGGACAGCGAATTGCTGCCGATCGCCGATTATACCGCGCTCAAGCTGACTGACACGGGCACCGGAATCCCGCACGACGTGCTTCCCAAGATCTTCGAGCCGTTCTTCACCACCAAGGATGTCGGCAAGGGAACGGGTCTCGGCCTGTCGACGGTGTACGGCATCGTCAAGCAATCGGGCGGCTACATCTTCGCCGATTCACGACCGGGCAAGGGGGCGACCTTCACGATCTATTTCCCGGTTCACGCCGAGGGTGCGCCGACCCAGGCTGCGCGGCCGCAACAACGCGACAAGCCGGGTGATCTGTGGGGCACCGGCACGATCCTGCTGGTCGAGGATGAGGACATGGTCCGCGCCGTCGCCGAGCGCGCGCTGACGCGGCAGGGCTATACCGTGCTCACCGCCGAAAACGGCGAGGCGGCGCTGGAACTGATCGCCCAGTCCGACCGGCCCGACCTGTTGATATCGGACGTCGTCATGCCGACGATGGACGGCCCGACGATGGTCGCGCGGGTGCGCCAGCGCTATCCCGATCTGCCGATCCTGTTCATGTCCGGCTATGCCGAGGAACAGTTGCGCAAGTCGATCGATATCGACAATGTCGCGTTCTTGCCGAAACCCTTTTCGGTCCAGCAGCTTGCCGAGGCGGCGCGCGACGCGCTGCTGATGAAATAGCCGCTGGCGGCGGCGGCGAGGGCGCGCTAATGGACGAGCGATGAGCAACCCCCGCCGCATCCTCGTCGTCGAGGACGAACCGTTGATCTCGATGATGCTCGAGGATTTCCTCGACATGCTCGGCCACCAGGTCGCGGGCACCGCCGACAGCGTCGGCGACGCGCTCGCCACGGTCGAGCAGGGCGGCGTCGACGCGGCGATCCTAGACGTCAATCTGCGCGGCGGCGAGACGAGCTGGCCGATCGCCGACGTGCTCGCCGACGAAGGCATTCCGTTCGTGCTGGCGACCGGCGGCACCGGCGACTCGATCGCCGAGCAGCATCGCGATCGCCCGACGCTCGCCAAGCCGTTCACGATGGACGGCGTCAAACAGGCGCTCGCCGAACTCGACTGACGGCGGTGGTCTCGGCGCCGTTCCAGAGCTGGATCGCCAAGCGCCGCTGACTGGCGGACGTTGCTACGGCCACGCGGCTGCCTACATCGGTGAGCAGGAGGCGAGCCGATGGCCGGGCCGATTGCCGATCGAGTGAAGCGTGCGCTGGTCGGCGAGGTCCGCGGGCTGTTCAACGATTCCACGCGGGGCGAGACGCCGGTGGTGCCGCAGGCGGGCGGGTTGTTCGAGCCCGGCACCGTTGCACGGCGCGTGCACGCCGACGTCACGACGATGATGGTCGGCGGCGTCGCGGCGTTGCTGTTGCAGATGCTCCATCCGGCGGTGCTCGCGGGGGTTTGGGATCACTCGGCGTTTCGGCGCGACATGCTCGGCCGGTTGCGGCGGACCGCGAAATTCATTGCGACGACGACTTATGCCGGGCGCGACGAGGCCGAGGCGGCGATCGCGCATGTTCGTGATATTCATGCGCGCGTCGCCGGGGCGCTCACCGACGGCACGCGCTACCGCGCCGATGATCCGGGGCTGCTCGCCTGGGTTCATGTCACCGAAGTGACGAGCTTCCTGGCAGCGTGGCGGCGTTATGGCGAGCCGCGCATGTCGGCGCGCGATCAGGATCGCTATGTCGCCGAGATGGTGCGGATCGCCGCACCGCTCGGCGCTGCACCGGTGCCGACGACGCTGGCCGAGGCGAACAAGCTGATTGCGGCGACGCGGCCGGCGCTCCGCGTCGACGCGCGGACGCGCGAGGTCGCCCGGCTGCTGCTGCGGCAAAAGCCGCCCAAGCTGGCGATCGCGCCGCTCCAAGCGGTCACTTTCCAGGCGGCGATCGATCTGCTGCCGGGTTGGGCGCGACGGATGCACGGGCTCGCCGATCCGCCGCTGGTTCGACCGTTGCTTCGCGCCGGCACGTTCGGACTGGCCGAAACGGTGCGCTGGGCGTTTCGTTAGGTCGCCGTCTCGAGGGACGACGAGACCTTCCACAAGTCGATGCCGCCTTCGGTCGCGTGCGCGTCGATCTGGGCCAGTTCTTCGGGCGAGAAATCGAGGTTGTTCACCGCGTCGAGCGAATCGTCGAGTTGCGCGACGGTCCGCGCGCCGATCAGCGCGGACGTGACGCGGGAATCGCGCAGCACCCAGGCGATCGCCATCTGCGCGAGGGTCTGGCCGCGGCTCTTGGCGATCGCGTCGAGCTTGCGGATGTGGGTCAGGTTCTGCTCGGTCAGCAAGTCGGTCGAGAGCGAGCCGTCTTTCGAGGCACGGGCGTCGGCGGGGACGCCGTTCAGATATTTGCTGGTCAGCATCCCCTGGGCGAGCGCGGAGAAGGCGATGCAGCCGACGCCGAGATCGCCGAGCGTGTCGAGCAGATCCTCTTCGATCCAGCGGTTGAGCATCGAATAGCTCGGCTGGTGGATGAGCAGCGGCACCTTGTGATCGGCGAGGATCGCGGCGGCCTTGCGGGTCAGCTCGGCCGAATAGCTCGAGATGCCGACATAGAGCGCCTTGCCCTGCTGGTGGAGCGTCGCGAGCGCGCCCATCGTCTCTTCGAGCGGCGTTTCGGCGTCGACGCGGTGCGAATAGAAGATGTCGACATAATCGAGGCCCATGCGGCGGAGGCTCTGGTCGCAGCTCGCGAGCAGATATTTGCGGCTGCCGCCGACATCGCCATAGGGGCCGGGCCACAGGTCCCAGCCCGCCTTGGTCGAGATCACGAGCTCGTCGCGGTGGGGCGCGAAATCGGCGGCCATGACGCGGCCGAAATTCTCTTCGGCCGAGCCGTAGGGCGGGCCGTAATTGTTGGCGAGATCGAAATGGGTGACGCCGCGATCGAACGCGCGGCGGAGCATCGCGCGGCCGGTTTCGAACACGTCGTCGCCGCCGAAATTCTGCCACAGGCCGAGGCTGATCGCGGGCAGCTTGAGCCCCGATCGGCCGCAGCGGCGATAGGGCATGCGATCATCGTAGCGGGCGGGATCGGCGGCATAGGGGGCGGGGAAGGGCATCGTCGTCTCCGTGACTCGTCGGGCGCGGGATAGAGCGCCCGGCCGCGCGCGTCACCCCGGAAGACGGTTGTAGCGGATCGCGAACTCGTCCTCGGGCATGACGAGGTAACGGATCGTGTCGATCAGTGCCCACAGCCCGGTGACGATCAGCCCGACGACGGTGATGCTGAGCACGAGCATCAGGATGCCCGAGCCGGTGCGGCCGAGATAGAAGCGGTGCACGCCGAGCACGCCGAACAGGAAGGCGAGCACGGCCGCGACATATTTGTTCTTGCCGCCGGTGCGGGGTGGCGGCGCCATCACCGCGGGCATCGTGCCGGGCTGATGATAGATACGCCGGGCGGCGCGGCCATCGATATCGAAATCGATCAGTGCGCCGATCGCCGGGCCGATCTGGTCGTTCCAGTCGTCCGGCCGGAAGGTATAGCGATGGCCATCCGCGCCCGAAATCTGGCCTTCGCCCGTCTGCCGATCGACCCCCAGCACCTGTCCGCGCATTCCTGTCCCTCCTGTTGAAGCGACTTATATCGACAACACACCCGCACGATGCAAGACCGTGTTATAACGCGAGCTTCCAGTCCCAGCCGAGCGGATCGCCGTCCATCACCTCGACGCCGGCGGCCGCGAGATCGTCGCGGATCGCGTCGGAGCGGGCGAAGTCCTTGGCGGCGCGCGCTTCGCGACGCTCGGCGAGGCGGTCGGCGATGGCGTCGGGCGCGATGGTCGCGCCGGCAGGGGAGACACGCAGCGCTTGGCGGGTGAGAGTAGCGAGATCGAGGCCGAGCACCGCGTCGAAATCGGCGAGCGCGGCGAGGCGAACGGCGGGCGACAGCTTCTTGTCGGCGAGCAGCTCGTCGAGTACGGGGAGCGCCTTGGGGGTGTTGAGATCGTCCGACACCGCCTCGTCGAGCCGCTCGCGATAGGGGGAGGCATCGCCTTTCGACGGCGCATCGGAATCGGCGGCGGCGCGGTCGCGCAGCGTCGAGACGGTCATCACCAGCCGCTTGAGGCGCGTCACCGCCGCGGCGAGGCCGTCGCCGGAGAATTCGAGCTCGCTGCGATAATGCGCCGAGAGGCACATCAGGCGGTAGGCGAGGGGATGGACGCCCTTGTCGACCAGGCTCTTGAGCGTGGTGAAGCCGCCGGCGGACTTGGACATTTTCCCCGTCCGTTCGACGAGGAAATTGTTGTGCATCCACCAGTTCGCGCCGGTCTCCGGGCACTCGCAATGCGCCTGGTTCTGGGCGATCTCGTTGGGATGGTGGATCTCGCGGTGGTCGATGCCGCCGGTGTGGATGTCGAACTGCGCGCCGAGATATTTCTTGCTCATCACCGAGCATTCGAGATGCCAGCCCGGCGCGCCGCGGCCCCAGGGCGAGTCCCATTCCATCTGGCGGTTCTCACCGGGGGTGGACTTGCGCCAGATCGCGAAATCCTGCGGGTGGCGCTTGCCGCTGACGGCCTCGATGCGGCCGGCGGCGGCATCGTCCTGGCCGCCGGCGAGGGCGCCGTAGTTCGGCACGGTCGTCACGTCGAAATAGAGGCCGGTGTCGAGTTCGTAGCAGTGCTTCGGCGCGATCTGTTCGGCGAAGGCGATCATGTCGGCGATGTGATCGGTGGCGACCGACCAGCGGCTTGGGCTCCGGATGTTGAGATCGGCGAGGTTCGCCTTGAACGCCTCGGTGTAATGCGCGGCGATGTCCCAGATGCTCGTCGCCTGCGCGCGCGCGGCGGCCTCCATCTTGTCGTCGCCGGCATCGGCGTCGGAAGTCAGATGGCCGACATCGGTGATGTTGATGACATGGGTGAGCGGGCCCCATCCGATATTTTTGGCCTTCCAGGTCAGCACGCGGGACAGCGTGTCGGTGAAGACATAGGCGCGCAAGTTTCCGATATGCGCGTAATTGTAGACGGTCGGGCCGCACGAATAGAGCCGCACATTGGTGGGATCGATCGGCTCGAAGGTTTCGAGGCGGCGGGTGAGGCTGTTATAGAGTCGTAGGGGCGCACCGGTCATCCGCTCGCCATAGCCAAGGCGGACGAGGCTGCAAATGGGCTTGGCGGGAACCGCGTCCTGCCCCAAATCGCTTGATAACCGGGCGCTCGCCTGTTAGGGGCGGCGCGTTACGGCGCAGGCCATGCTTGCGACGACCGCTATTCTATTGATCGGAGACGTACGGCTTTATGCAAATCATCGTTCGCGACAACAATGTCGACCAGGCGCTGCGGGCGCTCAAGAAGAAGCTGCAGCGTGAGGGCGTCTATCGCGAGATGAAACTGCGCCGTCATTACGAGAAGCCGAGCGAAAAGCGCGCCCGCGAGCGTGCTGCCGCCGTCCGTCGCGCCCGCAAGCTGGAGCGCAAGCGGATGGAGCGTGACGGCGTCCGTTAAGACGTTGATGACGCTGGCCGGGGAGCGTCATCCCCGGCACGTTTCTTCCTGAAGAATATCCCCAGCCGATAAAGGGCTCGCCATGTCCGTGACCGCCGTTCCGCTCCAGCCGACCCGGCGGGCGAACCTCGTGCTGCTCTGGCTGGGGATCGTGATCGCGATCGTCGCCGCCGTCTGGCTCGCCTTTCAAGGCACGGGTGCGGCGCGGGCGCAGGTCGGCACCAACGAGCAGTTCCTCGCCTGGAACGCCAAGCAGTCGGGCGTGCAGACCACCGCCGACGGGCTCGAATACAAGGTGCTCAAGGCGGGCGACGGCGACAAACATCCGACCGACGACGACATTTCGCTGATCAACTATACCGGCAAGCTGCGCGACGGCACGGTGTTCGACGCCTCGAAACAGCCCACGCCGCTTCCGGTTGCCGGCAGCATCAAGGGCTTTTCCGAAGGCCTCAAGCTGATGACCAAGGGCGCGAAATATCGGTTCTGGATCAAGCCCGAGCTTGGTTATGGTGAGCAGGGCACCGGCCCGATCCCGGCCAATTCGGTATTGGTGTTCGACGTCGATCTCGTCGACTTCCTGCCGCAGAGCGTGATCCAGCAGCAGATGCAGATGCAGCAGATGATGCAGGGCGGCGGTGCGCCGGGTGGGGCTGAAGCGCCGGGTGCACCGGGAGCGGGCGGGCAGTAAGCGCTCGAACCGAGATTAGAAAAGGCCGCCGGGAGATGATCCCGGCGGCCTTTTTCTTTCTTTGCCACGGCGTCACGCTGAACTTGGTTCAGGGTCCAGGGTGCAACGCTTGATCCGCGGGTGTCAGCTGTTTCGCCATGGATGCTGAAACAAGTTCAGCATGACGGTTTGGGTTTGCGAGTGTCGTCCGCTCAGGCGAATCTGCCGGCGACGAGCAGGCGGCCCGGGGCGAGCTTATTGAGCACCACCGGCAGGTCTTCCTCGGCAACCGCGAAGCAGCCCTCGCTGCGACCGAGCATGCCGTGCTGCTTGATCATGTCGTCGCTGACGTACCACGCGCCGTGGACGACGATCGCGCGTGACAGCGCGTTGCTGTTGGTCGCTTCCAGGCCCTCGACCCGCATCGAATGGCCGTGCGCGCCGTTATAATAATCGGCGGTGCGATACGCGCCTTCCGAAGTGCAGTTCGATCCCGACTCGTTCGAGAAGCGATGCAGGAAGCCGGTATGGGTCGGATCCGAGCCGCGGCCGTGCGCGACGAGGTACGACGTCACCTGGCGCTGCTTGAGATCGACGAGGTGAAGCCGCGCGGCGCGCGACGCCGGCGAGAAATCGGCGAGCCCGACGACATCGTCATGGGCGATCTGCGACTGATGCTTGGCAAGCGCGGCCTGGGCGTGCGCGAACAACGGCCCGGTCGGCCCGCTGGGCACGGCAGCGAAGGTCGCGGCACGCACCGACGACCCGAGCGTCCGCGGCGCCAGCATGGCGCCTGCGCCCAGTGCGGCGAGGGAAAGAAAGCGGCGGCGATCTGGATTTGTCATGCTCATGGTGTGCAGCAAATATCATAAACGGTTCCCTAACCCTGTTGAGTTTCCGCGCGTTTCGTCTCGCTGACGCCACGGTCGGGCGTGTATGAAGCTATTTTGTCCAGTCCAAACTCGCGCATGACGCCGCGTGAGTGATCGGCTAAGCGCGCTTTCGAGATGACGGTGCACATCCTGCATATCCATTCGACCTTCGCGCTCGGCGGCAAGGAGGCGCGTGCCGTTCGGTTGATGAATGCGTTCGGCGATGCCGCGCGGCATACGATCGTGTCGGCGATGCCCGACCAGCTTGGTGCGCGCGACGCGATTGCGCCCGGCATCAGCTACGAGATCGCGCAGAACCCGCCGGCGCTGACCGGCAAGCCATCGATTGGGCGCTATGAGGCGCTCGCCAGCTTCATGAGCCGGTTCGACCTCGTGCTGACCTATAATTGGGGGGCGATGGACGCGGTGATGGCGGGACGCGCCTTCGCCAAGCGCGTGCCGCCGATCGTCCATCACGAGGACGGGTTTAACGCGGACGAGGCCGACGGGCTGAAGCCGCAGCGCAACATGTATCGCCGCGTCGCGCTTGGGGCGGCCAAGGCGCTGGTGGTCCCGTCGGAAACGCTCGAGGACATCGCGCTCAAGACATGGAAGCAGCCCCCGGCGCGGGTTCATCGCATTCCGAATGGGGTTGCGGTCAATCGCTATGCCGAGCCGCCCAGGCCCGATGCAATTCCGGGGTTCAAGCGCAAGAAGGGCGAAGTCGTGATCGGCACGCTCGCCGGACTGCGGGAGGTGAAGAACCTGCCGATGCTGGTCCGTGCGGTCGCCGGGGTGCCGGTCTCGACGCGGCTGGTGATCGTCGGTGAGGGGCCGGAGCGCGCGCGGATCGAGGCGACAGCGATGGCGATGGACATGGCCGATACGCTGCACCTGCCCGGGTTCCTGGCCGAGCCGTGGCGCTATATCGGGCTGTTCGACGTGTTCGCGCTGTCGTCGAAGAGCGAGCAATTCCCGATCTCGGTGATCGAGGCGATGGCGGCCGGCTTGCCGGTCGCAAGTCCGCACGTCGGCGACGTTTCGCGGATGCTGTCGATGGCGAACTACCCGTTCGTCGCGCCCAATGTCGATGAGGTCGAATTGCGCGATTCGATCACCGCCTTCGCGCGCGATCCCGAAAAGCGTAAAATGGTCGGCGAGGCCAATCGAGAGCGCGCGCGCGCCGATTACGACGAACGCGTCATGATTGCGCGCTACGCAGCCCTGTACGGCGAGGCCTTGGGAAGGCCGGGGATTTTCGGCTGAGTCGGGTTTTTCTCGATTCGTCGGCGCGGTCGGCTATAACCGCGGCCATTCCGGGTCATTTGGAGAGATATGTGTTCAAGGGTCTGCAGCCGATCGTCTACAACGGCCGTGAAGTCTGGCCGCTGGTGGAAGGCGGCAAGGGCGTCGCGGCGACCAATCACGCCTCGGCCGGCGCCTGGGCGGCGGCGGGCGGCATCGGTACCGTGTCGGCGGTCAACGCCGACAGCTACGACCCCGAAGGTAAGATCATCCCGCAGGTCTACAAGGCGCTGACCCGGCGTGAGCGCCACGAGGAACTGATCGAGTTCGCGATCGAAGGCGCCGTCCAGCAGGTCAAGCGCGCGTTCGACATCGCCGGCGGCAAGGGCGCGATCAACATCAACGTGCTGTGGGAAATGGGCGGCGCGCAGCGCGTGCTGCATGGTGTGCTGGAGCGGACCAAGGGACTGGTCGCCGGCGTCACCTGCGGCGCGGGAATGCCGTACAAGCTCAGCGAGATCGCGGCATCCTACAACGTCAATTATCTGCCGATCGTCAGCTCGGGCCGCGCGTTCCGTGCGCTATGGAAGCGCGCCTATTCGAAGGCGGCGGAATGGCTCGCGGCGGTGGTGTATGAGGACCCGTGGCTTGCGGGCGGGCATAACGGCCTGTCGAACGCCGAAGACCCCCTCAAGCCCGAAGATCCCTATCCACGCGTGAAGGCGCTGCGCGAGACGATGCGCGAGGGCGGCATCCCAGACCATGTGCCGATCGTGATGGCCGGCGGCGTCTGGTATCTGCGCGACTGGAACAACTGGATCGACAATCCCGAGCTCGGCGCGATCGCCTTCCAGTTCGGCACGCGGCCGCTGCTGACCAAGGAAAGCCCGATCCCCCAGGCGTGGAAGGACAAGCTGCTCAATATCGAGGAAGGCGAAGTCCTGCTCCACCGCTTCTCGCCGACCGGCTTCTATTCGAGCGCGGTGCGCAATCCCTTCCTGCGCAATCTGGAGGCGCGATCGGAACGGCAGATTCCGTTCTCGACGCAGGAAGCGGGCGACCATACCTTCCAGCTCGACGTCGGCGTCAAGGGCAAGAACTTTTGGGTGACGCGCAACGACCTGATCCGTGCGCGGAGCTGGTTCGGCGCGGGCTATACCGAAGCGTTGAAGACCCCGGACAACACGTTGGTGTTCGTCAGCGACGACGAGAAGAAGGAAATCCGCAAGGATCAGGCCGACTGCATGGGCTGCCTCAGCCAGTGCGCTTTCTCGTCATGGATGGACAGCGAGACCAACTCGACGGGGCGCCTCGCCGATCCGCGCAGTTTCTGCATCCAGAAGACGTTGCAGGACATCGCGCATGGCGGCCCGATCGATCAGAACCTGATGTTTGCGGGCCACGGCGCGTACAATTTCAAGCGCGACCCGTTCTATTCGAACGGCTTCGTGCCGACCGTGAAGCAGCTGGTCGATCGCATCCTGACCGGCGATTAATCGCCGACCGCGGTGCCGACCACGCCGCCGGCGACGCCGCCGACGGCCGCGCCCTTCTCGACGCTCTTGCCAGTCGCGGCGGCCACCGCTGCGCCGCCAGCACCGCCGATCGCGGCGCCCTTGAGCGTCGCGCACGCGCCGAGCGAGAAGGTCGCTGCGGCAAGGGCGGCGGTGAACGCGAACTTGCGCATGGTGATTCTCCCGAGGACTGTCATCAAGCCGTCAACCAATCGTGCGATAAGCTGGTTCCGACGAGAGGAGATGCCGACATGCGATCGACAGTAACGCTGATGCTCGGCCTGGCGCGCGATCCCGCGCTGGCGCTGGCGAGCCTGGTGCTCGTCTTCGGCCTCGCGATGGTCGCGATCATGTCGTTCGTGGTGACGCGGCGGGTGCGTTGGCCGGCGGGGACGCGGCGCTTCGAAGCGTTCGGTGAGCCCGCGTTCGACTCGCTGCCGCAGCCGGCCGCTTAGGACTCCAGCGCGCTGCGGATCGCGTCGAACGGCGCGGCGAGCATGTTGTGCACCGAATCGGCGATCAGCCACGCCGCAGCACCGCCGACCACCGCGATCAGCGCGAACTGGCCGATCGCGGCGCGCTGGCGGTTGCGCTCGGCGGTCTGAGCCGGCGTCATCGTTGCCCCGCGCGAGGCATTGCGGCGCTCGCCTTGCGATGGCGTCAGCCCTATTGCGGCGCCGAGTTGCTGGGCGGCGTGATCGAGCAGCGCGGACATGTCGATCACGTCTTGCGTGCGGACGCCGAAGCGCTGGCCGCGCACCCAGACCGCGCGGCCGATGATCGTCATCGTCGCCTTGCGCACCTCGATATAGCTGCCGCGGACGGGCGGTTGCGCCGCGCGCAGCATCATGCCGCGGCGCGAGACGTTGTGGATGATGACATCGCTCCACTCCGTACCGGAGCGCATGCGAGCCTGAATCATCACGGGATGACGAGGATCGCGCGGCTTCATTGCGTCTCCTACCGATACTCAAACCGCAGGCGAGCGTGCTCGACCGATACCGAAGCAATTCAGTTAAAAGGAAATCCTTTTCGCCGCGTTAACGACGAGCGGCGGGCGTTACACCCAGCCTTCGAGCACCTGATCGGGCGGACGGTGGCCGTCGGCCCAGGTGCGGATATTGGCGATGACCTTTTCACCGGTTGCAGCGCGCGCTTCGAGCGTCGCCGAGCCCATGTGCGGTAGCAAGACGACATTGGGCAGGGCGAGCAGCCGCGGGTCGACTGCGGGCTCATGCTCGTAGACGTCCAGCCCCGCGCCCGCCAGCGCACCCGATTCGAGCGCGTCGATCAACGCCGCTTCTTCGACGATCTCGCCGCGCGAGGTGTTGATCAGATAGACGTGGCTGCCGACGAGTGCGAGGCGGCGGGCGTCGATCAGATGCTCGGTCTGCGGCGTGTGCGGGGCGTTGATCGAGACGATATCGACCTCGCCGAGCATCGCGTCGAGATCGCCGTGCCACGTCGCGCCCAATTGGTTTTCGACGGCCTCGGGCAGTCGATGGCGGTTGTGATAATGAACGGTGAGCCCGAACGCGCGGGCACGGCTGGCGACGGCCTGCCCGATCCGGCCCATCCCGACGATGCCGAGTTTCTTGCCGCCGATCCGCCGCCCGAGCATCCCGCCCGGGCTCCAGCCGTTCCAGCGGCCCGACCGCATCAGCTTCTCGCCCTCGGCGAGGCGACGGGGCACCGACAGGATCAGCGCCATCGTCATATCCGCGGTGTCCTGGGTGAGGACGCCGGGCGTGTTGGTGACGATGATGTCGCGCGCGCGCGCCGCGGACAGGTCGATATGGTCGGTGCCGGCACCGAAATTGGCGATCAGCTTCAGCCGCTCGCCGGCATTGCCGATCAGTTCGGCATCGATGCGATCGGTCACGGTCGGTACCAGCACGTCGCAGTCCGCCATCGCCGCGGCGAGCGCGGCGCGGTCCATTGGGGTGTCGTCGCGATTGTTGGTGGTGTCGAACAGCTCGTCGAGCCGATCCATGACGGCATCGGTCAACTCGCGGGTGACGACGACCTTGGGATTGGCGCGGCGCTTGCTGTCGGGCATGCGCGATGGTTGGACTGTCCCACCACCCGCGTCAACGGTGGTTGAACGGGGGGCGACGATCGCGTTACAGCGAAGGTGGCCAGCAGAAGGAAAGGGCGGCATGCGGTTCGGATCGTGGTTGGTGTTTCTGGCGGCGGCGATCTCGCTGGTGCTGCTTGCGACCGGCCATGCGTCGGCGCAGAAGCGCCAGCCGCCTTATTACGCCTCGATCGTGCCGAATGAGGCGCTGATGCGCAGCGGGCCCGGGCGCGCCTATCCCGGCACCTGGCTCTATCGGCGCGCCGATCTGCCGATCAAGGTGGTCGAGGTCTACAAGGACTGGCGCAAGATTGAGGACCCTGACGGCACGCAGGGCTGGATGCTGCGCACATTGCTCAGCGATCGGCGCACCGCGATCGTCACCGGCGACGTCACCGAGCTGCGCGAGACGCCCGATTTCGACGGCAACATCCTGTGGCGCGCGGCACCCGGCGTGGTGGGACGGATCAGCAAATGCGCCGGCGGCTGGTGCTGGTTCGATACGCACGGCAAGGCCGGGTATGTCCAGCAAACGCATCTGTGGGGCGTCGAGCCGGGCGAGCAGGTGGACTGAGCGTCGCATGTGCAACCCTCGCTCCCTTTCGAGGGTTGAGCACCCGTTCACCACGGGAGCATGTCATGAAGAAGATGATGATCACGGCGCTGATGGTCGGCCTCGCCACCCCCGCTGCATTGCCGGTCCCGGCAATGGCGCAGCATCACAGCCGGTCGGACTATCGCTGGAACGGCGACCGCAACGATCCCCACTGGAATCCGGCGAGTCATTATCGGTCGGGCAATTACAAGTCCCGCCGCCTCGGCCGCAACGACCGCATCTATCGCGGCAATGACGGTCGATATTACTGCAAGCGCAATGACGGCACGACCGGTCTGGTGATCGGCGGGATCGCCGGCGGTCTGCTCGGCAATGCCATCGCCGGCGGGACGCTCGGCACGCTGGTCGGCGCCGGCGGCGGCGCGCTGCTCGGGCGGTCGATCGACCGCGGCAACGTCAAGTGCCGCTGACCGCGGCTCGCTAGCCTGAAAAGGAGCCCCGCTTCCCTTCGGAGGCGGGGCTTTTTCTATCCCTGCTTTGCGCTACACCGGGAGCGATGCACGACACGCTCACCGAAATCCTGAAATGGTATGCGTCGATAAGCGGCATCGTCGCGGCGTTGATGGTGTCGCTCGATTCGGGACGCCGCGTTACAGGCTGGGGCTTCGTCCTTTTTGTCGGATCGGCGCTGGCCTGGATCGCAGGGGCGGTCCTGTCGCGTGATTGGGCGCTGGGCTCGCAAAACCTGGCGCTGTTCGCGATCGATGTGTTCGGCGTCTATCGATACCTTTGGCGCAAGATGCCGGCGTGAGTTCGGGATGGATCTGGCCGCTGGTCCTCGGTTGCCTCGGCGCGGTCATCGGCAGTTTCATCGCGGCGCTTGTCGTCCGTTGGCCGCAAGGGCGTTCGGTGCTGGTCGGTCGTTCGGCCTGCGATAGCTGCGGCAAGACACTTGGGCCGGTCGAGCTGATTCCCATCCTCAGCGCGATCTGGCTGCGCGGCCGTTGCCGGTCTTGCGGTGCGGCGATCGATCCGCGCCACTGGCAGATCGAGCTCGCCGCGGCCGGAATCGGGGTGGTCACCGCACTCGCGGCGCCCATGCCGCTGGCAATGGCCGGCGCCGTGTTCGGCTGGATACTGCTGACGCTCGCCGCGCTCGATATCCTCGCCTTGTGGCTCCCCGATGTGCTGACCGGCTTGCTCGCGATCGTCGGCATCGGCGTCGGGTTGCTCGAAGTTGCGCCGTCCCTCGGTGATCGCGCGATCGGCGGTGTCGCCGGGTTCCTGACGCTGTGGTCGATTGCCTTTGGGTATCGCGCGATCCGGCACCGCGAGGGGCTGGGCGGGGGCGATCCCAAGCTGTTCGGCGCGATCGGGCTGTGGCTCGGCTGGCGGATGCTGCCGTTCGTGTTGCTCGCCGCCAGCGTGGTGGGGCTCGCGTTCGTGCTGACGCGCATCGTCGCGGGGAAGCCGGTGCGCGCCGATGACCGGTTGCCGTTCGGCGCGCTGCTTGCGATCGCGGCTTACCCGGCGTGGCTGGTCATGATAGCCTTGACGTTATGAAGATCGGCTTCCTGCTGCTCGTGATCGCCTGCGTCGCCGCGGCCGCCGCCGCGCGCCGCGCCGACACGCCGCCGGCAAAGCCGCTGCTGACCTCTATCGATGGCCTGCCGCTCGGCGAATTGCCGCGTCAGCAACTCCCGGCGAACGGCTGCGCAGCCTATCTGTGGAGTGCCGGCACGACGCACGCGCTGGTCGCGATGGCGACCGCCGATCCGGCGCAGATCCGGCTGTCATTGGAAGGCCGGATCACCGATTATCTGCGCACCGGCCAGCAAGGGGTCGGCGGGTTCGGGTTCGACCGCACGACCACCTATCAGGGCGGCGACGTGACCGCGATCCTCGACATGTCGGTGCAGGCGCAGGCCGATCTCACGCAAGGCGCGGAGGTCTCGACGGGCACGCTGACGCTGCAGCGGCCGGGGCGCGACACCGTGATCCTGCCGGTCGGCGGCTTGATCGGATGCGCGGTGGCGACGCCGCAAGGGGGCTGAGGATGACGATGCACGACACGCTCGATCGCCAGCGGCAGGCGTTCATGGCCGAACTGCCGGTGTCGACCGCGGTGCGCAAGGATCGCTTGCAGCGCGCCGCGGCGATGATCCGCGACCATGCCGATGCCTTTTGCGACGCGCTGAGCGAGGATTTCGGCCATCGCAGCCGCGAGCAATCGATGGTCACCGACATTGCCGGCTCGATCGCGCCGATCAACCACGCGCTCAAGCATGTCGAGGGCTGGGCGAAGCGCGACAAGCGCGGGGTGCAATTCCCGCTCGGGCTGCTTGGCGCCAAGGCATGGGTCGAATATCAGCCCAAGGGCGTAGTCGGGGTAATCGCGCCGTGGAATTTCCCGGTCAATCTGGTGATGGGGCCGATCGCCGGTGCGTTTGCCGCGGGCAACCGCGTGATGGTCAAGACCAGCGAGTTCACGCCACGCACGGCGGCGTTGTTCGAGGAGGTCGTCGGCAAGTATTTTCCGAGCGAGGAACTGGCGTTCTTCTCGGGCGGTCCCGAGGTCGGCAAGGCGTTCGCCGAGCTGCCGTTCGATCATTTGCTGTTCACCGGTGCGACCGGGATCGGGCGGCACATCCTCCACGCCGCGGCGGACAATCTGACGCCGGTGACGCTCGAGCTCGGCGGCAAGTCGCCGGTGATCGTCGGGCGGTCGGCCGATCTCGCGCAGGCGACCGAGCGCGTCGCGCTGGGCAAGATGCTCAACGCCGGGCAGATCTGCCTCGCACCCGATTACATGCTGGTGCCGAGCGACGACGAACCGCGCGTCGTCGAGGGGCTCAAGGCGGCGGCGTCTGCGATGTATCCGACGCTGCTCGCCAATCCCGATTACACCTCGATCGTCAACGACCGGCATTTCGAGCGGCTCAACGACTGGCTCGACGATGCGCGGACGAAGGGCGCGACGATCGAACAGGTCAATCCCGCGAACGAGGATTTCGCCAGCACCAACGCGCGCAAGATGCCGCTGACGATCGTCCGCGACGTCATCGACGACATGACGCTGATGCAGGAGGAAATCTTCGGCCCAGTGCTGCCGATCCGACGCTACGACACGATCGACGGCGCGATCGACGAGGTCAATCGCCGCGCCCGCCCGCTCGGCCTCTATTATTTCGGGGGCGACGAGGGCGAGCGGCGGCGCGTGCTCGATCGCACGATCTCGGGCGGGGTGTCGTTGGACGACGTGATCTTCCACGTCTCGATGGAGGAATTGCCGTTCGGCGGCGTCGGGCCGTCGGGGATGGGCGCCTATCACGGGCAGGACGGCTTCCGCACCTTCAGCCACGCCAAGGCTGTGTTCAAGCAGGCCAAGCTCGACGTCGCCAAGCTCGCCGGGATCAAACCGCCTTACGGCCCCGCGACGATGAAGGCGGCGCGACGGCAGATGAAGGAATAGCGCTCAGGTCGGCAGGTTTGCCTTGGGGAAGCCCTGCCAGACCTGATCGTAATCCTCGTCGAGCGCGCCGGTCTTCAGGGCATAATCGGTCGGCGAGAAGATCCAGCGGCTTTCGACCATGAAGGCCATCGTGTCCTCGATCTTGTGCGGCTCGAGCGCCGCTTCGCTTGCGCCCTTCCAACTCGCGACGTCGGGGCCGTGGCCGGACATCTGATTGTGCAGGCTGAGCGCGCCGGGGCGGAAGCCTTCGGCCTTGGCGTCGTAGGCGCCGGTGATGAGGCCCATGCACTCGCTCATCACGTTGCGGTGGAACCAGGGCGGGCGGAAGGTGTCCTCGGCGACCAGCCAGCGCGGCGGAAAGATGACGAAATCGACATTGGCGGTGCCGGGCACGTCGCTGGGCGAGGTGAGCGCGGTGAAGATCGACGGATCAGGATGGTCGTAGCTGATGCTGCCGATCGTGTTGAAGCGGAACAGGTCGTATTTGCACGGGGCGAGGTTGCCGTGCCACGCGACGACATCGAGCGGGCTGCGGCCGAGGTTGGTCGTCCATAGCGAGCCGCGGAATTTCTGGACGAGCTCGAAATCGCCTTCGACGTCCTCGAACCAGGCGACCGGGGTTTCGAAGTCGCGCGGGTTGGCGAGGCCGTTGGCGCCGATCGGGCCGAGATCGGGGAGGCGGAAGGGGCTGCCGTGGTTTTCGGCGACATAGCCGCGCGCCTTGCCGTCGGGCAGCATGACGCGGAAGCGGACGCCGCGCGGGATCAGCGCGATCTCGCCGGGCTTCAGGTCGATGCGGCCGAGTTCGGTGAGGAGGGTGAGGCGGCCCTGTTCGGGGATGACGACCAGCTCGCCGTCGCCGCTGACGAAGGCGCGGCGCTCCATGTCCTTCGTCGCGCGGTAGATGTGGACCGCGACGCCGGTCTGCGAGGTCGGACCGTCGCCGGCGACCAGCATCGTCGTCAGGCTATCGAGCCAGTCGGCGTCGGCGTCGATGTCGAGCGGGCCCCAACGCAGGCGGTTGGGGGCGAAGGGCTGCTTGACGACGCCGGGGGCGAACAGCTGCGCGCCCTCGTAGCGGGTGAAGGCGGGGTGTGCGGCGGACGGGCGGAGGCGGTAGAGCCAGGAGCGGCGGTTCTCGGCGCGCGGGGCGGTGAAAGCGGTGCCGGAGAGTTGTTCGGTGTAGAGGCCGAATGCGGGCTTTTGCGGCGAATTGCGGCCATGCGGGAGGGCGCCGGGGATGGCTTCGGTGGCGAAGTGGTTGGCGAAGCCGGTCATATAGGAAATCGTCATGCCAATCCTTCCTCCTCTCGCTTGAGGGGAGAGGATAGCGCAGCTTGCGAGCTTGCTCGCTAGCGTAGCTTGGTGAGGGTGGGGCGGCAGACGCTGCCGTTCACCCTCGGGGCTCCACCCTCACCAACTGCGACTAGGCAGCGAGCTGCCAAGTCTTCGTATCCTCTCCCGTCAAGGGAGAGGATAAAGGTACGTTACGCCTCGACCTTGCCGGGCACGACGCCGCGGCGGATCTGGTCCAGCTCAATGCTCTCGAACAGCGCCTTGAAATTGCCCTCGCCAAAGCCGTCATTGCCCTTGCGCTGGATGATCTCGAAGAAGATCGGGCCGACCATGTTTTCGGTGAAGATCTGCAGCAGCAGGCCGCCGCCGGTTTCCGGCGCGCCGTCGATCAGGATGTGGCGCTTGCGCATTTCCTGGACGTCGTGGTTATGGCCGGGCAGGCGGCTGTCGATCAGGTCGAAATAGGTGTCGGGCGCGGTTTGGAACTTGACGCCATTTGCGCGCAGGGCATCGACCGTCTTGAAGATATCGTCGGTCGCCAGCGCGAGGTGCTGGATGCCTTCGCCCTTGTAATCCTTGATGAATTCTTCGATCTGCGAATGCTCGTCCTGGCTTTCGTTCAGTGGAATGCGGATCTTGTTGTCGGGGGCGGTCATCGCCTTGGAGAACAGTCCCGTCGACTGACCCTCGATGTCGAAATAGCGGATTTCGCGGAAGTTGAAGATCTTCTCGTAATATTCCGCCCAGTAATTCATCCGGCCGCGATTGAGATTGTGGGTCAGGTGATCGAGCGCGTCGAGGCCGACCGAATTGTCGTTCGCGTTCTTCCCGGTCGGCTCGAAATCGGTGTCGTAGATGTTCGACTTCCTGTCGACGAGATAGAGGTTGGCGCCGCCAATGCCTTCGATCGCGGGGAGATCGAGCTCACCCGGGCCGTGCTCGCCCTTGACCGCGACTGCGCCGTTCTCGACCGCCAGCTTCAATGCCTTCTCGCCGTCATCGACGCGGAACGCCATCGCGTTGGCCGACGGGCCGTGCGCGTCGCGGAAGCCCGAAACCTGACCGGTTTCGTCCATGTTGAGCAGGAAGTTGATGTCGCCCTGCGCATAGCGGCGGACGTTCTTCGACTTGTGCGTGCCGACATGGGTGAAGCCCATCTTCTCGAACAGATCTGCCAGGGCATCGGGATCGGGGCCGGTGAATTCGACGAATTCGAAGCCGTCGAGGCCCATCGGGTTGGCGGTTGCATCGGCGGTCATGGCATCCTCTCCAAATCTGGTATCTAATGATACTATATCATCGTGTGGGATCGCGTTCAAACATTTCGAACGGCTGTTCGTGCGGAAGTTTCCATGCCCGCTTTGGCAACACGGGAAAGGTGTTCTATGCGCGGGATGACTCGATCACGAAGGAGACCCGCCTTGCGGATGCGCGTGCAGCTTGCCGGCCTGACTGCCCTGACCACCCTGATGCTGAGCGCGAGCGCGCCGGCGCAGCAGACGCAGCCCGAGGATCATCAGCTCTCGACGCGCGCGTTCGACCAGGCGAGTGCGCAGCCAGTCGCGGCGGACTGGCGCAACGCCAAGCCGGTGCTGGCGCCGCACGCGATGGTGGTGTCGTCGGAGCATCTCGCAACCGATGTCGGCGTGCGGATCCTGCAAGCGGGCGGCAACGCGGTCGATGCCGCGGTCGCGGTCGGCTATGCCGAGGCGGTGGTCCATCCGTGCTGCGGCAATATCGGCGGCGGCGGCTTCATGGTCGTTCACCTCGCCAGCGGCAAGAACCTGTTCCTGGACTTCCGCGAGAAGGCGCCGCTCAAGGCGACCGCCAAGCTGTTCCAGGACGACAACGGGAATGTCGTGCCCGGCCGCTCGACCGGCACCTATCTCGGCGTCGGCGTGCCCGGCACGGTGATGGGGCTGAACGAGGCGCTCGCCAAATACGGCACGATGCCGCTTTCGAAGGTGATCGGGCCGGCGATCGACCTGGCCGAGAAGGGCTATGTGCTCGCGCCCGGCGACGTCACGATCATGAATGAGCGGACCAAGGATTTCGCGACCGAGCCCAATGTCGCGGCGATCTTCCTCAACCACGGTCAGCCGTGGAAGGCGGGCGAGCGGCTGGTGCAGACCAACCTCGCCAAGACGCTGAAGGCGATCAGCAAGCAGGGCAGCAAGGCGTTCTACAGCGGCCCGATCGCGCAGAAGATGGTGACCGCGAGCCAGGCCAATGGCGGGCTGTTCACGATGAAGGATTTCGCCGCCTACACCGCGAATTGGGACAAGCCGGTGACGTGCGATTATCGCGGCTACACGATCGTCGGCGCGCCGCCGCCGAGCTCGGGCGGCACGACGGTGTGCGAAATTCTCGAGACGCTCGAAGGCTACCCGCTCGGCCAATATGGTTACGGCTCGGTCGATGCGACGCATTATATCATCGAGGCGGAGCGGCGCGCGTTCGCCGATCGCAACACCGATCTCGGCGATCCGGCGTTCATCGACAACCCCGTCGCCAAGCTGATTTCCGAAGAGCATGCCGCCAAGCTGCGCGCCTCGATCCTGCCTGACAAGGCGACGCCGTCGTCCGAGGTGAAGGGTGGCGTGAGCGCGACCGAGGGCACCAACACGACGCATTATTCGGTGGTCGACGCGCACGGCAATGCGGTCGCGGTGACGTACACGCTCAACTACCTGTTCGGGGTCGGCAAGATGGCCGCGGATACCGGTTTCTTCCTCAACAACGAGATGGACGATTTCACGTCGAAGCCGGGCGTGCCCAACACGTTCGGGCTGGTGCAGGGCGCGGCCAACTCGGTCGGGCCGGGCAAGCGGCCATTGTCGTCGATGTCGCCGACGATCGTGCTCGGGCCCGATGGCAAGGCTTTCATGGTGACCGGCAGCCCGGGCGGATCGACGATCATCACCACGGTGCTGCAGACGATCATCGACGTGATCGATTACAAGATGAACGTGCAGCAAGCGGTCAACGCCCCGCGCTTCCATCATCAGTGGCTGCCCGACGATGTGATGGTCGAGCCGGGTTACCTCACCGCCGACACGCAAGCGAAGCTCGAAGCGATGGGCTACAAGTTCAACCCCACCGCCGCGATCGGTGCCGATCAGGCGATCCTGCGCGATGCCAAGACGGGCATGTGGCAAGGCGGCGCAGATCGCCGGCGTCCGGCAGGCGAAGCCAAGGGGTATTGAACCAAGCTGGCGTTTCGGCGCCGACGACTTTTTCTAGGTCGCGCCGGGACGCCGCTTCGGGCATGCCCAGAGCAGGATAAAGGGAGGAACCGCGCATGGCCAACACGCTGAAGCTCGACGACTTCCTGCCTTATCGGCTGTCGATCGCCTCGAACCGCGTGTCGGGGGCGATCGCGACCGCGTACCAGGCGCTGTTCGGATTGCGCATTCCCGAATGGCGACTGGTCGCGGTGCTCGCCGAGGGGGGCGAGATGACGCAGCTCTCGATCGGGCGCACGACGCGGATGGACAAGGTGACGGTGAGCCGCGCGGCGATCGCCTTGGTCGAGCGCGGGCTGGCATCGCGCAGCCCGAACAAGGACGACCAGCGCTCGCATCACCTGTCGCTGACGGCGGCGGGGCGCCGGCTCTACGACGAGGTCGCGCCGATGGCGATCTCGATCGAGCATCAGATTTTCGAGGGCTTTTCGGGCGAAGAGCTGGCGACGCTGCGCGGGATGCTCGAGCGGCTGGAGAAGGCCGCGGCGGCGCTGGACGCCGACCAGGGTTGATGTCGGCGCCCGACTTCACGTAAACGACAGCCACGCCCTCCCCAGGCCGAGAGAAATGCCCGTTGGAGGACTTATGATCGATCGCGCCGGCCTGACCATCGCCGAACCGCTTGCCCGCTTCGTCGAGGACGAGGTGTTGCCGCCGCTCGGGATCGAGGCGGCGGTGTTCTGGACGGGTGTCGCCGGGATTTTCGCGCGGTTCGCGCCGGAGAACCGGGCGCTGCTCGCCAAGCGTGACGACCTGCAGGCGCAGATCGACGATTGGTATCGCGCGCATCCGGGCGAGGACATGCCCGAGGGGTTTCTGCGCGAGATAGGCTACCTGGTCGATGAGCCGGCGCCGTTCGCGATCGGCACCACGAACGTCGATGACGAGATCGCGCGGATGGCGGGGCCGCAACTCGTGGTGCCGTCGCTCAACGCGCGGTTCGTGCTCAATGCTGCCAATGCGCGGTGGGGGAGTCTTTACGACGCGCTGTATGGCACCGATGCGCTGCCGGGGACAGCGAAGGCCGGCGGTTACGACGCCGAGCGCGGCGCGCAGGTGATCGCGCGCGCCAAGGCGTTTCTCGACGAGGCGGTGCCGTTGGCAACCGGCAAATGGGCGGACTGGCAAGGCGGTGAGCCAGTGCTGCGCGATCCGGCGCAGTGGGTTGGGTCGCGGGGCTCGGCGATGCTGTTCCGCCACAACGGATTGCACATCGAGATCGTGATCGATCGCGATTCCCCGATTGGGCGCGACGACCCGGCGGGCATCACCGATGTCGTGCTCGAAGCGGCGCTGACGACGATCGTCGATCTCGAGGATTCGGTCGCGGCGGTCGATGCCGAGGACAAGGTGGCGGCGTATCGCAACTGGCTCGGGCTGATGCGGGGCGATCTCGAAGAGACCTTCGCCAAGGGCGGTCGCGACATGACGCGGCGGCTGGCCGAGGATCGGACGTACGACGCGCCCGATGGCAAGACGCTGACGCTTCCCGGCCGCTCGCTGCTGTTCGTGCGCAATGTCGGTCATTTGATGACGACGCCGGCGGTGCTGCTCGCCGATGGCTCGGAAGCGCCCGAGGGGATTCTCGATGCGATCATGACGAGCTTGATCGGGCTTTACGATCTGCGTGGGCTCGGTCGCTATCGCAACAGCCGCGCCGGATCGATCTACATCGTCAAGCCGAAGATGCACGGGCCCGAGGAATGCGGCTTCACCGATCGGCTGTTCGATGCGGTCGAGGATTTGCTCGGGCTCGATCGGCATACGATCAAGGTCGGGGTGATGGACGAGGAGCGGCGGACCTCGGCCAATCTCGCGGCGTGCATTCATGCGGTGAAGGACCGGATCGTGTTTATCAACACTGGGTTCCTCGATCGCACCGGAGACGAAATCCACACCGCGATGCGCGGCGGCGCGGTGGTGCCCAAGGCGGAGATGAAGGCGTCGGCGTGGATCGACGCTTACGAGAAGCGCAACGTCGCGATCGGGCTCGCCTGCGGGCTGTCGGGCACGGCGCAGATCGGCAAGGGGATGTGGGCGGCGCCCGATCGGATGGCAGACATGCTCGCGCAGAAGATCGCGCATCCGATGAGCGGGGCGAATACCGCCTGGGTGCCGTCGCCGACCGCGGCGACGCTCCATGCGCTGCATTATCATCAGGTAGATGTGTTCGCGCGGCAGCGGGAGATTGCCGGCGAGGCGGTGCCGGGGCTCGATCGGCTGCTGACCGTGCCGTTCGCGCGGGGGCGGAACTGGACGCGTGAAGAGGTTGCGCGCGAACTCGACAATAACGCGCAGGGTATCCTCGGTTACGTCGTGCGGTGGATCGATCAGGGGGTTGGGTGCTCGAAGGTGCCTGACATCGACGACGTCGGCCTGATGGAGGACCGCGCGACCTTGCGGATTTCGTCGCAGCATATCGCCAACTGGCTGCTCCACGGGGTCGCAACGGTGGCGGAGATCGATGCGGCGTTCGCGCGGATGGCGGCGAAGGTCGATGCGCAGAATGCGGGCGATCCGGCATATCGGCCGATGGCAAACGATGCGGGCGGGCTCGCGTTCCAGGCGGCGCGAGCGCTGGTGTTCGAGGGGGTGGATCAGCCCAATGGCTATACAGAGCCGTTGTTGCACCGCTTTCGGGCGATGGCGAAGGTGCGGGTGGGAGGTTGATTGTCACGCGAAGGCGCGGAGGCGCGAAGAAGAGATTTTCGCGCAGAGGCGCAGAGAGCGCAGAGGTGTTGCTTTCGCCGCGTCAGCGGCGCTCCATCATTCGGCTGCCGGCAATATTATGATCTCGCTGACGCGAGACGGGGCAAGAGGCGCGACATCCTCTGCGTTCTCTGCGCCTCTGCGCGAACAAGAATCTCCGCGTCTCCGCGTCTCCGCGCGTTCGCGTGAGCCCTCAATATTTATCCCGCCGCGGCTTTTTCTGGCGTTTGCTCGGCAGTGCGTCGGCGACGGTCGCGCCGCGCTCGCCGCGGGGGCGGGGCGGGCCGGTGGTCGAATCCATGCCGGTCTGGCGCTCGGCCTCGGCGTTGATCTCGGCGCCGATCAGGATCGCGTAAGCCGATACCCACAGCCAAATCATCAACACGACGACCGCACCGAGCGAGCCGTAGGTCGCGTTGTAATTGGCGAAATTGGCGACGTAGAGCCCGAACAGCACGGTCGCGGCGAGCCACAGAACCGTCGCGGCGATCGAGCCGATCGTCAGCCATTGCCAGCGCGCGTCATGGCGATCGGGGCCGAAGCGATAGACGAAACCGAATGCCCAACTCGCGATCGCGGCGGCGACGAGCCATGTCAGTGCCTGAATGATCACGACCCCGGCCTGTCCGAGCACGCTTACGGCATTGCCGAGATAGCCCAGCAGCACGGCGGCGAGCAGACCGACGACCGCGGCCGCGACAGCGACGAGTGTGATGCGCGCCGAGAGCGAATAGACCTGGACGATCGAGCGGCCGTCCTCTTCCTCGTAGATCACGCCGAGCGCCTGGATGATCGCCCCCGAAGCGCGCATCGCGCCGTAGATCGAGAAGGCCATAGCGATGACCAGGCCCAAGCCCGCCTTGGTCGCCGCCGTCGTCGCGACGTTGGTAAGCTGATCCTGGATCAGCTCGGCGGCGTCGGCCGGAACGAGGTTGATAATCGTCTGCATGTGCAGTGCGATCGTCGCTGGATCGGCGATCAGGCCATAGGTCATCACCACCGCGCCGAGCAGCGGAACGAAGGAGAGGAACGCGTAGAAGGCGACACCGGCCGCCATCAGCGACAGGTTGTGATAACCGTCCATCACGTAGATGCGCGTGAAGATCGCTTTCCACGCCGCCCAGGGATGATGCCAGGGCGCATGGGAATGATAGCCGGGGATCGTCGCGGGGTCGACTTCGGGAACGGTTTCGGTCATTGGCTCCCTCATTCGGCCGCTGCCGATCAACCATCCGATGCGACGCTGGGTCCATCTAAAGGCGGAATTTTTCGGCTTTTTGCGCGCGTTCGGGAGCCAAAGCGCGGACCGATCGTTGCTGGTACAAGAGGGGTTTGCTGCGTACGCATGTCAGGCCTGGGAGGAAACAGAGCGGGCATGCGAGCGGTAACCGCGTTCACTTGGGGAATCGTGACTGGCGTCATGGTGGCACCGGCGGGTGCGTTTGCGCAAACGATCGACACGCATACGACCCCGCCCCCCGTACCTAGTGCGACGCAAAGCCAGGCCGCGGACGCGCAGGCGGTTGCCCCCGGTGTCGATCCCAATGGCGACAAGCCGATCATCCCCGACAGTCAGTTCGACGCCGCGCTGCCGCCGATCACCGACGATATCGAAGCGCCTCTGGAGCCGATGCCGGCAGAGGGGCAATTGCTGCCGATCTCGCCGCTGCCGACTGCGCAATCGAGTGAGGCGCCCGCCGAGCAGGCCGATCAACAAGCGCAGCAGCAGACGACGCAGCAGCAACAGCAGGCGGCGAGCGAGATGGAGCAGCCGCTGCCGCCGCTCGCGACATTCGATTCGCAGCCGCTCCAGACGGTCGCGGATCAGCAGAACGCCGCGAAGACGCCGCAGCTTCAGTACGACGTCGTCGTCAACGGGCTGAACGCGATCGACCTCGACGACAAGTTTCACGATCTCTCGGCGCTCTACGACGGCAAGCGCAAGGCCGACAACGCGACGATGGTCGACGCGCGCGCCAAGCAGGACGAGCAGCTCGCCGTGCGGCTGATGCGCTCGATCGGCTATTACGACGCGACGGCGCTGTCGACGATCGAGCAGGAACCGGGGCAGACCGGGCGCGTCCGGGTAATCGTCTCGGCGACGCCGGGGCAGCTCTATCGCCTCGGCGACATCGCGATCAGCGCAAAGCCGACGGTGCCGGAGGACCTGATCCGTAATGCGCTGACGCTCCAGAGCGGCGAGCCGATCGACGCGGCGAAGGTGCAGGGCGCCGAGGCGAATGTCAGCCTGGTGCTGCCGCAGAACGGCTATCCCTTCGCCAAACTGGGCACGCGCGACATCGTGCTCGATGACGAGACCTTCACCGGCGACTACACGCTGCCGGTCGATACGGGGCCGCGGTCGAGCTTCGGCAAGTTCCGGTTGCGCGGCAAGAAGCCGGTGTTCGACGAAAAGCACATCGCGCTGCTCGCGCGGTACAAGCCGGGGCAGCTTTACGATGTCCGCCTGACCGACGATCTGCGCAAGGCGCTGGTCGCGACGGGGCTGTCTTCGACGGTGTCGGTCAAGCCGGTCGAGACCAGCGAGCCCGGCCCCGACGGCACGATGCTCGCCGACCTGCAGGTGCGCCAGGTCGCCGGGCCGCCGCGGACGCTGGCGGCGACCGGCGGCTATTCGACCGGCGAGGGGATCAAGATCGAGGGTTCGTGGACCCACCGCAACCTGTTCCCGCCAGAAGGCGCGCTGATCGGCACCGCGACACTAGGCAGCCAGGAGCAGGGCGCGAGCGCGACCTTCCGGCGGTCGAATGCGGGGCGGCGCGACCGCACCTTCTCGCTCGGCCTCGCGCTCGATCACAACAATTACGATGCCTATGATGCGTTCACGAGCACGCTGTCGATCCGCTGGGCGTACGATTCGACGCCGCTGTGGCAGAAGAAATTCACCTACGCTTACGGCGCCGAATTGGTCGGCACCAATGAGAGTGTGTACGATTTCGACAAGGGCGAGCGGGTACGGCGGACCTACGGCATCCTCGCGCTGCCGGGGCAGGTTCAGTTCGACCAGTCGGACGATCTGCTCAACCCGACCAAGGGCTATCGCCTCAAGCTCAACCTGAGCCCCGAAACGTCGGTGCAAGGTTCGGTCAGCCCCTATGCGCGAACGATGGTCGAGGCGACGGGCTATTACCCGGTTCGGGACAATCTCGTGCTCGCCGGGCGGGTGCGCGCCGGCTCGATCCTCGGCATCGCGCGCGACGATCTCGCGCCGTCGCGGCGTTATTATGGCGGCGGCGGCGGATCGGTGCGCGGCTATGGCTATCAGCGGCTCGGGCCGTTCGATCCCAACGGCGATCCGATCGGCGGGCGCAGCCTGAACGAATTCTCGATCGAGGCGCGCTATCGGTTCGGCGATTACGGCATCGTGCCGTTCTTCGACGGCGGCAACGCCTATTCGAGCAGCATGCCGCAGTTCAGCGGCCTGCGCTACGGCGCGGGCATCGGCGGGCGGCTCTATACCAATTTCGGGCCGATCCGCGTCGACGTCGCGACCCCGCTCAACCCACGCAAGGGTGACGGGCGAATCGCGCTCTACATCTCGATCGGGCAGGCATTCTGATGGTCGACGAGCCCGCGCCGATTGCGCCGCCCGAGCACGAGGAAACCGTGGTGATCGTCGAGCGGCGACCATTGTGGCTGCGCATCGTCAAGTGGATCGGCATCATCCTGCTTGCGCTGGTCGCGCTTGTCGCAGTGGTGCTGCTCGGGCTCAACACCAGCCCGGGGCGGCGGTTCGTCGCCGATCGGCTGGCAGGCTATACGATGGCCTCCGGGCTCAACATCTCGGTCGGACGGATCGAGGGGTCGATCTACGGCGCGATGGTGCTGAAGGACGTGCGCGTCAGCGACACCAAGGGCGTCTTCCTGATGTCGCCCGAGATCGACGTCGACTGGCGGCCGTTCAGCTATCTGCACAACCACATCGACGTGCGATCGGCGACGAGCCGGCTGATCGTGATGACGCGCAACCCCGCGCTGAAGGCGACGCCGAGCCAGCCCAACCAGCCGATCCTGCCCGATATCGACATCGACGTGAACAAGTTGCGCGTCGATCGCCTGGTGCTCGAAGCCCCGGTGTCGGGCGCCAAGCGCGTCGTCCAGATCGCCGGGCAGGCTCATATCGCCAATCGGCGCGCACAGATCGTCGCGAATGCAGCGGCGCTTTCCGGGCCGGGCGTGGTCGGCGGCGATCGTCTGGCGTTCAAGCTCGACGCGGTGCCCGACGACGACAAGCTCGACCTCGACGCGCAACTCCGCTCGCCCGCGAACGGGATTGTCGCGGGGATGACCGGCGTGAAGAAGGCGTTCGCGGTCTCCGTCGGCGGCAATGGCAGCTGGAAGGCGTGGAACGGCAAGGCGCTGGCGACGCTGGGCGGGCAGTCGCTCGCCGACCTGACGCTGGCTGCGCATAACGGCACGTTCCAGGTGCGCGGCAATATGCATCCGGGCCTTTACATGGCCGGGCCGGTCGAGCGGCTGACCGCGCCACGGCTCGATATCGCGCTCGACACGACGCTCGATCAGCGCAAGGCGAACAGCAAGCTGGTCCTGCGGTCCAGCGCGCTGGCGGTCAATGCCAGCGGGATTCTCGATTTCGCGCAAAGCCGGTTCGGCAATTTCCAGGTCGATGCGCGGTTGCTGACGCCGGGCGCGATCGCGCCCAAGCTGGGGGCTGAAGATGCCGCCGCGCACCTGACCCTCGACGGCGCGTTTGCGACCCCGAGTGTCGGCTACGTCATCCAGGCCACCTCGATCGGCATCGACAAGATCGCGGTCGAGGGGCTGTACGCCACCGGCCAGGCCAAGGTGAACGCCGATCGCATCCTGATCCCGGTGAATGCGCGGGCGAAGCGGGTCACGGGGCTCAACGCGGCGGCGGGCGGGTTGCTCGATAATGTCACGGTCAATGGCGATCTGGCGATCCAGGGCACCACGATCCTGTCGGACAATCTGCACCTGAAATCGACCAAGATCGACGCGACCGCGATCATCGTCGCGAACATGTCGACCGGGCGCTACACCGGCGCGCTCAAGGGCCGCGTCAACGACTACCGCGTCGACAGCATCGGCATCATCAACGTCGTCACTAACGCCAATCTCGTGCCGGGCGCCAATGGCGGCTGGGGGATCAAGGGCCACGTCGTCGCGCGGACCTCGCAGATCTTCAATTCGGGCGCGCGCAATTTCCTCGGCGGCAATGCGGTGGTCTCGACCGATCTCGCTTATGGCACTGACGGGATCATCACCTTTTCCAACCTGAGGATGAACGCGCCGCAATTCCGCGTGACCTCGGGCAGCGGGCGGTATGCACCCGACGGCAGGCTGCTGGTCAATGCCGACGCCTATTCGACCAAATACGGCCCGATCACCGCGCGGGTAACGGGTAGCGTCACCAATCCCGACATTCTGCTGCGCGCATCGCGGCCGGGCATGGGCGTGGGCCTCGCCAATCTCGAAGCGCATGTGCGCGGGGTGAACGGGGCTTATGCGGCGATCGCCAGGGGCGATACCAAATACGGCCCGTTCAGCGCCGATGTCGTGGTACGACCGGGGCGAACGCTGACGGTAGACGTCAACAAGCTGCTGTTCGCGGGCGTCGATTTCCACGGCCGCGTGATGCAGACCGCGGCGGGGCCGTTTGCCGGGCGACTCGACTTCGCCGGATCGGGGCTGAGCGGCAATGTCGCCCTCGCCGCGCAAGGCAATGTCCAGCGCGCCGATATTGCGGCGCATGCGTATAACGCCAAGATTCCAGGGGACGTCGATTTTACCATCGGCCGGGCGATCATCAACGCGACCGCGATCCTCTACCCCGATGCGCCGCAGATCACCGGCGACGCACAGGTCGCCAACCTGCGCTACGGCCCCACGGTGATCGCCAAGGCGCGCGCCAAGATCGACTATCGTGGCGGCAAGGGAACGGCGCAACTCGTCGCGAGCGGATCGAACGGCGTGCCGTTCAACCTCTCGGCCAATGCGCGCCTGTCGCCGAACTTGTGGCTCGTCGCGCTCGAAGGCAATGCCGCGGGGGTCAACTTCCGTACCGCCAATCCGGCGCGGATCGTGCCGGCGAACGGCGGCTACAACCTCGCGCCGACGCGGGTCGAGTTCGATCGCGGGACGCTGCGGATCGCGGGCAAATACGGCAGTGGCCTGACCGCGCAGATGCGGCTCGACCGGCTCGATCTGGTGGTCGCCAACGCGTTCGTGCCGGGACTCGATATCGGCGGCGTCGCAACCGGCAGCGTCGATCTGACGATGCCGGCGGGCGGCGGGACGCCCGATGCAAATGCGTTGATCACGATCAACAATTTCACCCGATCGAGCATCTCGACCGTGTCGAGCCCGGTCGACATCACCTTGAAGGGGACGCTGCACGCAAACGGCGCCGACGTTCGGGCGCTCGTCAAGCGCGGCGGCACGCCGATCGGTCGCGTGGTGGCGACGATGCAGCCGCTCGGATCAGGCGGCAGCTGGACGACGCGGCTGGCGCATGCGCCGCTTTCGGGCGGCATCCGGTATAACGGGCCGGCGGCGGTGCTGTTCTCGCTGTCGGGGATGGCCAACCAGCAGCTGAACGGGCCGATCGCGGTTGCCGCCGACTTCTCGGGCCAGCTCAGCGCGCCGCGGGTCAACGGCCTGCTGCGCGCCGACAATCTGACCTATGTCAACGAGACGTACGGCACGCGCCTGACCAACATGGCGGTGCAAGGGCGGTTCAACAACGATCGGCTGGAGCTCACCAGCCTGACGGCGCGGGCGGGGGACGGCTCGCTGAAGGCGCAAGGCTCGGTCGGAATCGCGGCGGACAGCGGTTTCCCGATCGACGTCACCGCGACCTTCGACAATGCGCAACTCGCGCGCGGCGACGCGCTCGCGGCGACGACGACGGGGACGCTCAAGGTCCATCACGATAAATCGGGCGGCCAGATCACCGGCGATCTCTCGATCCCCGAAGCGCGCTATCAGATCGTGCGCCAGGGCGCCGCCGATGTCCCCGTGCTCGAAGGCGTGCGGCGCAAGGGGCAGCCGCTCGAAAGCGAGCAGCAGAAGCAGGCCGACGCGCCGATCGGTCTGTTCCGGCTCAACATCCGCGTTCATGCCGACAACCAGTTGTTCGTATCGGGCATGGGGCTCGATTCGGAATGGGGCGCCGATCTGCGCGTACGCGGGACCACTGCCGCGCCGCAGGTGATCGGGGAGGCGAAGGTGGTGCGCGGCACCTTCTCGTTCGCGGGCAAGCGCTTCACGCTCGATCGCGGACTGGTGCATTTCGAGGGCGGCGCGCTGAGCGACCCCACGCTCGACATCTCGGCCTCGACGACGGTCAACCAGATCACCGCGGTGATCAACATCACCGGCACCGGCCAGCATCCGCAGATCGAGTTCACCTCGACGCCGGCGCTGCCCCAGGACGAGGTGCTGAGCCGCCTGCTGTTCGGCGACAGTCCCGAGAATCTGTCGGCGATTCAGGCGATCCAGCTCGCCTCGGCGCTCAATTCGCTGCGCGGGTCGGGCGGCGGGCTCAACCCGCTCGGCAAGCTCCGCTCGGCAACGGGGATCGACCGGCTCGAAATCCTCGGCGCCGATCAGGCGACGGGGCGGCAGACCGCGGTGTCGGCGGGCAAGTACATCACCAACAACATCTACGTTTCGCTGATCACCGACGCGCGCGGCTTCACCGCGACTCAGCTGGAAGTGTCGCTGACCAAGGCGCTGAGCGTGCTATCCGAGGCGGGGTCGTTCGGCGGCTCGAGCGTCAGCGTGCGGTACAAGAAGGATTATTGACCGCGCGTTTGCGTTGCGTTTTGAAATCGAATATTCGGTATCGTCGATGGAGGCGATGCCGATGGAGCATTTCGACGTGATCGTGGTGGGCGCCGGAATTTCCGGTATCGGCGCCGGCTATCATCTTCAGAAGCTGTGCCCCGATCGCACCTATGCGATCCTCGAAGGACGCGCCGACATGGGCGGGACATGGGATCTGTTCCGCTATCCCGGCATCCGGTCGGATTCGGACATGTACACGCTTGGCTATGCCTTTCGCCCGTGGACCGAGGCGAAGGCGATCGCCGACGGGCCGGCGATCCTCAAATATGTCAAGGAAACCGCGGCCGATTACGGGATCGATCGCCACATCCGCTACCGCCATCACGTCAAATCGGCGGCGTGGTCGAGCGAGACGGCAAGCTGGACAGTGACCGCGAGCGGTCCCGACGGGGAAGAGGTACGCCTCAGCTGCAATTTCCTCTTCATGTGTTCGGGCTATTACAATTACGCGCGCGGCCATTCGCCCGATTTCGCCGGTGCAGGGGATTTTGCGGGCCGCATCGTCCATCCGCAATTCTGGCCCGACGATCTCGATTATCGCGGCAAGCGCGTCGTCGTGATCGGCAGCGGCGCGACCGCCGTGACGCTGGTGCCGGAAATGGCGCGCGAGGCGGCGCAGGTGACGATGCTGCAGCGCTCGCCGACCTATGTCGTGTCGCGGCCGGCGGAGGACCGGTTCGCCAACTGGTTGCGGCGGCACCTGCCGGGCAAGCTCGCCTACGACATCGTGCGCTGGCGCAACGTGCTGCTCGGTATATGGTTCTTCAATCTCGCGCGAAGCAGACCGGACAAGGTCAAGGAGCGGCTGATCGGGATGGTGCGCGAGGAGCTCGGCCCCGATTACGACGTCGGTACGCATTTCACGCCGCGCTACAATCCGTGGGATCAGCGGCTGTGCCTGGTCCCCGACAGCGACCTGTTCGCGGCGATCCGTGACGGCAAGGCCGATGTCGCGACGGGCGCGATCGACCGCTTCGTCGCCGACGGGATTAAGCTGCAATCGGGCGAGGTGGTGCCTGCCGACTTGATCGTCACCGCGACGGGATTGGAGCTGCAGGTGCTGAGCGACGTCGTGTTCAGCGTCGATGGGGCGGCGGTCGACTTCGCGAGTACATACAATTACAAGGGGATGATGTTCTCCGGCGTGCCAAATCTGGCGTCAGCGTTCGGCTATACCAATGCGTCGTGGACGCTGAAGGCAGACCTCACCAGCCTGTATGTTTGCCGTATCCTCAACGCGATGCGGCGCAAGGGGATGCGGCAGGCGACGCCACAGGTCGCGGCGAGCGAGGCGCTAGAGCCGGTGCCATTCCTCGATTTCAGCTCGGGCTATGTCCAGCGGTCGATCGGCAAGTTTCCCAAGCAGGGGCACCGCAAGCCGTGGCGGCTCAATCAGAATTACGCGCGCGATCTGATGGCGCTCAAATTCGGGTCGGTCGAGCGCGAGATGGAGTTCTCGAACCCCGAGCCGGCAGCGCGCCGCGCGGCCTGAGCGGAACCGTATCGGACCACGCACGTTCGAAGAGTGCTCCCGTTCATCTGCCAGCAAGAAAGCAGTTGCCGTGTTCGTTCGATCGAACTAAAGGCGGAGTCGATGGCGCACGATCGTCTTCTTGAAGTGGCGGTTCGCGAATTCGGGCAAAAGGGCCTCGAAGGCGCGAGCACGCGCGGCATTGCCGCGGCCGCGGGGACGGCGATGTCCTCGATCACCTATCATTATGGCGGCAAGGAGGGGCTGTACCTCGCGGCCGCCGATTATATCGCGCAGCAGATGGAAGGCGTGGCGGTCGACATGGCGACGCCCGACACGCCCGAGGCGGCGCGCGCGGCGATCCAGACGATGCTCGGCCGGATGATCGACAAGCTGGCGAGCAAGCAGACGACGCCCTGGTCGATGTTCATCATGCGCGAGCAGATGAACCCGACCGAGGCATTCGACCGCATCTATGCCGGGCCGATGGGCCGATCGATGGGGCTGCTGGTCGAATTGGTGTGCATCGCGACGGGGCGGCGCGAGCCGGGCGTGGCTCGAGTCGCTGTGATCACGCTGTTCGGTCAGGTGCTGGCGATGCGCGCGGCGCGGGCGACGTGCGCGCGACTGTTCGAGCGCCCGGTCGATTCACCCGAGCTTTTCGCCGAGGTCCGTGCGCGGGTCGCGGCCAATACCGATGCCATTCTCGACCGGCTGATCGCCGAACGACAGGAGCCGTAATGAGCGACGACAGCGACCGTCCGGCCCACGAGGATCACAACCGCGACGACGATCGCGAGGACAACAGGGAAGATACCGACAACCGCGAAGCCCAAGACAAAGGCGAGGACGAGGACGGCAAGAAGAAGCCGTCGCTCTTCAAGAAGCCGTTGTTCTGGATCATCCTGATCGTTGTCGTTGCGGTGATCGCGGTCGGCGCGTTGCTGTACTGGCTGCATTCGCGGCAGTACGAGTCGACTGACGATGCGTTCGTCGACGCGCATGTCGTGCGCTTGGCGCCCCAGGTTTCGGGTACGCTGATCCAGGTCGCCGACGTCGATAACCGCCATGTCGAGGCGGGCCGGCTGCTCGCGGTGATCCGGCCGTCAAGCCCACAGGCGCAACTCGCCGAAGCGAACGCCAACGTCCAGCAGGCGGTGTCGCAGGAAAAGCAGGCGGAGGCGCAGGTCACCGCGGCGATCGCAGCGCGCGATCAGGCCTCGGCGCAGGCCCGCGCGCCGCTCGCCGAGGCGCAGAAGGCGGCACAGGATCTGGCGCGTTACCAGGAGCTGGCGCGGATCGATCGCAACGCGGTCGCCGGGCAGCAGCTCGATCAGGCGCGCGCCAATGCGCGCTCGACTGCGGCGCAGGCGACGGCGGCGCGGCAACAGATCGACAACGCCGCGGCGCAGATCGCCGTCGCGCGCAAGCAGGTCGATGCTGCGCAGGCGATGATCACCGCGCGCCAGGCACAAGTGAAGCAAGCCCAGGTCAATCTCGGCGATTACCGCCTCACCGCGCCGGTCTCGGGGCAAGTGGTCAATCGCTCGGTCAACCTCGGCAGTTATGTCGCGCCGGGTGCGAACCTGATGGCGATCGTGCCAGATCGGATGTGGGTGACCGCGAACTTCAAGGAAACGCAGCTCACCTTGATGCGGATCGGCCAGCCGGTCGACATCAAGGTCGATGCCTTTCCCGGCGTCCACTTCGCCGGCCATGTCGATTCGATCCAGCGTGGGGCAGGGCAGGCCTTCTCTATCCTGCCGCCGCAGAACGCGACGGGCAATTACGTCAAGGTCGTCCAGCGCGTGCCGGTGCGGATCGAATTCGACACGCAGCACGGCGCCGATCCGCGCAAATATCCGATCGGCCCGGGCATGTCGGTGGTGCCGACCGTCAAGGTGCGCTGACAATGGCGAGCGCGGCCGCGGCGCATGGCTGGGATTCGTCGCGCTCCGCGGCGGGGCCTTACAGCCCGTGGCTGATCGTCGTGATTATCTCGCTGCCGACCTTCATGGAGGTGCTCGACACCTCGATCGCCAATGTCAGCCTGGCGCATATCGCCGGCGGCCTATCGATCTCTAACGACGAAGCGACGTGGGTGCTGACCAGCTACCTTGTCGCCAACGCGATCGTCATCCCGATCTCGGGGTGGCTCAGCGACGTGATCGGGCGAAAACGCTATTTCATGATCTCGATCGCGCTGTTCACCATCTCCTCGCTGATGTGCGGGATGGCGCCGAACCTGACGACTTTGGTGCTGGCGCGGGTGTTTCAGGGGATCGGCGGCGGCGGCCTCGCGCCGGTCGAGCAGTCGATCCTCGCCGATACCTTCCCGCCGCAGAAACGCGGCGTAGCGTTCGCGGCGTTCGCCATCGTCGTGATCGTGGGGCCGGTGTTCGGACCGACGCTCGGCGGCTACATCACCGAGCATTCGAGCTGGCACTGGATCTTCCTGATCAACGTGCCGGTGGGGATCGCGGCGTTGTTCCTCGTCGAGGTGTTCGTCGATGAGCCCAAAGCGATCGTCGATGACCGGCGCAAGCTGCACGAGCGCGGTATTCGGATCGATTATATCGGGGTCGCTCTGGTCGCGCTGGGCCTCGGCTTCCTTGAGATCACCTGCGACCGCGGGCAGCGTGACGAGTGGTTCGCAAGCGGCTTCATCGTCACCACCGCGGTCATTTCGGCGACCTCGCTGATCGCGCTGGTGATCTGGGAGCTCAATCACGACGAGCCGGTGATCGATTTGCGCCTGCTCAAGAATCGCAATTTCGCGCTGACCATCATGGTGATGGCGACCACCGGCATGATCCTGTTCGGCACGACGCAGTTGATCCCGCAGATGCTGCAGCAAGTGCTCGGGTACAGCGCACTCGACGCCGGGCTGGCGCTGACGGCAGGCGGGTTCGCGACGCTGGTCGCGGTGCCTTTCGCGGGACGATTGGCGGACAAGGTCGATGTGCGGTTCTTGTTGTTTCCCGCGCTGTTGGTTCAGGCGGGGGCGCTCTGGAACATGTCGCACCTCACCGCCGACATCTCATTCAGCGACGCGGCGATGGCGCGGCTCTATCAGTCGATGGCGCTGCCGTTCCTGTTCATCCCGATCAACGCGGTCGCCTATGTCGGGCTGCCGCAGCGCAAGACCGCGCAGGCATCGAGCCTGCTCAACGTGTTCCGTAATCTCGGCGGCACGGTCGGCATCTCCTTTTCGCAAGTGATGCTGGCCAGCGGGTTGCAGCGGCACCAGGCGGTGCTGGTTGAGGGGCTCAACCCGCTCAATCCCAACTATCAGGATTGGGTGCAAAAGGCCGCGCCGATGTTCGGCGGCAGCGCGCAGCCCGGGACGGCCGCTGACCCGACCACGCTCGCGGTGCTCTATCAGGAAGTGCAGCGCCAGGCAGCGATGCTGTCGTTCCTCGACGTGTTCCACGCGCTGATGATCGTCGTGCTGATCGTGTCGCCGGTGGCTTTATTGATGCGCCCGCCCAAGAAGGGGCAGGGCGGAGGAGGAATGGGGCATTGACCGCGAAACGTCTGCTCGCCGGCCTTGCGCCGCTCGCGCTGGTGACGGCGTGCACCGTCGGGCCCGATTACCATGCGCCCGAAATGGCGGTGCCCGCGACGTATGCCGGGCCGTCCGCACCGGCGGGCGCCGAGGTCGATCCGGCGACGTGGTGGCGCTCGTTCGGGGATGCCGAGCTCGACCGGCTGGTCGAACGCGCGCTGGCGGACAATCCCGACATTCAGGTCGCCGCATCGCGCGTGCGCCAAGCGCGGCTCGCCGAGATTGTCGCCGAAGCGAACGGCAAGCCGACCGTCGATGCGATGGCTAACGTCAATTACATCCATTTTTCGAAGAATGCCGGCCTGGCGTCATTGGCGCAGCAATTCGGCGGTGGTTCGGGATCGGGCAGTGGTTCGGGATCGGGCGGGGGGATCGCGCTGCCGGGCGACGGCATCACCACCTATTCGGCCGGGTTCGACGCGAGCTGGGAGCTCGATCTGTTCGGTGGCGCCCGCCGCGGCGTCGAGGCGGCACGAGCGCGTGAGCAGGCCGCGGTGTGGAACAGCCGCGACGCCGCGGTGACGCTCGCCGCCGAGGTGGCCGACGCCTATTTCGCGCTGCGCGCCGATCAGGAGCGCGCGCGGATCGTGGGTGAAGAGATCGAGCGTCAGCGTCGTGCATTGCAGATCGCAGCGAACATCTCGCAAGTCGGTCTGGTGCCGCACGTCGACGTGACGCGGCAAAACGCCAGCATCACCAGCCTCACCGCCGAGCTCGAGCCGATCAACGCCGATATCGCGATGCGCAGCCATGCACTCGGCATCCTGCTCGGCGAGACGCCCGAGACGCTGACGGCCGAGCTTGCCTCGCCCGCGCTTACGATCGCGCCAGTCCCGGCGGTGCCTGCCGGGCTGCCGTCCGACTTGCTGCGCCGCCGCCCCGACGTTCGTGCGGCCGAGCGGCAACTCGCTGCCGCGACCGCCGATATCGGCGTCGCGGTCGCCGATCTCTATCCCAAGTTCAACCTCACGGGCGTCGTCGAGCTGATCTCGTCGGCGCTGTCGAACCTGCTGACCGGAGACAGCCTGCAGCTCACCGGCGCGGCTGCCGGCAAGTTCCCGATCCTCGATTGGGGCAAGCGCAAGGCGACCGTCGGGATGCGCAAGGAGGATCGCGAGCAGGCGTACCTCAATTACCGCAAGACCGTGCTCGGCGCGTTGCGCGACGTCGAAGATGCGCTGGCGCAGATCGATACCGAGCGCCGACGCAACGCGACGCTGCGCAAGGCGCTGAGCGACAGCGAGGAAACGGCCGGCTCGGTCGAGGCGCAATATCGCACCGGCTTCGTCGCGCAGGATTCGCTGCTCAACGCACAGACCGATGTCCTGAAAGCGCGCGGACAAGTCGCAATGAGCGACGCGCAACTGCGAGAATACACCGCCGCCTTGTTCAAGGCGCTGGGCGGTGGATGGCAGGAACAAGCGGCTGCCGCGCAGCCAGGCGCGTGACCCTGCACGCATAAAAAATGCCGCGACCTCGTTAGAGGAAACGGCATTTGACCCAAAATGACGCAACTAATTCGCGCTGGGCCGGGCGGTACACCGGCGGCCCGTGCTTAACTGTGCTCGTCAACATTTCACGTCTAAAATTCAACCCGGCTTCGCTAATCAAGCCCCTGTTATCAAGGATAAATCCTCGAAGCCGGGTCGATTGCGCGTGTTACCAGGGCTTGATTTCTTCCGGGTGCGACGTCGCGAAAAGCAGCATCATCATGGCTTTTTCTCCCATAGCACGCCCGTTTGAGCGTTGCTGATCCTTAATCAAAAATTAGGGATAAGGCAACGTTCTATCGTGCAAGGGTTTCCCGCGTCGGGACTCTTGAGCGCTTAAGGGTTCTTCAATACCGGGCCGGTAGAGGTTGGCGGATGACTCGCGCGCCCACCTCTCGGCCTGTCCGCCGTTACCGATCGTCGACCAGGCAACTGTGTGGCGTTCAGGGACGTGTCTCGGCGCCGTTGGCGCCGCGCGCCGATCGCTCTCAGCTACGCAGCCGCAGCCCCATCCGCTTTGGACGGACAACTCGCGGTGCTGCACAACCTACAATGCACGGCGGGAATGACGAGGTTTCCGACTGGACCTTCCTGTGCGTTGTCGAGATCGCCAATTTCGGTATGGCTAGGCGCCAAGTGGGCGTCGCGCGGGCGGGACGGTTGATCGCGGATGTCGGCGCGCGGGTTGCAGAAATTATTCCGGACGCCCGCCTCAGTGTCATTGGCCGGACCGCGCTCGAATTCAAATTCGAAGGCGCGGGACGGGACGACGTCGATGTTGCTCTCGCACGGCTCCGTGAGAGGCTGAGCGTTCCGATTGACATCGGAGGAAAGTCCTTCTGGATCGACGCTGTCTTGGCGGGCGCCGCTGCGCTGTCGAAGGACCTTGACGATGTAAAGCTCGCAGAGGTCTTGGACGAGGCGCTCAACGATGCCGATCGAGAACGGCGCATAGTAATTTACGATCTGAGCGGTGGGGAGGCTGTCGACAGGCTGACCCTGATGAGTGATTTTGCCGGCGCCACGGTGCGCGGCGAAATGTGCGTATATTATCAGCCCAAGTTGCACCTTCGTCGACAGAAAATAGTCGGCGTCGAGGCGCTGATCCGTTGGCGACATCCCGAGCGCGGAATGATTCTTCCAGGCGACTTCATCCCCGCCGCGGAAGAAGCAAAGATGATCGGCGGCCTTACACTTTGGACGCTCGATCAAGTCCTGAACGACCAGCATCGATTAGCAGCCGCCGGGCATGATTTGGAGATTTTTGTCAATATCTCTGGGCAATTGCTCAACGACGCAGATTTCATCGCCGAGGCTTGCGAGCGCGTTCGTTCGGCGGGGGGCCGCATCGGCTTCGAGATTACGGAGACGTCGGTGATCCGGGATCCCGAGACGGCCATCGCACACCTCCACGAAATTGCGGGAATTGGAGTCCCAATCGCTATCGATGATTATGGTGCAGGCCTGTCTTCGTTAGCCTATCTCAAGCAGTTGCCAGCACGCGAACTGAAGATCGACAAGATGTTCGTAATGCAATTGACCAGCAGCAATCGAGATCCGCTTATCGTGCGCTCCACCATCGATCTTGCGCACGCAATGGAGATGGAAGTCACGGCCGAGGGAGTCGAAACGCAAGCTGCACTGGCGCTGCTTGGCGTGATGGGTTGCGATATGGTGCAAGGATTTTTGATCAGCCGGCCGATGGCTTTCGACGGCCTGATCAACTTCCTATCGTCTGACCCAGTCTCGTGTCGTTCGACCCCGACGGGTAGCGCGTTTAATCAGCCGGCGAGCTTCTGGAAAAGCTCCTAAGTGACTTGCGGACCTCATTCGCGATCATTTCGCATGGGCTGGTGGACGCTCTGCATACTCGGTTGCCTTGTTTGGGCAATCAACCCTGGCCCGGCCAATGCCGAAATTGCTCCGTCCGGCACGGCACAACGCGCACCGGCGTTTGCACAACTCGTCGATCAAGCGAAGACGAAAATGCTCAGCGACCCTAAGGCGGCGGCTGATCTCGCGGCTCGCGCGCGTGCACAATTGGTGAGCGCCGGCATAAAGCCTAACGCTCAAGATTTGGCTGTCGCTGAGTGGTTGGAAGGCGAAGCAAACCTTCGACAAGGTAAAGCTGAGGAAGCGGAAGATTTTCTATCGACTGCCTGGAATGCCGTTAAGGACGCCCCTCCTTCTACCGTAATGGGCAACATTCTCGTTTCGCGCGGGTGGCTTGAAATGGAGGGCGCTAACTTTCCGGAATCGTTGACGACCTTTCAAAGCGCATTCCGCATTTTTCAGAAGCTTGGAGATGCGCGCAACCAAGCGATGACACTGATGAGTATTGCATCGCTTTATACTGAGGCCAACGAAACCGATTCAGCTCTGAAATACTACTCTCAGGCAACTGAAATATATTCCGGTGACGCCAAAGTTACGGTGAGCCTATATAACAATATAGGCAACATTTTTTCGAAAAAACGCGATTATGGAAGGGCGATTTATAATTACAAAAAGGCGCTTGATTCGGCAAATAAAATTCAGAGTGCTCCGCTCAAAGCCCAAATTCTACGAAACATCGCGCGCCTTTATCTCGACGCAAGTGACATAGGAGCAGCCGAAAACACCATTGATAGCGGCCTCAAGCTTGCCGCCTCTCAAAATGATCCGTCGTCGCGAGCACAGTTTACGGAAATTGCGGCCAGAGCGGCCTTTGAGAGGGGAAATTTGTCTCGTGCGGCGTTCTTGATTGGCCAGGCCATCAATGATGTGGATGAGTCCGGCGACGCCCTTTCGCTTCGCGAAGCTCATGATGTTGCCTACAAGATATACAAAAAACTCGGCCGTGATAACTTGGCGTTGGCTAATTTCGAAATCGTCAAGCGCCTCGACGATCAAACCGCCAGCCTCGCAGCTTCCGCCAACACCGCGTTGATGGCCGCGCGGTTCGATTATACCAATCAGAACCTCAAGATCGCGCAGCTTCAGGCGCAGGATTTGCAGCGCAAGATCGCGTTCGAGCGGGCGCATGCGCGCACCGTGCGGATGGCGTTTATCTCGGCGGGCGGGGTCACGATCGTGATCATCGCGATGCTCGCGATCGGCATCGTCATCATTCGGCGCAGCCGTAACGATGAGCGCGCTGCGAAGCTCGGGCTGGCCGAGGCGAACAGCGCGCTTGCCAAGGCGCTCGCCGCCAAGACCGAATTCCTGGCGACGACGAGCCATGAGATCCGCACACCGCTCAACGGCATTCTCGGCATGACGCAGGTGATGCTCGCGGACCCGAAGCTCGCGGCGGATACGCGCGAGCGGCTCGGCGTCGTCCAGTCGGCGGGGGTGACGATGCGCGCGCTGGTCGACGACATTCTCGATGTCGCCAAGATGGAGACCGGCAACATGACGATCGAGCACGCGCCGATGGACGTCTGCCAGGTGCTGACCGACGTTGCGCGCGTGTGGCGAGACCAGGCCGAGGATCGCGGGATCGCATTTGTGCTGTCGGTGGACGATTGCCCCGCGCGGGTGATGGGTGACGCCGCGCGACTGCGTCAGGTGGTGTTTAACCTGCTGTCCAACGCGCTCAAATTCACCGAGCGCGGGCGGATCGAGCTCGGCGGAACGGTGATCGAAACCGAGCGCGGGCGCCGGGTGCGAATCACGGTGAGCGATACCGGAATCGGCATCGCGCCCGACAAGATAGACGAGGTGTTCGAATCGTTTCGACAGGCCGACGCCAGCACCACAAGGCGATTCGGCGGGACCGGCCTCGGGCTCGCGATTTGCCGCAGCCTGACGCGCGCGATGGACGGCGAGGTCTCGGTCGAGAGCCAAATAGGGGAGGGCACGACATTCACGGTCGAATTGCCGCTCATCCACGCCGCGGAGGAGGCCGTCGAATGCGATCAGCCTGGGGGTGCGTCGCTGCTGATCGTCGACCGCAACCCGATCACGCGGGCGATGCTGCGGGCGCTGCTCGAAGAGCGCGCTGGGGCGGTCCATCTAGCCGGATCGATCGACGACGCGCGCTCCTTGCTGGCCACGCAACAAATCGCGGATGTGCTCGTCGACGACAGCGCGATTCGGGGCCTTGGCGACGACTGGCAGGCCGCGCTTGCCGGGCTGGTTGAAGCTGCGCATCTGGGCACCCATTTCACGGCCTTGTGGCGGTTGGACGATCCGGCTGAAGAAGAAACCATCGCTGCCGTCGGAATCGATCAACTCATTGCCAAACCGGTCGCAGGGCCGGTGCTGCGCGATACACTCTATCCCATCAATGCGACGAAACGGTACAGTGAGGACGATACCGTCCTTGTAACCGACGCCGCTTGAGTCGATAGAGGGCCGCAGCAATGAGTCCACTAGCGAAACGAACCGCAGATTGCGCGGGTATGCAATAATGAACGTGCTCTTCATCGAAGATGATCCGATGAATCGACGTGTCGTCAAGGACATGCTCGATGTCGCCGGCGCGCAGCTCACCGAAGCTGACAGCGCCGAGCGCGGATTGTCGCTGATCGACGAGAACGGGTTCGATCTCGTGCTGGTCGACCTCCGCATGCCCGGTATGGACGGCTTCGAGGCGATTCGCCGCATCCGTGCGCGGGGCGATGCCAAGGCCAAGCTGCCGATCATCGTCGTCACCGCCGACACCGCGGTCGATCTGCGCGAACGCTGCCTGGCGGTCGGCGCCGACGAGGTGTTGTTCAAGCCGGTGGCGATGGATTCGCTGTTCGACGCGATCGGTCGTCAACTGGCGCGCGACGCCGAAAACGGCGGTATGATCGGCTGAATCTTTGGCGCCGTGAGGCCGATCCGAAAGCAGAAAGTTCTGGAGGCCCGACCGGGAATCGAACCCGGGTGCAAGGATTTGCAGTCCTCTGCGTCACCACTCCGCCATCGGGCCCCGATGCGAGCAAGGCGGCGCAGATGCGCGGGGGCGGGCCCTGTGTCAACCATCGCGTCGTAATTTTGCCGGCACAATGCTTGGCGCAAGGCCAGCACCGCGATAGAAGCCAGCGAGACAACAAGTGTATTGCATGACTATAACGGTTGTGCGACAGAGGCGGACAAGATGAGCCAAGCAACGATCGATACAGCGGATTTCACGCGGATGCGCGAAGCGATGGTGGCGAGCCAATTGCGCACCAACGCGGTCAGCGACCCCCGCGTCGTCGCGGCGATGGCCCGCGTCCCACGCGAAGAGTTCATGCCCGAGGCGCAGCGTCGGCTGGCTTATCGCGACACCGCGGTGCCGATCGCGCACAGCCGCGCAGCCAATGTGCCGATCGCGACCGGCAAGCTGATCACGCGCGCCGAGGTGCGCTCGACCGATCGCGTGCTGTTGATCGGCGCGGCGGGCGGCTACACCGCCGCCGTGCTCGCCGAGCTGGCCCGCGGCGTCGTCGCGGTCGAATCGGATTCCGCGCTCGTCGCGATCGCGCGTCCGGCGCTTGCCGCTTATGCCAATGTCGAGCTGGTCGAGGGCAATCTCGCCGCAGGCTGGCCGGGCCAGGCGCCCTATGATTTGCTGGTCGTCGACGGCGCGGTTGAGCATCTGCCACAGGCGCTGATCGATCAGGTCGCGGTCGGCGGCCGGGTCGTAACCGGTATTGCGGATCGCGGCGTGACACGCCTGGCGACCGGCGTGCGGACCGCGGGTGGCTTCGGCCTGACCACCTTCGCCGATATCGATTGCGTCGCGCTGCCCGGTTTCGCGCGGCCCAAAGCCTTCACCTTCTAAACAGAAAAGAGAGATACGAGCGCTGCCATGATTCGATCCTTCGTTCTCGGCGGCGCCGCATTGGCGATGGTTCTCGCGTCGCCCGCATTCGCGGACACGCTGCAACAGGCGTTGCAGCAGGCATATAACAGCAACCCGACGATCACCGGCGCCCGCGCCGGGCTGCGTGCGACCGACGAGACGGTGCCGCTCGCCCGCGCCAATGGCTTGCCGAGCGCGAACGTGCAGTCGAGCTACACTGAAAACGTGCTGACCGGATCCAACAATTATGTCGAGCCGGCGCGGTCGATTACGGTGACGCCGCAGGTGTCGCTGCCGATCTATTCGGGCGGCGGCGTGCGCAATTCGGTCAAGGCAGCGAAGACCCGCGTCGAGGCCGGCCGCGCCAATTTGCGCGAGACCGAAAGCGACCTCTTCACCCAGGTGGTCGGCGCGTACATGGACGTCATCCGCGACGAGGCGATCGTCGGGCTGAACGCGCAGAACGTCCATGTCCTCGAGGTCAATCTAAAGGCCACCAACGATCGCTTCCAAGTCGGCGACCTGACCAAGACCGACGTCGCGCAGTCGCAGGCGCGGCTCGCGCAAGCCCGCAGCGATCTCGAAAGCGCGCAATCCAACCTGATATCGAGCCGCGAGAATTACGTGCGGCTGGTCGGGACGCCGCCGGGTGAACTCGCGCCGCCGCCCGACCTGCCGCTTTTGCCGCAGAGCCCCGAAGAGGCGGTCCAGATCGCGCTCACCGACAACCCGAATCTGCTTGCCGCCAAGAAGAACAGCCAGGCTTATGGCTATGACGTGAAGGCGGCACGCGCCGACCGACTGCCCAAGGTCAGCCTGTTCGCGGGCGGGCAATATTACAACTATCTCGGATCGTTGCAGTCGGTCGGCAATGTCGGCGGGGTGCCGCAGTCGGGCAAGGCGGCGCAGGCGGGCGTGCAACTCACCATCCCGATCTATCAGGGCGGTCGCCCGGCGGCGGAGGTGCGGCAGGCGCAGGCTTATCAGAGCCAGGCGATCGAGCAGACCACCGCCGCCGAGCGGCAGGTGATCGACGACGCGCGATCGGATTATGCCGCGTGGCAGGCCGCGGAGCAGGTCATCAAGTCGTCGAACGTCGCGGTCGACGCCAACCGCCTGTCGCTGACCGGCGTGCGCGCCGAGAACAGCGTCGGCAATCGCACCATTCTCGACATCCTCAACGCCGAGCAGGAATTGCTCAACGCGCAGGTCACACTCGTCTCCGCGCAGCGTGACGCTTATGTCGCCGGCTTCGCGCTGCTTGCGGCGATGGGCCATGCCGAGGCGAAGGATCTCGGGCTGGCCGGCGGCGGCCTCTACAATCCGTTGGCGAACTTCAATCGCGTTCACCACAAGATGTGGGATTGGGACGAAGATCCAGCGCCCAAGCCGGTCGCGACGACCACCGCCAACACCCCCGCACAAGGTGCGGAAGTGCATCCCTCGGCAGTGCCGGCGCTCGATTCGCCCATTGACACGGGCGCGCCAAATCCCGCAGTTACCGGCGGTTGAATTAACCGTAATGCGGACGAGGTTGCCGATGGGGGATGTAAGCGCCGAACCGTCGATGGAGGACATCCTGTCCTCGATCAAACGGATCATCGCCGAAGAGGGTGAGGCTGCGCCTGCGCCGCGCCAGAAGAAGCCGATCCGGCCCGCGGCGCTCGCCGAGCGTGCTGCTGCGCTCGCCGCGCCGACGATCGATAGCGACGACGATGACGAAATCCTGGAGCTGAGCGATCCCGTGCCTGCGCCCAAAGCCGTAAAGCCGTCGCGTCCCGAAGGCGACATTTTATCCCGTCAGACCGCCGATGCGAGCCGCGGCGCTCTCGAGGCGCTGTCGCGACTGGTGGTCAAGCCCGATACCGCGGGCAGCGATACGCTCGAAGGCCTGGTGCGCGAGATGCTGCGCCCGATGCTGAAAACCTGGCTCGACGACAATCTGCCGGGCATGGTGGAACGGCTGGTCCGTGCTGAGATCGAACGGGTTTCGCGCGGCCGCGCGACGTGAGTCGCGCCTTACGACGATCCAGAAACCCGTTTTCGTTGAGACGACGCTG
>JBQCHO010000082.1:0-53465 GCA_051954635.1 Sphingomonas sp. | reverse complement strand
GAGGCCGAGCTTGCCGAGTTGCACGGCAAGGAAGCGGCGCTGCTGTTCACCAGCGGCGATGTCTCGAACGAGGCGACGCGGTCGTCGCTCGCCAAGCTGTTCCCGGGCATGGTGGTGTTCTCCGACGAGATGAACCATGCGTCGATGATCGCCGGCATCCGCCATGCCGGCTGCGAAAAGCGCATCTTCCGTCACAACGATCTCGCGCATCTCGAACAACTGCTCGCCGCCGAGGACACCGATGCGCCCAAGCTGATCGCGTTCGAAAGCGTCTATTCGATGGATGGCGACATCGCGCCGATCGCGGCGATCTGCGATCTGGCCGACCAGTATAACGCGCTGACCTATCTCGACGAGGTCCATGCGGTCGGGATGTACGGCGCGCATGGCGGCGGCATTTCGGAACGCGACGAGGTCGCCGATCGGATCACCGTGATCGAAGGCACGCTGGGCAAGGCGTTCGGGGTGATGGGTGGCTATATCGCCGCCGACCGCACCGTGATCGACGTGATCCGCTCCTACGCGCCGGGCTTCATCTTTACCACCAGCCTGTCGCCGGTGCTGGTTGCGGGCGCGCTGGCGAGCGTGCGGCATCTGAAGGCGTCGTCGGCCGAGCGCGAGGCGCAACAGGCCGCGGCCGGGCGGCTGAAGACGATGATGCGGGAAGCCGGGCTGCCGGTGATGAACTCGACGACGCACATCGTGCCGCTGATGGTCGGCGATCCGGTCAAGGCGAAGAAGATCAGCGACGTGCTGCTCGCCGAATACGGCGTCTATGTGCAGCCGATCAATTACCCCACCGTGCCGCGCGGCACCGAACGGCTGCGCTTCACGCCGGGGCCGACGCATACGGTCGAAATGATGGCCGAACTTGTCGAGGCGCTCGCCGAGATCTGGGACCGGCTGGAGCTTCGCGCGGCGGCATAGGGGGGTTGCGCCGTTGTTCGAGGTCTTTCGAGCGCTCTTAAGCCTCATGTCGCCCCAGATAGATTACCTGGCGGGAACTCTCGTCATTTTCGTTAGTTGAGAACATGATACTGGAATGGGAATTTTCCAGGGCGCTGTATTTGTGCTACAGTCGCGCTGGAAATTACAAAATTATGCCCAGTGTGATGGAGGCTTAGATGAAAATTGGCGCGTTGATGATGGGAGTGGCTGCGACTGTCGGCCTGCTTGCCCCCACGATGAGTTCCGCGGCGGAGACCCGCTCGGCGGCTGCGCTGCCCACTTCACGGGCGCCGGTACACGGTGTTCGCCATGTGGCGACGATGCGCAATGCCAGTATGCAGTCTGATTCGGACTCGACGGGCGGCTATATTGCGGCCGGTGTTGCTGCGGCGGTCGTCATCGGCGGTGTCATCGTGGCCGTCAGCAACGATCATCATCCAGCGCCTGCTAGCGGCGGCTGAGCCCACCGCCAAAGATTATCGACGGTCTGCGTCACCACGATTGGTGGCGCCGGCCGTCTTTTATTCAGGTTTGATTGAAGCGCGCTAGGCCTCGGTGAGGATGCGACGATCAGGAGTGGTTTTAGCGGATCGCTTGGCGTAAAGCCGCCGCCATCGATCACCGCCACCCGAAAGGCGCGCCCGATGCGCATCGCCATCGCTTCCGATCATGCCGCCGTCGCGCTGAAGCGTGCGCTTGGCGCGTGGCTCCGCGAGACCGGGCACAAGGTCGACGACCTCGGCACGCATGATGACGGACGGGTCGATTATCCGGATTACGGCTATCGCGTCGCCGACGCTGTTTCGTCAGGGGCGGCCGAGCGTGGCATCGCTTTGTGCGGTTCGGGCATCGGCATTTCTATCGCGGTCAATCGCAATCCCGCGTGCCGCTGCGCGCTGGTAAGCGAGCCGCTATCGGCCGCACTCGCGCGTGAGCATAATGACGCCAATGTCCTCGCGATGGGCGCGCGCCTGATCGGCGAAGATATGGCCAAGGCCTGCATCACCGCTTTTCTGTCGACCGAGTTCGCCGGTGGCCGCCACCAGGCGCGTATCGACAAACTCGGCCGCCCCGTCCCTTCCAAGGAGCCCGCATGAGCAGCAACCCGACCGCGCTTCACGATGTCCAGCCCGACGGTTTCTTCACCCAGGGCCTCGCAGCCGCCGATCCGGCGGTGTTCGCCGGCGTCCAGCACGAACTGAAGCGCGAGCAGCACCAGATTGAACTGATCGCGAGCGAGAACATCGTCTCCAAGGCGGTGCTCGAGGCGCAGGGATCGATATTCACCAACAAATATGCCGAGGGGTATCCGGGCAAGCGTTACTATCAGGGCTGCCACCCGTCCGATGAGGTCGAGCAATTGGCGATCGATCGCGCGAAGGAACTGTTCGGCTGCGGCTTCGCCAACGTCCAACCGCATTCGGGCGCGCAGGCCAACGGCGCGGTGATGCTAGCGCTGACCAAGCCGGGCGACACGATCATGGGCCTCAGCCTCGACGCCGGCGGCCACCTGACCCACGGCGCGCGTGCGGCGATGTCGGGCAAGTGGTTCAACGCGGTGCAATACGGCGTCACGCCCGACACGCACCTGATCGACTACGATCAGGTCGAGGCGTTGGCCAAGGAGCACGGCCCCAAGCTGATCATCACCGGCGGCTCGGCCTATCCGCGGCAGATCGACTTCGCGCGGTTCCGCCGAATCGCCGATGAAGTCGGTGCCCTGTTCATGGTCGACATGGCGCATTTCGCCGGCATCGTCGCAGCCGGCCTGCACCCCACCCCGTTCGGCCACGCGCATGTTGTCACCACCACGACGCACAAGACGCTGCGCGGCCCGCGCGGCGGCATGGTGATGACCGACGACGAAGCGATCGCCAAGAAGATCAACTCGGCGGTGTTCCCGGGGCTCCAGGGCGGCCCGCTGATGCACGTCATCGCCGCCAAGGCGGTGGCGTTCGGCGAGGCGCTGCGCCCCGATTACAAGACCTATATCGCCGCAGTGGTCGAGAACGCCAAGGTCCTCGCCGCGACGCTCAAGGAACGCGGCGCAGAGGTCGTCTCGGGCGGCACCGACACGCATCTCGCGCTGATCGACCTCACCCCGCTCGGCGTGACCGGCAAGGACGCCGACGAGGCGCTCGAGCGTGCCGGCATCACCTGCAACAAGAACGGCATCCCCAACGACCCGCTGCCGCCGATGAAGACCAGCGGCATCCGCGTCGGCTCGCCGGCCGGCACGACCCGCGGCTTCGGCACCGCCGAGTTCCGAGAGATCGGCAACATGGTCGCCGACGTGCTCGATGGCTTGCGCAAGAACGGCGAGGCCGGCGACGCGCAGGTCGAAGCGAACGTCCGCGAGCGCGTCCGCGCGCTATGCGAGCGCTTCCCGATCTATGCGTAGTTTGCGGCGCTTCCGCGCCGGCGGCACCGGCCCGCTCCCCCACGCGACCACCCAACAGGGTATGCTATGGATGGACGGGTGGGGGAGTGGGCCGGTGCCGCTCGTCCGACAGGACGCAAACTAATGCGCTGCCCCTTTTGCGGTCATGACGCGAGCCAGGTGAAGGATAGCCGCCCGACCGAAGACGGCGCGGCGATCCGGCGGCGGCGGCAGTGCGAGGGATGCGCGGCACGTTTCACGACGTTCGAGCGCATCCAGCTCCGTGACCTATGGGTGCTGAAAAGCGAGGACAAGCGCGAGCCGTTCGATCGTGACAAGCTGATGCGGTCGGTGTCGATCGCGACGCGCAAGCGGCCGATCGAGCCGGTGATGATCGAGAAGCTCGTCTCGGGCATCCAGCGCCGGCTCGAAACGCAGGGCGACACCGAAATCCCTGCCAAGCAGATCGGCGAGATGGTGATGGAAGGCCTAAAGGGCCTCGATTCGGTCGCCTATATCCGCTTCGCCAGCGTCTACAAGGACTTCCGCGAGGCGCGCGATTTCGAGGAATTTGCCGGCAGCGTCAGCGAGGTCGGCAAGGGCTGAGTCAGCGCGGGGTGGCGCTGCCGCCGCTCCGGCTCACCCGCCAGATCGTGTTGCCGACATCGTCAGCGACGAGCAGGCTCCCGTCGCCGCCGATCGTGACGCCGACCGGGCGACCGTATGCCTTGCTGTCATCGGCGCTCAGGAAGCCGGTCAGCACGTCGATCGGCTTGGCGTCGGCCTTGGGGAAGCCGTTGGGGCCGAACGGCACGAAGGCGACCTTGTACCCCGATGGCGGCTTGCGGTTCCACGAACCATGCTCGCCGACGAAGGCGCCGTTGACGAAGTCGGGGCCGAGCTCGGCGCCCTTGGCGAAGCTGAGGCCGAGCGCGGCGACGTGCGGGCCCATCGCATAGGCTGGGCGCTTCGAATATTGCTGCAGCCCCGGATTGTCGGGCTGGACACGCTTGTCGGGATAACCGCCCCAATAATACCAGGGCCAGCCGAAATTGTCGCCTAGCTCGACATCGGTCAGGTAATCGGGCGCGAGGTCTGATCCCATCATGTCGCGTTCGTTGACCACTGCCCATAGCCGCCCCGATTGCGGCTCATAGGCCATGCCGTTGGGGTTGCGCATGCCGGCAGCAAAGATCCGCGCGGTCTTGGTGTCGGGGAACACCTGCAGGATGTTCGCGCGGTGATCCTCGGCGTCGATGCCGTTGTCGGCGATGTTGGTCGACGAGCCGACCGCGACGAGCAGCGATTTGCCGTCGGGGCCGACGATCACGTTGCGCGCCCAATGCTCGCCGCCATGTGGCAGGTCGACGACCTTTTCGGGCTTGGCGTCGATCTTCGTCTGGCCGGGGGTGAACGGCACGCGGACCAGCGCATCGGTGTCGCCGATGTAGAGATAGCCGCCCATCAGCGCCATGCCGAACGGCGAGGTGAGACCCGAGATCAGCACCGAGCGCTGCTCGGCGACGCCGTCGTGATTGGCGTCGCGCAACAAGGTGATGCGGTTCGCCGAAGGCACGCCCGCGCCCGCCTTCCGCATGATCCGCCGCTCGAACCACCCGTAGATCCCCCCGCCTTCCGAGGGCGGCGCGTTGGTCTCGGCGACCAGCACATCGCCATTGGGCAGCGCGTAGAGCCAGCGCGGGTGATCGAGCCCCTTGGCGAAAGCCCGCACCGCGAGACCGGGCCGCGCGACCGGCTGCTTGCCGGCCGGCCAGCCGGTCGCCTGCGCGACGACGACGGTCGGCAGCACCTGGTTGCGCGGTTTGGTGATGTCGGGCTTCGCGCCGATCACCTGATCGATCGACAGCTTCGCGGTATCGGGGCGCGACATATAGATCAGCACCGCCGCGGCGATGACGACGACGATCAGGACGACGCGGACGATGTGCTTGAGCATGCCGCGATTCTAGGCGGACGCCGCGGTACGGCAAGGCGAAAAAGAAGGGGCCGTCAGGCGCCAAGCCCGACGGCCCTATGATCGATCAGCGGTGGAGGTCGAAACGATCGGCGTTCATCACCTTGACCCACGCCGCAACAAAGTCCTTCGCGAATTTCTGCTTCGCGTCGTTCGCGGCATAGACCTCCGAAATCGCGCGGAGCTGCGAGTTCGATCCGAACACCAGATCGGTGCGCGTCGCGGTCCACTTTTCTTCGCCGGTGGCGCGATCGGTGCCGACGAATTCCTCGTCGCCCGCCGGATCGCGCTCCTTCCACGCAGTCTTCATGTCGAGCAAGTTGACGAAGAAATCGTTGGTCAGCTGGCCCGGCCGATCGGTCAGCACGCCATTTGCCGAGCCGCCGTGATTGGCGCCGAGCACGCGCAGGCCGCCGACAAGCACCGTCATCTCCGGCGCGCTGAGGCCGAGGAGCTGCGAGCGGTCGATCAGCAATTCCTCGGTCGGCACGCTGAAGCGCACCGACAGGTAATTGCGGAAGCCGTCGGCCTTGGGCTCTAGCGGCTCGAAGCTCGCGGCGTCGGTCAGCTCGTCGGTGGTGTCGACGCGGCCGGGGGTGAACGGCACGGTGACGTCGTGGCCGGCTGACTTCGCCGCCTGCTCGATCCCCACCGACCCGCCGAGCACGATCAGGTCGGCGATCGACACCGCCTTGCCGCAATCGGCCTTGATGCCCTCATAGACCTCGAGAACATTGGCAAGCTCGGCAGGTTCGTTGACTTCCCAGTCCTTTTGAGGGGCGAGGCGGATACGCGCGCCATTGGCGCCGCCGCGCTTGTCCGAGCCGCGAAAGGTCGACGCCGAGGCCCAGGCGGTCTTGACGAGTTGCGCCACTGACAAACCCGAATCGGCGATGCGCTGCTTGAGATCGGCGACATCCCCGTCGCCAAGCGGCTCGCTTTCGGCCTTGGGCAGCGGGTCCTGCCAGATCAGATCCTCTTGCGGCACGTCGGGGCCCAGATAGCGAACACGCGGTCCCATATCGCGGTGAGTCAGCTTGAACCACGCGCGGGCGAAGGCGTCGGCGAACTGATTCGGATTGTCGCGGAAGCGCTCCGAGATCTTGCGGTATTCGGGGTCGACCTTCATCGCCATGTCGGCGGTGGTCATCATCGTCGGCACGCGCTTGCCCGGCGTATGCGCGGCGGGCGCCATATCCTCGGGCTTCTGGTTCTTGGGCTGCCATTGCTGTGCGCCGGCGGGGCTGCGGACGAGCTCGTAATCGTAATCGAGCAGCATGTGGAAATAGTTCATCGTCCACTTGATCGGCGTCGGCGTCCACGATCCTTCGAGGCCGCTGGTGATCGTGTGATCGCCGATCCCCGATTCGTGCCCGCTCATCCAGCCGAGCCCCTGCTGCGCGATGTCCGCGCCTTCGGGTTCGGCGCCAACCAGGCTGGCGTCACCCGCGCCGTGGCACTTGCCGAACGTGTGGCCACCCGCAGTGAGCGCCACCGTCTCTTCGTCGTTCATCGCCATCCGCGCGAAGGTCTCGCGGATGTCGCGGGCCGATTGCGCGGGGTCGGGATTGCCGCCGGGGCCTTCGGGATTGACGTAGATGAGCCCCATCTGGATCGCGGCGAGGGGATTTTCGAGCGCCATTTCCTTGGTCGGATCGATCCGGGTCGGGCTGTTCTCGCCGCCGACCCATTCCTCCTCGGTGCCCCAATAGACGTCCTTTTCGGGCTCGTAGGAATCGGCGCGGCCGCCGCCGAAGCCGAAGATCGGCCCGCCCATCGATTCGATCGCGACATTACCGGCAAGGATCAGCAGATCGGCCCAGGAGAGGTTGCGGCCGTATTTCTGTTTGATCGGCCAGAGCAGCCGGCGCGCCTTGTCGAGATTGGCGTTGTCCGGCCACGAATTGAGCGGGGCGAAGCGCTGGTTGCCCGATCCCGCGCCGCCGCGGCCGTCACCGGTGCGATACGTGCCCGCCGAGTGCCACGCCATGCGGATGAAGAACGGGCCGTAATGCCCGTAATCCGCCGGCCACCACGGCTGGCTGTCGGTCATCAGCGCGGTGAGATCGGCCTTAACCGCGGCGAGATCGAGCTGCTTGAATGCCTCGCCATAGTCGAAATCGTCGCCCATCGGATCGCCCGACAGGCCGTGTTGCTCGAGGATGTCGAGCGAGAGCTGGTTGGGCCACCAATCGCGGTTGGTGCGGCCGAGCAGCGAGCGGGTCGCCGCCTTGTTCATCGGGCATCCGCTCTTCAGCGGATCGGTCGTGGTCGCGTCCATCGTTCGGCTCCTCTCGATTGGTTGATCGGGAGGCTAACGCGCCAGGCGTCATCGCAGAAATAGATAAGTTCACGGATACTGATCGAGCGAGTGATTTTCGAGGCGGATTACCCGTCCGCCTCTTCGCTGGTTTCGGTCGGCGGGTGGAGGCGCACGCGACCGACGCGGCGCGGATCGGCTTCGACCACCTCGAGCGTCCAGCCCGATTCGTGATCGAAGCACTCGCCGACCTGCGGCACATGCCCGGCAAGCGTCGCGGCCAGGCCGCCGATCGTATCGATATCGTCCTCGGTCTCGGCGAGGCGAGGATCGACGGTGTCGGCGACGTCCTCGAGCTCGGCGCGGGCATCGGCTTCCCAGCCGCCGCCCTCGATCGGCACGATCAGCGCGGTCGGCGCCTCGTCATGCTCGTCCTCGATGTCGCCGACGATTTCCTCGATCAGGTCCTCGATCGTCACCAACCCCTCGGTGCCCGAATATTCGTCGAGCACCACCGCGAGGTGAACGCGCTTCTGGCGCATGTCGGCGAGCAGATCGAGCGCACCGCGCGACATCGGCACGTAGAGCGGCTCGCGGATCAGCCGGGAGATCGTCCTGGGCGGCGGCGCGCCGGTCGCCAGGATGTTGAACACGTCCTTGATGTGGACCATGCCGACGATCGTATCGAGCTTCTCGCGATAGACCGGCAGGCGGCTGTGCCCGGCCTCGGCGAACGCCTTGACGAGATCGGCGAACGAAATCGCTTCCTCGACCGCGATGATGTCGGCGCGCGGCACGCCGACATCGCCGGCATCGCGCTCACCGAAATGGAGCAGGTTGCGCACCATCTGGCGTTCGAGCGGGGTGAGGTCGCCCTTCGAATCGGGCGTCGGATCGCCCTCATGCGCGTCGATCACTTCCTCAAGGCGCGCGCGCAGTGTTTCGTCGCCCTCCTCGCCGAACATCAGGGCGCGAAGGCCCCGCCAAATCCCGCCGCTTTCGGCGGGCGTGGTACTCGAATCGTCGGGCATGTCCGTGTCGTATGATCCCTGTTGCGCAGCCGACATATAAGCTCTGTCCCCGGCCCGGCTCAATCCTCTCGCACGAGATAGGGGTCGGCCAGCCCGAGATCGGCCATCGCGTCGCGTTCGATTGCCTCCATGTGATCGGCCTCGACATCGTCGAGATGGTCGTAACCGAGCAGATGGAGCGTGCCGTGAACGATCAGATGCGCGGCATGATCCTCGACCGAAATCGCTTTCTCCTCGGCCTCGCGGACACAAACCCCATGCGCCAGCACGATGTCGCCGAGCAGCACTTCGCCATCGTCGCTGTTCTCGCTCACCGTATCGAGCAGGTCGGGCTGGACCATCGGGAAGGAGAGCACGTTGGTGGGCTTGTCCTTGTCACGGTAATCGCGGTTGAGGATCTGGACCTCTTCGTCGCTGGTCAGTCGCAGCGAAATCTCGACCGTCGCCGGCGCGCTGGCGAGAGGGCCGTGCGGAGTGCGCGCGATCGCGGCCAACGCTGCCTTTTCGGCGAGCGCGGTCCAGCCTGTCGATTCCGGCCAGGGCTCTTCGCGGGTAAGCTCGATCACGATCATGCGTCGCTGCCTTCATAGGCTTCGACGATGCGGCCGACGATCGGGTGGCGGACGACGTCGGCGGCGGAGAAGCGGACCGTGGCGATGCCTTCGACGCCCTCCAGCCGACCGACCGCGTCGGCGAGGCCCGAGGCGGTGACGCCGCCGGGCAGATCGACCTGGCGGGGATCGCCGCAGATCACCATCCGGCTGTTCTGGCCGAAGCGGGTGAGGAACATCTTCATCTGCGCGGGCGTGGTGTTCTGCGCCTCGTCGAGGATCACGCAGGCATCGGCGAGCGTGCGGCCGCGCATAAAGGCGATCGGGGCGATCTCGATCTCTCCGCTCGCGATGCGGCGCTCGACCTGTTCGGGCGGCATGCAATCGAACAGCGCATCGTAAAGCGGGCGGAGATAGGGATCGACCTTTTCCTTCATGTCGCCGGGCAGGAAGCCGAGCTTCTCGCCCGCCTCGACCGCGGGACGCGACAGGATCAGGCGCTGGACGCTGCCCGTCATCAACTGCGCGACCGCCTGGGCGACGGCGAGATAGGTCTTGCCGGTGCCGGCGGGGCCGAGCGCGAAGATCATCTCGTGATTGACCAGCGCGTGCATGTAGGTCGCCTGCATCGGCGTGCGCGGGACGATCGTCTTCTTGCGCGTGCGGATCATGATGCCCGGCGCTCGATCGCCGGCTTCGGCGCGGACGATGCCGTCCAATGTCGGTTCGGACGCCATCGCGATCGACGCATCGACCAGGCCGGTATCGACTTCCTCACCGCGCTGGATGCGCTTGTAGAGATCATTGAGCACGTCTCGCGCTAACGCGACCTGCTCGGCGCTGCCCTCCAATCCGACGCGGTTACCGCGTGCGGTGATGTAGACGCCGAGGCGGTTTTCGAGCGCGACGAGGTTCTGGTCGTAATGGCCGAACAGGGCGCTCAGCAATTGCGGGCGATCGAAGCTCACTTCGAGACGCGAGCGATCGCCGGTCTGGGCGGGCACGGGTTTGCGGCTCATGCAATCCTTTCGATGGCGCAGCGGGTGAAGTGGAGAAAGTGGAGAGCGTCGCGCATCATCGTCGAACTGGCCGAACGGCGCCGACGTGCGGGAGTTCCGCGACCGAAGGCGAAGGGAGCGACGAGACTCATCCGTGAACGAGTGTGGCAGACGACGTGCTTGTAGGACAGCGATTTCGAGTGGCGTTGGAAATGCTCGCCGCGAATTGTGGCCGAGAAGACGCACCCGACGGAACCGCGCGACGATCGCAAGCGTATTGCCGTGCCGGATGCGGACAACCAGCGACCTTGCTGGTTGCTGACAACCGGATTCCCGGCCCGTTCAGGCGGTTCGGGGCAGAAATCGATCCATGTCGCGGGCGACCGAGTCGTCCAGGCGGCGGGAGAGAAGGAGAAGAACCATGCGTATGCGTACCATGTTGATGGCGGCGGTTGCCGCTGCGGTTGCGGTTCCGGGCGTTGCCAGCGCGCAGAGCGCCCGCGAAGTCCGCCACGACCAGCGCGAAGTCCGCAAGGACATCCGCCACGGCCATTATCAGGAAGCGCGCGAGGATCGCCGCGAGATGCGCGAGGACTGGCGCGATTATCGTCGCAGCCATCGCAACGTCTATCACCGCCCCGTCTATCGCGGGCCGCGCGGCTACGCCTACCGTCCGGTGACGGTCGGCTACCGCTTCGCGCCGAGCTATTACGGCCGCAATTACTGGGTCAACGATTACGCGACCTATCGCCTGCCGCGCCCCGGCGCGTATCAGCGCTGGATCCGCTACGGCAACGACGTCGTGCTGGTGAACACCCGCACCGGTCGCGTGATCCAGGTGTATAACGGCTTCTTCTGGTAAGAGCCGGCATCTGAACAGGCAGGGCGGCGTCCATCGCGGGCGCCGCCCTTTCCCTTTGTCCGTCAGGCGGGCTGCTTGAGCGTCGCCATGTCGATGACGAAGCGGTATTTGACGTCGCTCTTCACCATCCGATCATAGGCCGCATCGATATCGGCCATGTCGATCATCTCGATATCGGCGGTAAGGCCGTGGTCGCGGCAGAAATCGAGCATTTCCTGCGTTTCGCGGATTCCGCCGATCAGCGATCCCGCCAGCGAACGACGACGGAACACCAGATTGCCGACATTGGGCGAGGGATGCGGGTCTTCGGGCACGCCGACCAGCGTCATCGTACCGTCGCGCTTCAGCAGCGCGAGGAAGGCGTCGAGATCATGGCTGGCAGCGACGGTGTTGAGGATGAAATCGAAGCTGCCGGCATGCTCGGCCATCGCCTCGGCGTCCTTCGACACGATCAGGTCGGTCGCGCCGAGCCGCTTGGCGTCGTCGCGCTTGCCCGGCGAGGTCGAGAAGACATAGACCTCGGCGCCCATCGCCGCGGCGATCTTGACCCCCATATGGCCGAGCCCGCCCAGCCCGACGACGCCGACCTTCTTGCCCGGCCCGACATTCCAGTGTTTGAGCGGCGAATAGGTCGTGATCCCGGCGCAGAACAACGGTGCCACTGCGGCCAGATCCTTCTCGTCATGGCCGATCGCGAGCACGAACCCTTCGTCGACGACGATATGGTCCGAATAGCCCCCGAAGGTGTGGCCGCCCATTGCCTCGTCTGGCCCGTTATACGTGCCGACCAGGCCGGTGGTCTCGCAATATTGCTCCTCGCCCTCCTGGCACGATGGGCAGGTGCCGCAGCTCCCGACCATACAGCCGACCCCGGCGAGTTGACCGACTGCGAACTTGGTGACGTCGCTGCCTACGGCGGTGACGCGGCCGACGATCTCATGGCCCGGAACGCACGGATAGAGCGTACCGCCCCATTCGCCGCGGGCGGTGTGAAGGTCCGAATGGCACACGCCGCAAAAGAGAATGTCGATCGCGACGTCGTTCGGGCCGACGTCGCGGCGCTCGAACGAAAATGGTGCGAGACGCGTGTCGGCGGATTGCGCGGCATAGCCGCTGGCTGCGCTGGGCATGGCGTTTCCCTTTGCTGATTGGAATCTGGAAGAAGCGAGCAGAACCGCTCGGTACAGATATGGGTCGCGAAGGACGGACCGCCAGTCCGCGGCGGGAAAAAATGTTGCAGCGCGAAAAAGCTCAGGCGGCCGCGCGGGCGCGTTCGATGCCGGCGAGCGAGTTGGGGCCGGCCTGCGCAATCTCTACCTCGATCAGGTCGCCGATCTTCGCATCGGTAATCAGATGGACCGATTGCAGCCATGGCGACTTGCCGAGCATCTGCCCCGGAAGCTTGCCTCTGCGCTCGATCAACACTTGGCAGTGGCGGCCGAGGCTCGCGGCGTTGAACGCGGCCTGATCGCGGTTGAGCGCGGCCTGCAGGCGTTGCAGGCGCTCGTCCATGACATGCGGCTCGATCTGATCGTCCATCGTTGCCGCCGGGGTGCCTGGGCGCGGCGAATATTTGAAGCTGAACGCTTGCGCGTAGGCGACCTCGTCGACCAGCGCGAGCGTCTCCTCGAACTCGGCGTCGGTTTCGCCGGGGAAGCCGACGATGAAATCGCCCGACAGCGCGATGTCCGGCCGGGCGGCGCGGACACGATCGAGCACGCGCAGGTATGAGTCGCGGCTGTGGCTGCGGTTCATGCGGCTGAGGATGCGTGTGCTGCCCGATTGGACGGGCAGATGAAGGAACGGCATCAGGCTCTCGACGTCGCGGTGCGCGTCGATCAGGCCTTCCGTCATGTCGTTGGGATGGCTCGTCGTGTAGCGGATGCGCGCGAGGCCCGGAATGCGATCGAGCGTGCGGATCAGGTGATCGAGGCCGCGGCCGTCCTCGTCGGCCCAGGCGTTGACGTTCTGGCCCAGCAAGGTGATCTCGCGCGCGCCGGCGTCGACCAGCGCCTTCGCCTCGTCGACGATCGCAGCGAACGGCCGGCTGACCTCGGCTCCGCGGGTATAGGGCACGACGCAATAGGTGCAGAATTTGTCGCAGCCTTCCTGCACCGTCAGGAACGCCGAGGGGCCGACCTTGCGGCGGGCCGGGAGCGCGCCGAACTTGCTGGCGATCGGCATGTCGGTATCGAGCGCGGGCTTGCCGGCGGCGGCGTCGGCGACGAGCTGCGGGAGATTGTGATAGGCTTGCGGGCCGACGACGACGTCGACCTTGGCGCGACGGACGATCTCTTCGCCCTCGGCTTGCGCGACGCAGCCGGCGATCGCGATCATCGGGTCGCCATGTTTGCGCAGGCGGCCGATGTCAGAATAGACTTTCTCGGTCGCCTTTTCGCGGATGTGGCAGGTGTTGAGCACGACCAGGTCGGCCTCGCCCGCCTCGGCCGGGGTCAGCCCCTGCGCGGTCATCAACTCGGCCATGCGCTCGCCATCATAGACGTTCATCTGGCAGCCGAACGACTTGACGGCGAAAGTCTTGGGCGCGGATTTCATGACGGCGCGCGCTATAGCGGGCTCGTCCGCGGGCGTCGAGCCGCAGCCTAGCGCAACAGGCGGTTGAGCATCGCGACGAGTTCGCCTTCGCGACCGACGTCGAGTTTGCGGAACAGGCTCTTGATCTGGACATTGACGGTGCCGAGCGTACTGCCGCGCGCCGCCGCGATCGCTTCGCGATCGGTACCTTGGGCAAGTGCGACGGCCACCGCCGCCTCGGCCGGGGTCAGGCTCAGCATCGCAGCAACCTCGCGCTCGGCAGCAGCCCCCAATTCGAGCGGCGCGTGCACCGCGACGAGCACGCGCGGGGCGAAGCCGAAGCTGAATTCGGCGACCGGCAGCGCGAAGACCTCGCATCGCAACCGGCGCTCGGCGGGGTCGTCCTCGAGCCAGAAGCGGTCGATCAGCCCGGGAGCAGGGGCGGTCTGGCCGGCGCGCAACGCGGCTTGCAGGCGATCGTCGGCGCCGCGCTGGCGCGCGCGCAGCACGCCGTGGGCGATCGTTACGGCGTCGCCGGCCAGCGCCATCGCCTCGGCCGCGCCCGTCGTCGCGCAGATCGCGCCGCGGCCATCGAGCAGGAACGTGGCCGAGGCCATCGCCTCGAACGCGCCGGCGATCAGCATTGCACCCTGATTGCCGAGCGCAACCTGCATGCGCGCGGCGGCGAGCGCGAACGACGCGGCTTCGGCGAATGCGGCGCGATCGGCGATATCGCTGACCCCGTCCGCGCGGCTTCGCAGCGTCGCGAGGCCGAGGAGCAGGCCGGGTTGTTGCAGCAGGACGGTCTGGCAGCCGAAGGGAATATCGGTGCGATCGACGAACTCATCGTAGAATTCGGACCGGCACAGCGCCCTGGCGGCGGCATAATCGTGCTCGCCGACGATCTCCAATGGGCCGCGCGACGCGCCGACCCGCCAGTTTTCCGAACCGTAGCTCTCGGCATCGGCGTCGAACTCGGCGAACTGATCGTAATCGAAATCGGTGATGTGATTGAACGCGACCGGCGCGTTCTCGCCGATCGCTACGAGCTGGCCATGCGCAGCGCCCGCGCATTCGGCCATCAAGCGCAACGCTCGATCCCAGCCGCCCGGTTCGAGCGGCGCTGCCATGAACGCCTCCGCCAGCGCGGCGATGCGTGAAACGGCCATATCCCTTCCCCCTCAAAGGATATGTCGCAATGCTAACCAACCGGGCCAGGGCGATCAACCGCTTAGCCGCGAAGGCGCTTCCTGAGCTCGGCCTGGATCACTCGGTGCGCGGTGGCGGCGATGGCCTTGCGGCCGGGATGATCGGCTGGGTCGAACGGTTCGAGGAAATGGACGGTCGCCGTGAAGCTGCCGCGGTGGCTCAGCAGCTTGAGCGCGTTTGCCTGGCCCGGCTCGTCACCCACCCAGGCGACCAGTGGGCCGGCGGCGCCGTAATCGAGGTAGATCGGTTGCACCATCACGCCGCACGGCGGTGGTTCGAGTGCGGCAAGGAGCGAGCCCTTGAACGGCAGCAGTTCGTCATGCGCGCTGGTCGTGCTCTCGGGAAAGATCGTCACTGCCCAACCCTGGCCGATCGCTGAGGCGAGTTCGGCGATCTGATCGGCGATGCCCATGCGGTCGGCGCGCGCGACGAAGATCGTGCGGTTGAGCGTCGCCAGCCAGCCGACGACCGGCACGGCGCGCAGCTCCGCCTTGGCGACGAACGCGCTGCCGGTGGCGCCGGCAAGGACGAGAATGTCGAGCCAGCTCGAATGGTTCGCCAGGTAGATGACATCGCGCTTGAGCGGCCTCCCGGTAGTACGCACGCGCGCGCCGCAGATCCGTGCGGCGGCGCCGAGGAACAGCCGCGGCCACGGGGAGGGCAGGCCGAACAGCCGCCACAGTCCGTGAAGCGGCACGCAAACGAGAAGCGCTGCGATCAGCCCGGCGACACGCAGCGCGGCGCGGGGACCGGCGAGCCGGTCAGCTCTTGCGATCGAGCGCGACGCCATAGAGCTCCATGCGGTGATCGACGAGACGGAAGCCGAGCTTCTCGGCGATCTGCTTCTGGAGCTGTTCGAGCTCGGGATCGACGAATTCGAGCACCTTGCCAGTCTCGACGTCGATCAGGTGATCGTGGTGCGATTCGGGCGCGGGCTCGTAGCGCGAGCGGCCGTCGCCGAAATCGTGGCGGTCGAGGATGCCGGCCTCCTCGAACAGCCGCACGGTGCGATACACGGTCGCGATCGAGATGCCCGGATCGATCGCGGAGGCGCGCTCATAGACCTTCTCGACATCGGGATGATCCTCGGCGTCCGACAGTACGCGCGCGATCACGCGGCGCTGCTCGGTGATGCGCAGGCCCTTTTCGTTGCACAATGCTTCCAGATCGATCTTGCGCGCCATCGTTCCCGCTTGGATTTCCCTCGTTGCGGGAAATGTAGTCGCAGCGAGCGCGCGAGGAAAGGGCAAGCGACTCGCAATAAGCCGCTTGCCCCATCCGGTATGGTCAGCGTCCCAGCAGCACGCGGGCTTGCCCGGCGATCTGCGCGAGCATCGCGGCGCTCGGTGACGGCACCTGGCGGGCGCGCGCCACGAGGCGGTTGAACTGCGCGACGCGGGCGCCATTGACCTCGATCCAGCGATCGACTGCGGCCTGCGGATCGCCGTCGGCGCGAGCGAGAAATTCGAGCCGGAGCTGCTGGAAATCGCGCGCGAGGCCGGCGATCAGCAAGCGCTCCCACGGGTCGCTCGACGCGATCCGCGCGGCGTTCGATTGCGCCCAGTCGAGCCCGAGCGCTTCGCCGAGGCGGGTGAAGGCGCGGGTCAGCACCGCCTCTTCGAGCTTGAGCCGCTGGCCGAGATCGGCGAGGCCGACCGCGCCGTCGAGCTCGAACAGGCGGACGACCTTGGCGACGAGCTTCTTGGGCGCGCCGGCGGTGGTGAGCTGATCGGCGATGCGCGCCGAATGCGCGCGGGCTTCGTCGAGCAACAGGTCCTTGGCCTGCTCGCCGAGCTGGTCGATGCCCGATTGGAGCCGCGCGATCGCCGCGCCAGGGCCGGTGCCGGGCGCGCAGACGCGCAGCAGGTCGGCCATTTGCGAGCGCGTCGCCACCGCGACCTCGTCGAACAAGGCGAGGCGTGCGGCCTCGGGCATGTCGGCGGTCTCGATCTCGGCCCAGAGCGAGGGCAGGTCGAACAGCCGCTCGGCGGCGACGAACATCGCGGCAATGTCGGCGAGCGACGCGCCTTCCTCCTCGGCGAGTTCGAGCGGGTGGAGCACGCCCAACCGGTTGACGATGCGGTTGGCCAGCTTGGTCGCGACGATTTCGTTGCGCAGCCGGTGCTCGTCGATCGCGGTGGCGAATTTCTCCCGCATCGCGGTGGGGAAGGCGGCGTGGAGATCGCCGAGCAATTCGGGCGCGTCGCCCAGCTTGGCGACTTCGATCGCGTCCTGCAGCGCGAGCTTGGCGGTCGCCAGCAGCACCGCGAGTTCGGGCCGCGTCAGTCCGCGGCCTTCCTGTTCGCGGCGCAGCAGATCGTCATTGGCGGCGAGGCCTTCGACGACGCGGTCGAGGCGGCCGGCGGTCTCGAAAATCTCGATCACGCGCACGAAGCTGGGCAGCGAGCGCGCGCCGTCGTTCTCCATGATCGACAGCGCCAGAGTCTGCAGGCGATTGTCTTCGAGCACGAGGCGCGAGACGTCGTCGGTCATCGACGCGAGCAGCGTGTTGCGGTCCTCGAACGACAGCCGGCCTTCGATCACCTCGCGGTTGAGCGCGATCTTGATGTTGACCTCATTGTCCGAGCAATCGACGCCGGCCGAATTGTCGATGAAGTCAGTGTTGATCCGCCCGCCGCCCGCGGCGAAGGCGATGCGGCCGGCTTGCGTCACGCCGAGATTGGCGCCCTCGCCGATCGCCACCGCGCGGAGCTGCTCGGCATTGACGCGAAGGCGATCGTTGACCGGATCGCCGACATCGATGTGGTTTTCGGACGCGGCCTTCACATAGGTGCCGATGCCGCCGAACCAGATCAGGTCGACCGGCGCCTTCAGGATCGCCGAGATCAGCGCCGACGGTTCGAGCTCGGTCGCCTCGATGTCGAGCGCGGCGCGCACTTCCTTCGACAATTTGATCGTCTTGTCGGCGCGCGAGAACACGCCGCCTCCCTTCGAGATCAGCTTTGCGTCGTAATCCTCCCAGCTCGACCGCGGCAGCGCGAACATGCGCTTGCGCTCCTTCCAGCTCGCCGCCGGATCGGGATCGGGATCGAGGAAGATGTGGCGGTGATCGAACGCGGCCTCGAGGCGGATCGCCTTCGACAGCAGCATGCCGTTGCCGAACACGTCGCCCGACATGTCGCCGCAGCCGACGACCTGGATCGACTGCGTCTGCACGTCCACCCCGCGCTCGGCGAAGTGGCGCTGGACCGAGACCCAGGCGCCCTTGGCGGTGATGCCCATCGCCTTGTGGTCGTAGCCGTAGCTGCCGCCGCTCGCGAAGGCGTCGCCGAGCCAGAAGTCGCGTTCGATCGCGAGCGCATTGGCCACGTCGGAGAAGGTCGCGGTGCCCTTGTCGGCGGCGACCACGAAATAGGGATCGTCGCCGTCGTGACGCACGACCGCGGCCGGATGGACGACCTTGCCCTGAACGATGTTGTCGGTGAGCGACAGCAGCGCGCGGATGAACACGCGGTAGCTTTCGGTGCCTTCGGCGAACCACGCGTCGCGATCGAGCGCGGGCGAGGGGAGCTGCTTGGGATAGAAGCCGCCCTTGGCGCCGGTCGGCACGATCACCGCATTCTTGACGCGCTGCGCCTTCATCAGCCCGAGGATCTCGGTGCGGAAATCGTCGCGCCGGTCGGACCAGCGCAGCCCGCCGCGCGCAACCGGGCCAGCGCGCAGGTGAATGCCCTCGACACGGGGGCTATAGACCCAAATCTCGCGCCAAGGCACCGGCGCGGGAAGACCCGGTATCTTGTGGCTCTCGATCTTGAACGCCAATGCCTCTTGCGCGGCGGGCGCAAACGCGTTGGTGCGCAGGATCGCGGCGATGACGTTGCGATAGGCGCGCAGGATGCGGTCGTCGTCGATCGCCGAGACGGCGTCGAGCCCGCGGTCGATCGCCTTGCGCGCGGCTTCGATCGCGGCGTCGCGGTTCTTCTGCGCGGGATCGTGGGCGGCATCGAAACGCTCGATCAGCGCCGCGGTGACCTTGGGTGCGCGGCGCAGCGCATCGACGACGGTGGCGAGGCCGTAGCTCATTCCCGCTTGGCGCAGATAGCGGAACCACGCGCGCAGCAGCACCACCGCGCGCGGGGCCAGCCCGACATCGACGATCAGCCGGTTGAACGCGTCGTTCTCGGCGGCGTTTTCGAGCACCGCGGCGATCGCGCCTTCGAGCACCGGCTGGTCGGCGTCGCACAGCGATTCGTCGTTCGCCGAGATCAGGAAGTCGTGGATGAAGCCGTGCTCGTCGCCGATCATCTCGGTCGGCACTTCCTCGATCACGCGAAAGCCGAAATTCTCCAGCACCGGCACCGCGTCGCTGAGCGCGATCGGGCCGCCGTTGCGGTAGATCTTCAGCCGCGGCGTGCCGCGCGCACAGCGATAGATGCGCACCTGGCGATCGTCGGTGCCGGTCAGCGCGGCGAAGCGCAGCACGTCGCACGCCGCCTCGTCGGCCTGGTTGGCGGTGCGATAGCCCGGGGGGAACTGGCCGGCATGCTTGAGCGCGAGGCGCGCCGCGCGCGCCGGCTCGACGCTCTCGGCCAGCGCCGCCTCGATCGCCGGTTGCCAGCCGCGCAGCATGCGTTCGAGCCGCTGGTCGAGCGCGGCGGTATCGGGAATGCGCGTCTCGCCGCGTAGATCGAGCGTGTAGCGCATCAGCGCGACGACGCCGTCTTCCATCGCGATCGACCAGCTCAGCAGATCGGCGTGCGAGGCTTCCGACAGCATCTCGCCGATCGCGACGCGGCGCGCGGTGGTGAGGTCGTCGCGCGGCAGCCAGACGAACGCGAACAGGTGACGACCAAGCGTCGATTGCACGATCACCAGTTTGGGCCGCGGGCGATCGGCCAGGCTCATCGCGGTGAGCGCGAGCTCCTCGAGTTGATCGGGCTGGAACGCCGCGACCAGATCATGCGGCAAGGCGGTCAGCGCATGGGTCAACGCCTTGCCGGTATGGCCTTTGGGATCGAAGCCGAACTTGGCCTCGAGCTGGGCGAGCCGCGAGCGCAGCACCGGCACCGCCTGCGGCGGGGCGCTCAATGCGGCGCTGGTCCACAGGCCGGCATGGATCGACAGGCCCGCAACCTTGCCCTTCGCATCGAGCACCGGCGCCAGCGCGAGATCGAGCGGGACATGGCGGTGGACGGTCGAAATCAGGTTCGACTTCAACAGCAGCGGCGCGTCGCCGCCCTTTTCGAACCAGGCGAGCGCGCGCTCGCGCGAGGCGGCGGCGAGCATCGGCGCGGCATGCTCGTTGCGGGCGATGCCGAGCTGATGCGTCACGCCGCCGTCGCGCATCCACGTCTCGTGCCCGAGCAGCGTGAAGTTGCGATCGAGGAACCAGTGGAGCAGCGCGGCGCCTTCGAACCCCTGTTCGGTCTTGCCGAGCTGAACGGCGTCGGCTTCCATCGCGCGTTCCAGCTTCTGCCAGTCGCCCACCGCGGCGCGAACGTCGGCGAGGTTGCCGGTCAGCGCCTCGACAAGCTCGCGGCGCTCCTTGGCGTCGACGCGGTCCATCTCGATATAGATCATCGATTCGGGCGATTCGCGGCCGCCGACCGATTCGATCCGGCCATCCTCGTCGCGCGCGATGCACATCACCGGGTGGATGATTCGATCGATCGCGATGTTGTGCGCGCCGATCGTCGAGGCGATCGAATCGACCAGGAACGGCATGTCGTCATTGACGATCGCCAGCCGCATCCGCCGCCGGCCTTCCTCGGCGCCGGGCAGCGTCTCGATCGCGAGGTTGGGCGTGGCGGGCGCGCGCGTCTCGGCAAGCGCGGCGACGAACGTGGCGGCCTCTTCACGTTCGGCCTTGCCGAAGCCTTGGAGTTCGCCGGGGAGCGCGCCGTCGACCAGCCGCTGGGCCAGGTCTTCGGAAAGCGATTTGAGCGTTTTGGTCGACATGCGCGCCGCTATGCGCCTGCGGCGAATCCTTCTCAAGGCCCCCGCAAACTACGCCCGAAAGCTGCGCAGGCGCGCAGCAACGGCCACGTTTTGTTGCGCGGAAAAAGCGTCGTCGTGAAACGAACCGCCTTATGCGACGGCGGCGCGAATCGCTCGGTCGAGCAGGGTCGCTTCGCCGTCGATGCTGGCAACGATGTCGAGCGTGCCTGCGGCGGTCGCGCGGGCGAGCAGCGTGACATAGTCGCCCGCCGCCGCCTTGGTCGTGATCGCAACGCTGGCGAGCGCGGGGCGCTGGTCGAGCGCGGCGCGCGCGCGGGCGATCCTGCTCGGCGCTTTGGCCGGCTGGCGCGCGGCGCGGACCGCCTTGACGATGCCCTTGATCCCGCCCTCGGCGCTTTCGAGGAAGTCGACCAGCGCGCCCTGGGCCACGCGCTGGCGGCGCGCCTCGGTAAGAACGGTGGCGAATTCGGTCAGCCGCGTCTTGTCGTAATCGGCCCCGAAGATCAGCTTGACGATCGGCGTCATCGGCGCGCGCGCCTGGCCGGCGATGCCGGCTTCGGCGAGCAGCGCGGCATACCCATCAGCATCGTCATCGGCGGCGAACGCGAAATCGTGCGCGCGGCCGAGCGCTCGATAAAGCGCCGAGCGGCTGCGCGTATCGGCGGCGCGCGCTGCGGCGGCGGTCTGGCGCGCGAGCATCAGCCGGTCGGCCAGCGACGCGGCAGTGGGGAGCGGTTCTTCCTCGACGACCATGTCGGCCTCGTCGAGCTCCGAGCTCGGGCCGTCGGCCCACACCGGCGCGGTCGGAGCGGCACGCGGCGGCGCGTTGCGCACCGCGTCGTCGATCTCGGCATCGAGCTTGGCCTGCGTCGCCGCGTCGACCTGCTCCTTCCAGTTGATCACGCCGTAGATGAAGTCGATCGCGTCGCCGTCCGACGAAAACGGCATCAGGATGCCGCGATACATCGTGTTGTTGCCGCGCGCGCCGACGAACTCGGCCTCGAAGCCGATCGGCGCGCGGTTGGCGATGATCTGGAGGTAATGGTCGGTGAGGCGCGACAGCAGCGATCGGCTCGGCACGTCGGCGATCGAGCCGATCGTCGCGTCGAGCGCGCATTCCTCGCGCAGCTCGCGGCCGAGGAACTGGATGCGCGGATTATCGAGCCCGTGGGTGAAATCGAGCAGCACCGAATTGGGGCCGAAATCGGCAATGCGATCGGGATCGAGATCCTCGATCGACGGATAGGCGCGGCCGCCGAGCAGCGAAACCCAGTGGTTATACGCGCGGACGTGCATGCGCCGCTCGTCGGCGCCGATCGCCGGCGATTCGTGGCCGGCGTCGGAGTGATGCTCCTCCGCGACCGAATCGCCCTCGTCGCGATCCACATCCTCTTCGAAGCCGCGCGCGGTATCCATACGCTATCCCCGGGGTCCCCAATTCCTGTCAGAAGCCCGGTTGTGCACCCGTGTGGTAAACTTTGCGTAAAGCCTGCCCGCGATCCGATGCCGCTTGTCAGCCCCGGCCCGACCTGATAATCGCGCCGCCTTCCAGCCGCCCGCATACCGGGCGGGAGCGCCGCTTTAGCTCAGCTGGTAGAGCATCGCATTCGTAATGCGGGGGTCACAGGTTCGAGTCCTGTAAGCGGCACCAGTACGTAACAAGAACAACTCTAGAAAACCGCAGAATTCTGCGGTATATTGGGACATCGTCGGTCCCATGGTTTCTCATTTTGTTCCGCCGTGACCCACCAAAAGTGGGCCACGAAACGGGGGCCACGAGCACTTTTGGGAGTCGTGGCCCACTATGCTGACTAACACACTGATTCGTACGCTCCGCCCCGCCGAGCGTCCCTACAAAGTCAAAGACCGTGACGGTCTCTACCTGATGGTACAGCCATCGGGCTCGCTCCTGTGGCGTTATCGCTTCAAGATACTTGGCAAGGACCGGAAAATGGCGCTTGGCACCCATCCTGAGGTGTCGCTCAAGGACGCCCGTCGCAAAGCGCGATGAAGCCCGAGCCAAGGTCGTCGACGGTATCGATCCGGTTGAGGAAAAGCGCCAGCGTCGGATCGAAGCCGAGCTCGCCGCAAAGACGACGTTCGCGGTTGTCGCCGAGGAATATATTCAGAAGCTCGAGCAAGAGGGGCGGTCGCCAGCGACGGTCAAAAAGGCACGCTGGTTTCTTGAGCTCCTCGGCGACGTCGCGAAGCGGCCGATTGCCATGATCACGCCGCACGAATTGCTTGCGGTACTCAAGAAGGTTGAGCGGCGCGGTCATCACGAGACGGCGTTGCGGTTGCGGTCGTTCGCCGGCCGCATTTTCCGCTATGGCTTTGCGACGTTGCGTACCGAACACAACCCCGCCGACATCTTGCGCGGCGCGTTAATTGTGCCGCGCGTCAAACATCACGCCGCGATCGTCGATCCGGCAAAGGTGGGAGAATTGCTGCGCGCGCTCGATGACTATCAAGGCCGCCCAGAAACCCGATTTGCATTGCAGCTCGCGCCTCACGTCTTTCTGCGTCCAGGAGAACTACGCCAGAGTCAGTGGGGCGACATCGACTTTGCCAAAAAGGTTTGGCGGGTTTCAGCCGAGCGCATGAAGATGAAGCAGCCCCATACCGTACCCCTGTCGCGTCAATCGCTCTACTTCCTGCGCGAGTTGCGTGCTCTGGCAAGGCCGAGCGACTACCTCTTTCCGGCATTACACACGACGCGGCGCCCGCTCAGCGACAACACGCTCAACGTTGCCTTACGCCGTCTCGGCTATGATCGTGATCAGATGACGAGCCACGGCTTTCGGGCGATGGCAAGCACGCTGCTTAACGAATCCGGTCTTTGGCATCCGGATGCGATTGAGCGGGCGCTCGCACATGCAGATCATAACAAGGTGAGAGCGGCTTACCACCGCGGCGCCCATTGGGAGGAGCGGGTCAGGATGGCGCAGTGGTGGTCCGATTATCTCGATCAGCTCAAGTCTGGTGGCAAGGTCATCGTCGCAAAGTTCAAGCGGGCTTCAAAATAAGGTCGGGCCAATAGGGTGCTGTTATTGGGCGCTGACGAGCGGCAATCAAAACGCCGTGCAGAGTGAGTGACGATAACCAGCGCTATTCCGCGATGCGGATATCGCAACCGAGCCGGCGCGCTTGCTCCAGGCTGTCTTCCGGCGCTCCAGCATCGGTAACCAGCATGTTCACCTTCTCGATGCCCATGATGCGATGCAGACAGGTGCGGCCAAACTTGCTGCTGTCCGTTACCGCGATCACCTCTCGGGCAACCCGCGCCATTTTGCGGTTGAGCGCAGCCTCGCCCTCGAAATGGGTAGTGATCCCGCGCTGAAGATCGATGCCGTCGACGCCGAGAAACAGCCGATCGACCTGGAGGCTGTCGAGTGCAGCCTCGGTTTGGCCGCCATAAAAGGCCATGTTCTTGCGCCGAAGTCTTCCGCCCAGCAACACGAGCTCGATATTGTCCCGGCGCATCAGCTGATTGAGGATGCCTGCATCGTTGGTCAGGACGACGATGTCGCCCTTTTCCGGCAAGAAGCGCGCAATCTGAGCGGTCGTGGTGCCGGAATCGAGGATGATCGCATCGCCTGGCCTGACCATGGAGGCGGCAAGGCGACCGATCCGTTCTTTCTCCGACATATGGAGGCCGCGCTTCGCGTCGACCGGGTCTTCATCAACGACGCCGATCACGCCGGCCGCGACCGCGCCGCCGTAGCAGCGCACCGAAACACCACGGTCCTCGAGGAAGGCGAGATCCTTCCTAATCGTTTGGGTCGAAACGCCGAACTGATCTGAAAGCGCCAGCACCTGGACGCTTCCCTGATCGTTGAGCATGCCGACGATTTCCTGTCGGCGCCTACTTGTATCCCGCATCATGCCTCCAGCACTCGATCTAGCGACAAAGCGCGCGTCGCTCCATGCGTTTTTGTTTCAATCAGAAACGTGCCGGAACCGCATTCGGCCGTCGCCCGGCGCAAACGATTACATAGCCATGTCTGCTCGAACTCGGTTGCAAGCAAACACAATATAACGCAATCTATTTGGCGAGATAACGAGCCATCGGAAGTTTCGTTATAGGTAATGTCGGGAGGAATTATGCGCCAGAGACGGGTCGTCGCCCTTTTGTCAGGCTTTGCGCTCGCCGCCTTTGCGGCGGGTGCCGCCCAGGCCCAGACGACATATAGTGAGGGCGATTTCGCGCGGGTCGCGAAGTTCGATGCGCATGTCCACGATAATGTCGATCGCGACGCGTTTCTCAACATCGCGCGCAAGGACAATTTCGAGTTGCTGTCGATCAACGTCGACTATCCCGACTTTCCGCCATTGCCGCTTCAAGCCGAGGCAGCACTCCGCCATCGCGGCGAAGACTCGCAGCGTTTTCACTTTGCCACGGCCTTTTCGATGAAAGGCTTCGGCGAACCAGGCTGGACCGAGCGCACCAATGCCGCGATCGACGCGGCGGTCGCCAAGGGCGCGGTAGCCGTGAAGGTGTGGAAGAACATCGGCATGGTGGTGAAGGACAAGAACGGCAAGCACATCTTCCTGGACGATCCGCGCTTCGACGGTGTGATGGCGCACATCCAGAAGCTCGGGATCCCGCTGATTGCGCATCAGGGCGAGCCGCTCAATTGCTGGCTGCCGCTCGATCAGATGACGACCGACAATGATCGCAGTTACTTCAAGGATCACCCCGAATATTACATGTATCTCCATCCCGAGGAGCCGAGCTACGAGATGCTGATGGCGGCGCGCGATCGCTTCGTCGCCTTCCATCCCAAGCTGCCGTTCGTCGGCGCACACATGGCGAGCCTGGAATGGAGCGTCGATCGGCTGGCGGTGTGGCTCGATCGCTTTCCCAATGCGAACGTCGATATCGCCGCGCGGATGACGCAGATTCAGTATCAGTCGAACCACGATTATCAGAAGGTCCGCGACTTCTTCATCAAGTACCAGGACAGGCTGATGTATGGCACCGACATCGCCGACAATCCCCCCGATCCGTCCACAAAGGCCGAGAATCCCCCGGTCAGCAACACCAATTTCGAGGCTGATGTCGATCGCACCTGGCGATCGGACTGGAAATATCTCGCCACCCCGGCGAGCCAGCATGTCGACGACCTTAAGGCTGACACGAAGGGGCTGGGGCTGCCGCGTGAGGTGATCGACAAGCTCTATTACAAGAACGCCCATCGGATCTATCTGAAGGGCAGATGATCCGCTGCGCACCTCGGCTGCGTGCCGGGGTGCCTGCTCCACTGAAGCTCTAGCCAGCAACGAAAAAAAGGCCCGCCCGGGATACCGGGCGGGCCTTTTTCGGTAGTCGGGTTGATCAGAACCCGAAGCGGACGCCTGCAGTGAATGTCCGGCCATAGGCCGTGTAGCCTGCACCGATACTGCTGCTCGTGCCGGTCGCGCCCGAGGCCCAGATGATGTTCGGATCGCCGTTCAGATAGGTTCGCACGATCGAATTGGTCAGGTTGCGGCCCTCGATGGTGAACTTGATCCGCTTGGTGATGTCGAACGATGCGGTAGCCGTCACCCAATCATAGGCCTTGGCGATCGCGGGGACGCCGTCGATCTCGGTGAAGGTCGCATAGGTGAAGCCGCTCGAATGATCCCACGACACGCTGAGCGAAATCGGGCCCTTTTCGTAATACGGATTGATCGAGAAGGTCGTCGGTGAAATGCCGGCGATCGTCCCGACATTCTGGCCTTCGACGGTCGAAGAGCTCCAGGTGTGGGTAAATTGCGCGCGCATGCCGAGGCCATTCTTGAGCATGTGCTGCCAAGACAGCTCGACGCCATATACGCGCGAATTGTCGCCATTGATCGGCTCGACCACGCTGAACAGCAGCGGGGTGCAGGGGTTGCCGTTGAAGCATCCAACCGCGCCGATATCGACACCGTTGCGCTCGATCGTCGTGATGTCGCCGCTCAGCTTCTTCCCGAACACCGCGACCGAGAGCATGTCGTTGGGCTGGTAATACCATTCGAGCGAAGTATCGAACTGCCACGCCTTGATCGGCTGCAGTGCCGCGTTGCCGCTATAATAGACGACGTAATTCTGGTTGCTCGTATCGTCGGTTTCGGTCGGCGCGAACTGGTTGAGATCGGGCCGCGCGATCGTGCGTGCCGCCGCGACACGCAGATGCAGGTTATTCGTCAGACCGAAATTGACGTTCGCCGACGGTAGCGGGATCGTGTAGCTGCCTTTGGCGCTGAGCGGCGTCGCGTCGGAATATTCGGTCACGGCCGAGGCCGTCGGATTGGCCGTATCCCGCACGGTCACCGAGATGATCTTGTTGATCGCCGTCGCGGCATTGGTCTGGGTATGGACCAGCCGCAGACCGATATTGCCGGTCCAGCCGTAGCCGCTGAACGATCCCTCGATATAGCCCGAGATCGTCTTCTCACTGACCACATAGGAATTGGTCGGATTGAACTGCGGGAGCGTGTCGGCAAAATTATAGACGCCTTCGCCCGAGGTGTAATTGGGCGTGCCGTCGAGCGACTTCAGGCCGGCGAGCAGAGCATCGGCATTGATCAGCACCTGGGTGCGCGGGAAGTTGCCGCCGGCGCCCGAGAAATAGTTGGGGAAGGCGAACGTCGAGATGACGTCCTGCCCCATCGAAGCGAAGGTGATCGGGCCTGGCTGGCCGGGCATCGTGTTGTACAGCGTGCTGTACTGGTTGGAGCCGTTGGTCCAGTCGTTCGAAATGTCGCGGCGCGACTTCGACCGCTTGAGGAAGCTCACGCCGGCGTCGATATGCTTGAGGACGCTGTTGTCGACCTCATAGGTGCCGTCGAGTTTGGCGCCGGTCACCGTGTCCTTGATCGTGTCGCCTGACAGCCCGTCATAGTGCGTGCTCCACAGGCTGTTGTCGTCGAGCGCGCCCGACGCGAGGGCTGAGGCGTAGTCGGTGCCGTCGGGCAGCGTCACGCTGATGTCCGGCATCTGACCCTTGTTGGCCTTGAAGGTCATAATGTTCTGATTGTACGGCGTCGGCGAGACGAGCCCGGCGGTGAGGAAGGTGTCGAGGCCACCCTCGGGACGGCTGGCGTGCGAGCGATACACGTCGCCGCGCAGCGTGAAGCGATCGGTCGGCTTCCATTCGACATTGCCGCCGAACAAATAGGTACTGACCTTGCGGTGGATCGTCTGGTTGACTAGCTCGGGGTCGAAATTGTTCGCCGTGAAGGCGGTGATGTATCCGTTCTCGACCGTGACGTTCGACCACTCCGGCAGGCCGTTCGCGTCATAGGTGAAATCGGGATAATAGCTCTGGTTGTAGGCGACCTGCGGATCGTTGAGCTTGGTGTACATCCCGTCGAGCGTGATGTGCAGCGTGTCGGTCGGCTTCCATTCGAGCGCGCCGGTCACCGCCATGCGCTTCTTGCGATCGACCACTGACCCAAACTGGATGCAGCACAGGCCGTTGACCGGCATCGCATCGGCAGGCGGCTCGCCATCGGCGGTCGGCGCGGGCGGCCACACGCCCGGGCTGTACGGATCCCACGTCGCGTAGTTAAGCGCATCAGTGCGGAACTTCATGTCCGAATAGACCACACCCAAAAGTGCGCCGAACGTGCCAGAGCTGTTGGTGTCGCTGACAAAGCCCGAAAACTTGTAGCCCTTATAGTGCGACATGTCGTTGTAATTGCCCTCTGCACGCACCGCCGTGTGAAGGCCGCGGTGGTCGAGGGGGCGCGCGGAGCGCAGGTTGACGGTGCCGCCGATGCTGCCTTCGACCGCCGCCGCCTGGGGCGATTTGAGGACGTCGGCACCCGAGATGACGTCAGCGGGAAGAATGTCGAACGCGAAATCGCGGCCATCGTCATCGGTCGCCAAGATGCGATCGTTGAGCGTGGTGATATTATATTGCGAGCCGAGGCCGCGGACGCTGACATACTGGCCTTCGCCGCCGGTGGTGCGGTTGATCGTAATGCCGGTGATATGCTGCAGCGAATCGGCGACATCGCTATCGGGGAAGCGGCCGAGCTCGGTGGCGTTGACCGAGTCGAGCACGACGGCCGACTGGCGTTTGATCTCTACCGATTTTTCCAAGCTGCCGCGGATGCCGGTGACGATGATGTCCTGCGTCGCTTGGTCGGCGGCTGCCGTGTCCGAGGTGCTGGGTGCGGTCGAGGTCTGGCTCTGTGCCATCGCTACGGTCGATGCGGAGGCGAGCGCCAGCGCAAAAAGTCGTGTCGTCGCGCGGAACGTCTGTGAAGCCATTTTGTCCCCTCGAGCCTCCCTGTGAAATTTCACTATGTTTCATTCTGTGGCGCGTTTCGAAACAAAGCAACCCCCTTTTTGTCATGCGCTCGTAATATCGCTATCTGCCTAAAATGGTGCATATATTGGTTGGGTACGTCCGAATTCTCGGCGCGGCGAGGCGGAAATCGGGCTTCTTCCTTTGCCCCGAGCAACCGTCCGTGAGCACTGAAGCACGAAGTCTCGTAGGTCCGTTTCGCAACAAAACGAATTACGACGCTTCGTTTTCGTTTGCGTCGGCGCACGTCGTCGTGCAGTTTGATCGGCACAAACCAGAACGGCGAGGGGATTTCGAATGGGCCATCCGACGTTCACGCGCAGGACGACGCTGGCGGGATTGATGGGCGGTGCCGCGATAGTCGGCACGGCGGCTGCGGCCCCCCGCCGCGCCTGGGCCGCGGCCCGGCCAGCAGCCAGCGCATCCGAGGGCGCGCTGACGATCGATTTCGACAGCGCGCTCTACACGCGCTTGTCGCGTGGCGGCGATGCGCTCACCGCGCTCGAGCCCTCAGAAAGCGTCCGGCTGGCCAACGGCACCGTGCTCGATCGGTTCGTCATGATCGATCATCGGCAATCTGCCACTGATGATGGTAAGCGACATAGTCTGCGGGGCCTATCCGACGCGCAGCTTGAAAAGCAGATTGACCTCGTGTTCCGCGACGCGATGCCTGGTGCTGCGCTGATGACGGTGCGCTATCGAAATGCGGGCAAGCAGCCGATTACGATCGCCGCCTGGTGGTCTGGCGCCCATGAACTACGTGCCCATCCCAAGGGTGCCTGGACGTTCTCAGGCTCGTCGCACCCCGATCGGCGGGACTGGGTGCAGCCGGTCAAGCCCGGTTTCCAGCAACGCAATTATATGGGGATGAACGGGTCGGACTATGGCGGCGGCACGCCGGTATCGGTGGTGTGGCGACCCGATGTCGGGCTTGCGGTCGGTCATGTCGAGCGGGTGCCAAAGCTGATCGCCTTGCCGGTTGCAGCACAACCCGGCGGGACGCGGATCGCGCTCGAGGGCGACCAGCCGATCGTCGTCGAGCCCGGCGAGACCGTGACGCTTCCCGAGACCTTGATCATGGTCCATTCGGGCGACCATTTCGCGGCGCTCGACACCTATCGCAGGATCATGGCCGAACGCGGTCTTGCCGCGCCTGCCATCCCCGCCTCGAGCTACGAGCCGATCTGGTGCGCCTGGGGCTATGAACGCAACGTCACGCCAGCGCAGGTCTACGGCACGCTCGACAAGGCAAAATCGGTCGGTTGCGCCTGGGCGGTGCTCGACGACGGCTGGCAGAAATCGGTCGGCGACTGGGTGGCAGACACCTCGCGCTTCCCGGGTGGCAATGCCGACGTCAAGGCGATGGCCGATCGTATCAAGACTTATGGCATGCGACCCAAGCTGTGGATTTCGCCGCTGTCTGCGGCGCCGGCGAGCGACCTGATGCGCGAGCATGCCGACATGCTGCTGCTCGACGCGGGCGGCAGCGCGCAGAATGTCAGCTGGTGGAACAGCTATACCTTGTGTCCGGCCTATCAACCGACGGTCGACTATTTCAAGGAGGTCACGCGGCGGATCATCGGCGACTGGGGCTATGAGGGCCTCAAGATCGATGGGCAGGACCTGAACGGCGTCGCGCCCTGCTACAACCCGGCGCACAATCATGCGCGACCCGAGGAATCGGTCGAGAAGCTGCAGGATTTCTGGAAGGCGATCTACGACACCGCGATCGGCATCAACCCGGACGCCAATATCGAGATCTGCCCGTGCGGCGATTCGTTCGCCTTTTTCAACATTCCCGGCATGAACAACACGCCGGCTTCGGACCCCGAATCATCCTGGCAGGTGCGCCTCAAGGGCAAGACGTTCAAGGCGATGATGGGGCCATCGGCGCCGTTTTCGGGCGACCATGTAGAACTGAGCGACGGGGGCGACGATTTCGCCTCGACCTACGGCATCGGCGGCATCCCCTCGACCAAATTCACCTGGCCGAAGGACAGCGAGCATACCACCGATCCGCTACCCCCGGGCGGCTTCGTGCTGACGCCGGCGAAGGAACGGCTGTGGCGCCAGTGGATCGCGCTCTACCGCAAGAACATGTTGTCGAAGGGCGAGTATCGCGGCACGCTTTACGATATCGGCTTCGACAAGCCCGAGGGTCACGCCATCGCTGCGGACGGTAAGCTGCATTACGCCTTCTACGCCAAGAGCTGGGACGGGCCGATCGAGCTGCGCGGGCTGGGGAAAGGGCGCTACCACCTGACCGACAGCTTCACCGGCGCGGCAATGGGCACCGCCAGTGCTGCCGACAATCGCATCAATGCCAAATTCGATCGCTTCCTCGTCATCGAGGCCGCCCCCGCAGGAGACCTCGCATGACCGCCACCCCCGCCCCCGCCGGCCGCGCCTGGCTGGCCAACGCACTGATCACCGTGGTGCTGTGGGGCATCTGGGGCGCATTCTCCGACCAGTCGCCCAAGCACGGCTTTCCCGACACGCTGGTCTATTGTGTCTGGGCGCTGACGATGATCCCGCCTGCCTTCATCGCCCTGCGTGCTGCCGGCACCAAGCTCGAGACCAGCCCGCGCGCGATCGCTTATGGCATGGCGATCGGGCTGCTCGGCGCCGGCGGGCAGATGGTGCTGTTCTACGCGGTGACGCGCGGGCCGGCCTATCTGATCTTCCCGATCATCTCGCTGTCGCCGCTGGTGACGATCGTCATGTCGTTCGCGCTGCTCGGCGAGCGCACCGGCAAGCTCGGCATATTCGGCATCGTGCTGGCGCTGATCGCCTTGCCGATCTTCAATTACGCCCCCGCCGACGGCGCGTCGACGAGCGGCTCGACCTGGTTCGTCCTCGCGCTGATCGTCATGCTGTGCTGGGGGGTGCAGGCCTATTTCATGAAATCGGCCAACAACCACATGTCGGCCGAGGGCATCTTCTTCTACATGATGATCGCCGGGCTGCTGCTGGTGCCGGTCGCCTGGCTGCTGACCGATCGATCGCAGCCGATCAACTGGGGCTGGAGCGGCCCCGGGCTCGCCGCAGGCATCCAGGTCTTGAATGCGATCGGGGCGCTGACATTGGTGTTCGCATTTCGCTACGGCAAGGCGATCATCGTCGCCCCGCTCAGCAATGCCGGCGCCCCGCTCGCCACCGCAGTGATCTCGCTGATCGTGCTCGGCGTGATGCCTGGGGCGCTCAAGATTATCGGCCTGCTGCTCGCGCTCGCCGCATCGGTGATGCTCGCGATCGAGCCCGACGCTGCAGACGAGACGCTCGAAACGAGCGCCGAACCCGTGACAATCTAAATTTCATTATGCATCATTTTCTTGCGTTTCGTTTTCTTTCCCTATATTCCGACGGTCAATCCAAGGAGTATCCATGAAAGCAATTCGCGACCTGATCGCCCGGCACAAAGCGGGCGGGCCCGTGGGCATTACGTCGGTTTGTTCGGCCCATCCGCTGGTTATCGAGGCGACGCTGCGCCACGCGCTAGCGCATGATGCGCCGCTCGCGCTGATCGAAGCCACGTCGAACCAGGTCAATCAGGACGGCGGCTATACCGGCATGAAGCCCGCCGATTATCGAGACTTCGTCTGGGCGATCGCCGACCGCGTCGGTTTCCCGCGCGCATCGCTCGCGCTGGGTGGCGACCATCTGGGTCCCAATGCCTGGACCAGGCTTGCCGCAGACGAGGCGATGGCCAAGGCCGAGGTGATGGTCGGCGATTATGTCGCCGCCGGGTTCGGCAAGATCCATCTCGATTGCTCGATGAGCTGCGCCGACGATCCCGTGCCACTCCCCGAGCGCACGATCGCCGAACGCGCCGCGCGTCTGTGCAAGGCCGCCGAGGCCGCTTATTCGGGCGATCCCGCCGATGCGCCAAGCTATATCATCGGCACCGAGGTTCCCGTACCGGGCGGTGCGGCGGAGGATCTCGACGAGCTCGCCGTGACGATGCCCGACGCGGCGATCACAACGATCGACATGCACCGCGACCTGTTCGCAGAGCAGGGCCTCGGCAACGCCTGGGACCGCGTCATCGCCACCGTCGTCCAGCCTGGCGTCGAGTTCGATCACGACAAGGTGGTCGACTATATCCCCGAAAAGGCGGCGGCGCTGAGCGCCGCGATCGAACCCGTCGACCACATCGTCTACGAGGCGCATTCGACCGATTACCAGACGCCCGCCGCGCTCGACGCGTTGGTGCGCGATCATTTCGCGATTCTCAAGGTCGGCCCCGGCGTCACCTTCGCGCTGCGCGAGGCGCTCTGGGCGCTCGACGCGATCGAGCGTGAAACGATTCCCGCTGATCGGCGTGCCAATCTGCGCGAGGTGACCATCGCGCGGATGCATGACGAGCCCGGCAATTGGTCGAAATATTATCACGGCGAAGGCGCAGCGCTCGATTTCCAGCTCAATTACAGCTTCAGCGACCGCATTCGTTATTATTGGCCGGACCCCGAGATCGCCGCGGCGCAGGACACGCTGTTCGCCAATCTGAGGGACCATGTGCCCGCATTGCCGCTGGTCAGCCAATATCTGCCCATCGCCTTTGCGGCGCACCGCGCCGGCCGCGCCACCCTCGACCCGGTCGATCTGGTGATCGCGCATATCGACGCGACGCTCGATGCCTATCACGGAGCCTGCCACCCCAATGTCTGACCGCCTTTTAGTCGCCGACATCGCGAGCGGCGGCGCCGAACCCTGGACCCGGCGCGAAATCCTGCAGCAGCCTGACACGCTTCGCGAAACCCAGGCGCTGCTCTCGGCCGAGCGCGAGGCTATCGATCAATTTATCGCGCCCCTGCTCGCGAAGCCCGACTTGCGTATCGTGCTGACCGGCGCCGGCACCTCGGCCTTTATCGGCGAATGCCTCGCCGCGACGCTGGCGCGCGCGACCGGCCGCCGCGTCGAGGCGGTCGCGACCACCGACATCGTCAGCACGCCCGATCTCTGTCTCGAGGCAGCCACGCCGACCCTGCTGGTGTCGTTCGGCCGATCGGGCAACAGCCCCGAGAGCATCGCCGCGGTCGACCTCGTCGATGCGCAGGTCGCCGAGGCTTATCATCTCATCATCACTTGCAATGCCGCAGGGGAGCTCGCAAAGCGGGCGAGCGACGATGCCTATGTGTTGGTCCTTCCCGAGGCGACGCATGACCGCGGCTTTGCGATGACCTCGAGCTTTTCCGCGATGATGTATGCCGCATTGGCGATATTCTCGGGCATCGATCAAGGTGAGGCCGACGCAATTGCGGGGGCGGTAAGCGATCTGCTCAAGACGGTCGAGCCGCGAATGACGACGCTTGCGGGACGCGGCTTCCGGCGGGTTGTCTATCTCGGCAGCGGTCCCTTCCAGGGATTGGCGCGCGAGGCGGCGCTCAAATTGCTCGAACTCACCGATGGCGGGCTCGCGACGATGTTCGATTCGACGCTCGGTTTCCGGCACGGCCCGAAGACCTTCGTCGACAAGGATACGCTGATCGTCGTGTTCGTCTCGAACAATCCGCTGACCCGCGCCTACGACCAGGACATGATGGACGAGTTGCGCAAGGATGGCGTCGCCGGCGCTGTACTGGCAATCTCCGCGCAGGGTGACATTGGCGACACGATAAAGGTTTCCGGGCTCGAGCACGCCGCCGACAGCGCCCTGCTGTTCCCCTACATCGTCCCCGCGCAGCTCTTCGCGCTGCACGCCTCGCTGACCCGCGGCCTGACCCCCGACACGCCCAACCAGGCCGGCACCGTCAATCGTGTCGTCCAGGGCGTGCGCATCCATAGCGCAGCATGAGCAAGCGGCGGGTGTACCTCGGCGTCGATGGCGGCGGCACGAAGACCGAGTTTGTCGCAATTGACGATGTGGGAACGGTCGTCGCGCGCCAGATCGAAGGCACCACCTATCATCTCCAAGTCGGGCTCGACGGTGCCGTCCGGGCGCTCGACGCGGGTATCACCTGCATCTGTGCGCAACTCGACATCGAGCCTGCAGACCTGGCCTATGTCTTCTTCGGACTGCCGGCTTTCGGCGAGGATGCCGTTATCGACCCCAAGCTCGACGAGCAATGCGCACGCTTGCTGGGTCACAACCGATATCGTTGCGGGAACGACATGATCTGCGGCTGGGCGGGGTCGCTCGCCTGCGCCGACGGGATCAACCTCGTCGCTGGCACCGGCTCGATCGGCTATGGCGAGCGGCGCGGCAAGGCCGCGCGCGTCGGCGGCTGGGGTGAGATATTCAGCGACGAGGGATCGGCCTATTGGATTGCGATCCAGGGACTCAACGCCTTCACGCGCATGAGCGATGGACGTCTCCCCAAGGGGCCGCTCCACGAGGCGTTCCGCCGCCGCCTCGATCTCGCCGAGGATCTGGATATCTGCGCGCGCGTGATGGGCGAGCAAGGCTTGGCGCGTGACCAGATCGCGGCCCTGGCTCCAGTCGTTGCCGAGGCGGTCGCTGCAGGCGACCCGGCAGCCGCCGCGATCCACGATCGCGCCGCCGACGAGCTTGCCGCGATCGCCGAAGCGTTGCGCAGCGAGCTCGATTTCGGGGCCGACGAGACTGTTTCTTTGTCCTGGTCTGGGGGGGGGCTGGCAAACGACCCGTCGATCCGCGGCCGCCTCGAAGCACGGCTCGGCGCGATTGGCGCTTATCAGATCGTCGAGCCTCTGCATTCGCCGGCTTATGGCGCCGCCCTCTACGCCGCTCACCTCGCCGGAGAGACGCCGGCCTGACCCATCAAGGAGGATCGCGTTGATGTTCAAAATCATCGCGGCGTCGCTTGCCGCGCTCGCTGCCAGCTCCTTCGCGATCCTCGTGCACGCCGCGCCCGTGGCCGGCCTCAGGGTCGATTTCACGAGCCCCGTCGATCGCAGCAATGTGGCCTGGAACGCGCAGGCGCCCTACGCCGTCACTGCCGTTCATGATGGCAAGTCGACCAAATATGGCGAGCTGCCTGCCAAGAACGTCGTCGTGCGCGCGACCTACGTCGCCGACACGGCGAAGGTGGGCGCACCAGCGCCCCTCGACGAGGGCATCGTCCAGATCAGCCAATCGAATTGCATGGGCTGTCACGATTTCGCCGCGAGCTCGTCCGGCCCGTCCTTTGCCGCGATCGCCAAGCGCTATACCGGCCGCGCCGACGCCGCCGCCATGCTTGCCGGCCATATCCGCAGCGGATCGAGCGGCGCTTGGGGCGGCGGCGCGATGCCACCACATCCCGATCTCTCGCCGGCTCAGGCGATGGCGATCGGACGATGGATCGTCGCAGCCGGGAACGACCCTGCGGTGCATTATTCGATCGGCACGTCGGGCAGCTTTCGCATGACAGCACCCGGCAAGCCGGGGCCGCACGCCGGGCTCGTGCTCTCCGCGTTCTACACCGGGCCGCTCGATGCCGGCGAGACGCGCGCCGCGTCGGGGCGCAATATCATCGTCGTCAGCGGTTCCTGAGGCAGTGGAGCGCCGAACCTTCCTCAAGACCGTCGCGGCCGGCGTCGGCGCTTCGATGATCGCAACCGGCGCAGAAGCAGGCGCGCCGGTCGCGGGCAAACGCGTGATCGTTGCCGGTGCCGGGATCACCGGGCTTTGCTGCGCTTATGAGCTGATGCAGCACGGTGTGGACGTCACTGTTTTGGAGGCGTCAGGACGATATGGCGGCCATGTCTTTACTGGTCGCGACGGCCTGTCCGACGATCTGTGGGCCGATTACGGCGCCGACCATCTGACCAAGCCGGGCTATGAGCAATTCTTCCATTATGTCGACGCATTCGGGCTCGAGGTCGTCGCCTATCCGAACGCGGAGGGATCCCCGCTTCCTGCCAATAATGGCCAGCTCACCCAGATCGGGGGCACATTTTACAGCGACGCCCAACTTGCCGACCCTGCGATCCTGAAGACGTTGGGCTTCAACGACAAGGAGACCGCCTTTCTCGCGAAGCATCCCTGGTACGAACTGCCCGCACTCTACCTCACCGATCTCATCGGGCGCTTCCGCGATCCCAGCCAGCCGTTCGGCAACGGTTGCGATGATCTCGACGCGGTCGATCTCGATACGCTCTTTGCGCGCCAAGGCGCATCGAAGCGCGCGCGCGACTATCTCGGCGGCCAGCACGTCAACGCGCTCTATGGCGTGTGGCGCTTCGCGGTGATGAAGGATCGCGGCATCCCTCTGTCGGAAGGAGAGACCTTTCACCTGAAAGGCGGCAATGGCGAGATGCCCAAGGCCTTTGCCGCGCGGCTCGGCACGCGCCTGCGCCTAAATCATCCAATCAGCGCGATCCGTCATGACAGCGACGGCGTCGAAGTGACCTTCACCGCTTATGGCGACGATACGCCGCGGACGATGCGCACCGATTATCTGGTCAACGCGATCTCATTGCCTGTGCTTCGTCGCATTCCCGTCACCCCCGCCTTGTCGCCGAGCAAGCAATATGTCGTCGACAACATCACCTACAGCTCGCACCCGTTTTTCGTGTTCGAAGCCGAGAGCAAGTTCTGGCGCGACGACGGCCTCACCAATCTGGCGATGAGTTTCGAGCATGACGACATCCAGTCGATCTGGGTGGTGCCTGAAACCCCCGGTTCGACACGCGTGATCCTCAAGGCGTTCGGCCCGAGCGGTCTCTCGCCGCAACGCGTGCTCGCGGCCTTCCGCGACGCCTATCCCGGCAAGCGCGATACGATCGTCCAGGCGCTGACCTATGATTGGAGTCAGGATCAGTTCGCGCCGACTTGCGAAATGGAGCCGTTCGCGCCGGGTACGTTGCGCCGCTTCTGGCCTGAAATCATGAAACCCGACGGTCGACTCTATTTTGCCGGGACCTATGCCGATCCGCTGAGCCGGGGGATGGAATCGTGCGTCCGCTCGGCCGCGCGCGTCGCCCAGGAGATCGCCCATGCCTGATTTTCGCCGCCGCGACCTGCTCGGCGCCGGTGCAATGGCGGTCGCCGCCGCCGGCTTGGCTGCGCGCGCGGGCGCCCAGAATCTCGAACATAATTGGTCGGGCTACGATTGGGGGAGCGGGCCGCCGGTGCCGGACCGGCTCTATCAGGGGCCGTTCACCAATTACGGCGCCGACGCCAACGCGCCGGGGGGCGAGGTAGCTATGGCGACCTCTCCGTCGCGCGATATCGTCCCCAATTACGGGATGGGCCTGACAGCCTATATCTCGGGCGATATCGGCCCGCCGCGTCTGCCCAGCCAGTCACTCGAACGCTCGATCGAGGACCTCATCAGGCTGCCCTTCGTGCAGAAGGTCTATCTCCGCCCCAATTGGCGCGAGGTGCAGCGCCGCCCGGGCGCGCTCGATCTGCCCGATTGGTGGCGCCTCACCTTCGATATTGCGCGAGCTTACGGCAAGCGCGTCGGCTTTCGCATCATGCTCGAGAACCCCGACTTTCCCGAACCCGGCATGCCCGCCTTCCTGATGGAAAAGGTGCCCTATGTGCCGCTCAAGGGAAGCTGGCCGGGCGATCGGTCGCAGGTCCGCTATCGCAAGAAGCACGCGATGCCGCGTTACGACCATCCCGCCTATCAGGCGGCGTTTGCCGAGCTCAACGCGCTGCTCGCCGACCGCTACAACGGCAGCGCCGACATCGAATATATGGACACGATGATGTACGGCTTTTGGGGCGAGGGGCACACCTGGCCGTTCGAAGGCAACATCTTCCCGAGCAACGCCGTCGCCGAGCGAACCATGCTCGGCATGCTCGACTCGCAGTTGCGCTGCTGGACCAGGACGCCGATCGTCACCAACACTCAGCCCGATTTCAACAATGTCGGCAACGCCGCGATGCTCGACCGCACCGTACGGTCGAACAACTGGATCCGCAGCGATACGATCTTCATCGAGAACACCCAGATCGAGGCGCTCAGCAACCGCCCGTCATGGATCGCCGCGGTCAGCGAAGTCCCGATGACCAGCGGCGCGTCCGACCAACTCGGTATCGAAGACGGCGTGACGCAGAACGAGCAGGTCGCCGCGCACGTCCTCGCGGTCGGCGCGAATTACTGGTCGATCTGGAACTGGCACCACATCGCCGCTGCCAATGTGCTCAGTTATTACGACAAATATCCCGAGCCGATCGACCATATCGCGCGTCGTATCGGCTACCGCATCTATCCCGCCTTTGTCTGGCCATTCGAGCGCGACGGCGGCCGGGGCATGGTGATCGGACTGGCCAATGATGGCGTTGCCGCCCCGCCGGGCGTCATCCGCCTGACGCTGACTGATGCGCATGGCGTTGCGGTCGCGACGGGCTGCGTCGACCCGGGTTATCCCAAGCCGACCGGCATTCATCAGGTCATGCTGTCCTGGGCCGACGACCGCGACTGGACCGGCTTGCGATTGAAGGCGGAGCTGATCGTGAAAACCGTGGCGCATCCCGTGCGCTGGGCTTGCCGCCAGACGCTGAATGACGACGGGTCGCTCACGATGCGCCGAAATCTTCGGACCTGATCGGGCAGGCCGGTAAATTGAGGGGGGAACGCTCGATCGGGGGTTTCCCTTTACGCGAGCAGTCGCCGACGACGCCGGTTAGCCTCTGAGGCGGGCTGCGATCTCTTTTCCGGGCTTGAAATGGGGTACGCGCTTGGCGGCTACGTCGACTGGCTCCCCCGTCCGCGGGTTTCGGCCTGCTCTGGCGACGCGCGACCGCGTCGAGAATGCGCCGAACCCGCGCAGTTCGACGCGACCGTCCTTGGCGAGTTGATCGACGATCGTGTCGAAAAAGGCGCCGACAACCGCCTCGGCCTCGGCTGCAGTCAGAAACGAATTGCCGGCAGTCAAAGCTTGGACAAGTTCCGAACGGATCATGAGCGGTCAGCCTTTGCGGGTGAGAACACGCGGCGTTACATCCATTTTTGTTCTTTTCGTCAACCACCTAGCGGTAGCTAGGATTCCCGGACATCGACGCCGTTTTCGGCGCGGCGCTGGTCAAGCCACTTGTTGACCATCGACCCATACCAGCCGACGCAGCGCTCGCTGATCTTGACCTGCCGGGGGAACTCGCCAGCGTCGATCTTGCGGTAGAGCGTCGAGCGCGACAGGCGGTGCGGTCGAGCACGGTGCTCAGCCGCAGAATGCGCTCTGGTTGGTCTTCGGTCATGATGATCTCCTCTTGTTGTCTTGCTCTCCCCTGGCTTGAGCATTTGGTGCGAGGGCGGTTGTGGCAAGAGGCGGGTGGCCGAGTTGAGCCCGTCTGCGCCCAAGTGGGCCTTTAATGTCGGGCCGCTGAGCTTCTTTCGCGCTATGTTGCCCCATGTCGGCGGCTCATTCGCGAGCTTTCGCGCGGCGTTACCGCAGCAGTGCACGACGGTTCGCAGGGTGGCGTGGAGGTCTCCGCCTGATGGCGGGTCAGGGCGTCCTGCCCGACCCTCCTGCTGAGGCTCGGCCCCCCAACGCCCTGGGAAAAATAGTGCGGGCCTGAGGACGCGCTCCGCCGCGCGCGCTGTCGCGCTTGCCGCGTCGGGGCACGGCGCTTGATCTAGGGGCCCGCGGGCGCTCGCGCTCGGCGGTCGATCGGGGCGCCCGGCGGCGCTTGCCAGCGACAATGCCGCCGGCTGCGCGCTGCCGACCCAGCCCCTTGCTCCTCCCGCTGCCGCACGGGCGCCTGCCCTTGTGGGCGGCGGCGATGCCGCCGGGAGACGGTCGCGCGCTCGCGCGCGGCGTTGTTTGGCCTCTCCCGGACTGGCGGGAGTGCGCGGCGCTCCCTGCTAGGCGCGCCCGCGGCGGCGGCAAGCCGGGCTGACGCCCGGCTGCTCCACTTCGTTGCGCCCTTCGGTGCCGCGGCCGCTTGGCAGGCGCGCCTTATGCGGTCGCTGGTGCCGCCCACCCCCGCCATCCGGGGAGGCTTGCTGGTCTTTGGGGCGGCGCTGGAGGAAAGCGATGCGCTCTATCACCAACAGTTCCGCGCGAGATACGCGGTTGGACTTTGCAGTGGAAGCGACCGCGATCGGTGCGCAGACGCTTGTCCCGGGCGTCATGCCGATCACGGCGGCGCAGCGGCTGCAATGGCGAGCCGATGCGCCGCTCGAGCCGACCAAGAAGCAGCGCGAGTGCGATCACGGGTTGTTCGATCTCAACGCGCGCAACTAGCTCGATCTGTTTGCCGCGCCTGACGCCGGGACGGGAGCGGCATCATGATCATCCTCCCGCTTCGCCTCCGCGCCCGGCTCGTCGCCAACCGCAGCTGTATGGGACGCCCCGGCCACGATCCTGCGCCGGTGCTCAAATTGTTCTCGCCGGTCGGCGCGGGTACGTGGCTCGCCACCGAATTGTGCGGAGACGCCGACACGCTGTTCGGTCTTGCCGATCTCGGCTTTGGGTCCCCCGAACTTGGCTATTTCTCGCTGCGCGAACTCGTCGCGGTCCGCTTGCCGTTCGGACTGCGGGTCGAGCGCGATCGCGGCTTTTCGACCGGCGTCGCGCTGTCGCGCTGGGCCGAGGAAGCGCGACGCACGGGCTCGATCATCGCCGCCGAGCAGCGCCTTGCGCGTGCCGAAACTTCGCCGGATCCCGACCTTCCGCCTCCTTGGGCGGCGGCAGACGCGCGGGCGCGTCTCGTCCGCATCCTGTCGGTCGCGGTTCCCTCGATGGCGCGCGGTCGGCTTTCGAAGGAGCAATGTCATGAATCTCGATTTCATCCCGCTCGATAAGCTGTCGGTCAGCCCGACCAATATGCGCCACGGCAAGAAGCCGCCCGATGTCAGCGACATCCTGCCCAGCGTGCGCAAGCGCGGCGTGCTCGTTCCGGTGCTCGTCCGGCCCGACGGCGCACGTGACAGGTTCGAGATCGTCGCCGGGCGGCGACGCTTTACCGCCGCGAGCGTCGTCGCCGACGAGCGTCGGGAAGCGGGCGAGGACGCTACGCCGCTGCCGTGCGCGATCCTCGACGAGAGCGACGATGCGGACGCCGTCGAGGCGTCGCTGATCGAGAATGTCGCGCGCCGCGATCCCGATGAGGTGACGCAGTGGGCGACCTTCACGCGGTTGGTGAAGGAAGGCCGCAGCGTCGACGATATTGCCGCGACCTTCGGTCTGCCCGAACTGGCGGTCAAACGCATCCTCGCGCTCGGCAATCTCTTGCCGCGCATCCGGTCGCTTTATGCGGGCGGGGACATCGACGCCGCGACCGTCCGTCATCTGACCCTTGCGTCGAAGCGGCAGCAGCAAGCGTGGCTCGCGCTCGCCGATGACGCCGACGCTTATTGTCCGACCGGTCATCAGCACAAGGGCTGGCTGTTCGGCGGACAGTCGATCAATCGGCGAACGCTTGACGAGCTTCGTAAGCTGCACCGAAATGCCCTCGATCCGAAGCCGCTCGGTCGGATGATCGCGCTCATCGAGAATGAGCAAGGTTTTCCGCTTTACGATGCTGTCGGCAAGCTCAAGCGCGAACTGTCTTCAGCAGACGAGGCAACGTTCCTATTCTCTGGCGGCCGGATCGAGCTTTCCGCCGACGTCCAGCGGAGTGAGTTTGAAGATTGGATTGCAAGTGACCTGCGGCGGATCGAGGCAGCAATGGATGATGCGCTCGCCAAGGCAGGCGTAACGCCAAGCGGCATCGATCAGGTTTTCCTCACGGGTGGGTCGTCGCTCATTCCTGCGATCCGGTCGCTATTCGATAGGCGCTTTGGCCACGACAAGATCGCAACCGGCGGTGAGCTTACCTCGATCGCGCACGGCTTGGCGTTGATCGGTTGCGAGGATCATTTCGACCAATGGACTGTGTAGCGAGAGGCACGCCTTAGCCCTTCGCTGTCGAGCGCGTTAAGGTGCGTCCGGCATGTCTGCTAAGCGCCCTAAATTCGGCCGTTGAGGGGCACTGCCCCCAATCCCGATAGTTGTCATCCGTTCATGTGACTGGCATCGTGCGCAAAGGTCAAACCGGGGGACTTTGCAGCCGGTCGCGAACGGTTTTTCGAACGGCGGCTAACGCAATAACTAATGCGCGGCCGTACTCCGGAATCGGACTGTTAACCGGGCAAGCTGACCCATCGCGTTGTCAAAGCCCCTTAGGACGCTTGGCGGCTAGTTAATGCTCTCCGATAAAATATGTTAATTCTCCAAAGCTCGGCCGAGCGTCGCGATCGCGAAGGCATACATCCGAGCCCATTGCGCAATTTCGTCATAGCGCCCCGCGGCGCCGAGGTGACCGCCCGCCATTTCGGTGTGGAGCAGCATCGGTTGGCCGCTGGTCGAGCGCGTGCGGAGCTTGGCGATCCATTTCGCCGGTTCCCAGAAGCCGACGCGATCGTCGCTTATCGCGGTGGTCGCGAGCGTTGGCGGGTAGGCTTGCGTGCTGACATTGTCGTAGGGCGAATAGCTGGCGATGTAATCGTAGGCTGCCGGATCGTGCAGCGGATCGCCCCAGACCGGGCGGGTCAGCGGCACCAGCGGGTGGGTCGCGTCGCTCATCGTGTTGAGCATGTCGACGAACGGCGCCTGACCGATCACCGCGCCCCACAAATCGGGTCGCATGTTCTCCGCCGCGCCGACCAGCAGGCCGCCAGCCGAGTAGCCGTGAAGCGCGATACGCTTGGCAGCGGTGTGGCGGGTGCGAATCAATTCCTCGGCACAAGCGGTGAAGTCGGTGAAGCTGGTCTTCTTCTTCAACAGCCGCGCCTGTTCGAACCAGGACCAGCCCTTTTCCGAGCCGCCGCGGACATGCGCGACCGCCCAGATCCAGCCGCGATCGACCAGCGATAGCCGCGGGACCGAGAAATCGGTGACGAAGCTGTAGCCATAAGCGCCGTAGCCGGTCAGCATCAGCGGCGCGGTGCCGTCGAGCGCGATGCGGCGGGCGTGGAACACGGTGATGGGAACTTGAACGCCGTCGGGTGCGGTCGCGTGCAGGCGCTTGACGACGTAACCGGCGGGGTCGAAGCCCGACGGCACGTCTTGTTTGGCGAGGATGCGGCGCGTGCCGGCAGCGAGGTCGCAGGCGAGCCATCGTTCGGGCGTCCGCGGCGACTGATAGGTCAGCCGCAGTGTGTCGCCGGCATAGTCGGAAGGCTGCACCTCGATCGCATAGGCGGCTTCGTCGAAGGTGACGGGTTCGTGGGGCGCGCCGTCATCGCCGGCGGTCATGACGTGGAGGTTGCCCTCGACGCGCTCGATCCAGGTGAAGCGGCGCGCGAAAGGATGGGTCTCGGTGATAAAGCGGCCGGGTCGGTGCGCGATCCACGGGCGCCAGTGCGCCCGCTGCGGCGCCGCGACGGGCGCGCGCATCAGCTTGAAGTCCTCGGCGCCGTCGGCATTGGTGCGGATGACGAAATCATCCTGCCAATGTTCGAGATCGTAGATCGTGCCGGCGCGACGCGGCGCGACGAGCAAGGGCGCGGCGGTCGGCGCGGTGCCGGCGACGATCCGCACCTCGCTCGTCACGTCGTTCCAGCAGCGAATGAAGATGTAGCGGCGCGAGGCGCTGAGCAGCACTTCCATCAGGAAGGCGGGGTCCGTCTCCTCATAGACCAGGCTGTCCGGGCCGCCGCGCGCAGGGCGGCGATAGAGGCGCGCGGGGCGGCTGTTGGCGTCTCGCCACACCCAGAACAGCCACCGTGAGTCAGGCGAGAAAACGAAATCGCCGAACGCACTGGTCGGCGGATCGGGCATCAGCGCGCCGGTGGCGATGTGCTTCACCTGGATGGTGAACTTCTCCGATCCGGTAGCGTCCTCAGCCCAGGCGAACAGGCGTTGATCGGGGCTGTGCGCGGCGTTCTTGATCGCGAGATAGGGCTGGCCGGCAGCGCGTGCCTCGGCGTCGAGCAGCAGCGTCTCGGCGCCGCCGCCGCGCGGCCGGCGGAGATAGCGCGGGTGTTGCGCGCCGGCGGCGTAGCGTGTGAGATAGGCCCAATTGCCGTCCTCCTCGGGCGGCGGTTCGGGGCTGGGCGCGGTGCGCGCCTTCATTTCGGCGATGAGTTGCGCCTGCAGCGGCTCGGTCGGGGCGAGCACGGCGTCGCAATAGCGATTTTCTTCGGCAAGGTAGGCGCGGATCGATGGATCGAGGCTCGATGCGTCGCGCCACACCTCCTTCCAATTGGCCGGCTTGAGCCAGGCGTAATCGTCGACGCGGACGCGGCCGAGTTGCTCGATCCGCTCGGGACGGCGCGGCGTGATCGGGGGCACGGGGTGGTGCGGTAGCGCAAAGCCCCGCGCCCCGGTCGCCAGCGCGCCGAGCGCGGTGCCGGCGAGGAACTGGCGGCGGTTCACGCGGTCGCCCGCGCCAGCGCCTTGGCGCGCTCGCTGGCGCGGCGCGACTGGCGTTTCTTCCACCAGGTGTAGAGCCCGGTGATGCACATCTCCGCGGTCGAAAGGCCGAGCAGGAAGATGATCGCGATGCCAAGGGGGCCGATCACCTCACCGCTATGCAGCGGATAGAGCGCGCGGCTGACCTTGCGGCCGGCGCTATCGCTGTAGGGATCGTCGGCATAGACGAAGCGCCCGGTCGCGCCGTCGACATAATAAGTGATCGGGCCGAGCCCGCGATAATGCTCGACGCCCGAGGCGGTGAACATCACGCCATACAGGTTGCGATCGGGAAGATGGCTTTCCTTGGCCGGGCACCAGGCGAGACCCGCGGCGCGCGCGTGCGCGGTTGCCTGGTCGAGCGCGGCGGCGAAGCCGATCGGCGCGGCCTTGCCGGGGACCGCGGGAGCCTCGAACGGCGACGGCTTGGCCGGCGACACCGATTGCACTACCGGCGTAAACGCCTCGTCGAAGAAGTTCATGCAGACCGAGGTGAATGCGAGCACCATCGCGCCGATCAACAGCCACAACCCGCTCGCGCGGTGGAGATCGAGCATCAGCCGCCGCAGGCGCGCGGAAAAGTCGATCTTCCACATCGGTTTCCAGCGTCGCCAGAACGGCCCGGTCGGCGGCAACGTGAGGTAGAAGCCGACGCCGTTGCCGATCAGCCAGCCGAGCGCCGCGACTCCCATCAGCCAGCGGCCCCAAGTGCCGGCCAATAACGTGTAGTGGAACTGGAACACCCCCTCGACGATGTGGCGGCGATCCCAGCCGGGCCGCGATTGACGCGTGCCGACGACATGACCGTCATGGGGATCGATAAACGCCTGGTCGTAGCCGAGCGGTTGCGCGGCATCGCGGGGCGCCACAGCGACCTCGATCGTGTCGCCGCCAGGGACGTTGAGCGGGAAGGACAGCGCGGTCAATTCGGGATGCGCAGCCTCGAGCCGCGCGACCGCGGCGACCGAGCCGATCGGCGAGCCGGCACTGCTGCTCTGAAAGAGATCGGGATTGAGCGCGGCGTCGATCTTTTTGTCGAAGCACAGGAAGCAGCCGGTTACCGCGGCGATGAACAGAAACACGAGCGTCGCCAGCCCGAGATAGCGGTGGACGCTCATCCAGAACTGGCGCGTGCGCGGCTTGCTCATCGTGTCTCCTTTGCGGCAACGACAATCGAAAGCTAGACCGCCGCATTCCCGCCCGTGCATCGCAGCGGGCCGAACGCCGTCTCGAACGGGCCAGACGCCGCGTCGAGCTGCGTCGCGACGACAGCCGCAATGCCATCCTCGAATCATTCTTGCAAGCGCTTCTCAATAGCGTTAGACCGCGTGCATTATTGCGGCGCAACAACGGCCCGGGCGCGATGGAATGCGGCCCTATCCCGAAGAGGCGCAGGCGCGATTGATTTAACATCCGATGCCGACGAATGCGCCCTTCCCGGGCGGTTCGCGGATCGAAGCGAAGAGGGGGACCTTATGTCTTGTTTCCGTCATGCCGCTCGCTCGTTGCTGTTCGCCGGCACCGCGCTCGCGATGCTGTCGCCGGCTTACGCCCAGGACAATGCCAGCACCGACACGACCGCTGCCACCGGCGTGCAGACGACACGGACCGACAGCGGCGACATCGTCGTTACCGCGCGCAACTACGTGCCGCAGGGCGCGCAGACCGCGACCAAGACCGACATCCCGCTGATCGAGACGCCGCAATCGATCTCGGTGGTGACGCGCGACCAGATCGACTTGCTCAACTTCACCGACACGCAGCAGGCGGTGCGCTACACCGCCAGCGTGTTCGGCGAGAGCTACGGCCCCGATCCGCGCTACGATTTCGTCACCGTCCGCGGGTTCACGCCGCGCCAGTATATCGACGGGCTCGCGGTGCCCGCGACGACGACGATCGCCGCGACCGGCGTCGACCTCTACGCTTTCGAATCGCTCGATATTCTCAAAGGACCTTCATCGGCGCTATACGGGCTTGCCCCGCCGGGCGGCATCCTCAACGAGACCAGCCGCCGCCCGTCGAGCGAGTTCGGCGGCGAGATGGAAGCCAAATACGGCAGCCACAATTTCGCCGAGGGCGCGATGACGCTGACCGGCCCGGCGACGCCGTGGCTCGACGTTCGCTTCACCGGCCTCTACCGCGACGCCGACGGCGAGGTCGATCACACGCACACCCAGCGCCTGCTCGCGTCGCCCTCTGCAACGCTCAAGCTCGGCGACAGCACCAAGCTGACCGGGCTGCTTTATTACCAGTATGACAAGGTTGAGGGCGGCGCGGGCGGCTTCCTGCCGATCTGGGGCACGCTGCTCGACAATCCCAATGGGCGGATCAGCCGCAAGACCAATCTCGACGATCCCAAGGATCTGTTCGAGCGTCACCAATATGGCGTGGGCTACGATCTCGAGCATCGCTTCTCGGATTCGCTGACCTTCCATTCGAACACCAAATGGAGCGATTATCACGAGGCCACGCCGATCGGGCTCTACAGCGGCGGCGGCTTCGTCAACACCACCGACCCGACGCTGCCGAGTTACTATCGCGACCTGCAGCAGTATAATTTCAGCTACAAGGAAAGCGTTCGCAGCTTCGCCACCGACAACCGGCTCGACGCGACGATCGATACCGGCGCAATTCGCAACAAGCTGCTTCTCGGCGTGGATTACCGCAACATCAAGAACGTCGCGGCATACAATTTCGTGTTCGCCGGGGTGATCGACGCATTCGATCCCGTTTATGATCCGACCTACGAGAAGGACGTCGGCTATCCCCTTGCCTATAACAACCAGTCGGTGAAGCAGACCGGGGTTTACGGGCAGGATCAGATCAAGATCGGCCAACTTTTCGTGATGCTCGGCGGCCGGTACGATTGGGTCGACGAGAATGCGCGCCTCTCGAGCATCAAGCAGAAGCAGCACAAATTCACTTACCGGGTGGGCGCGAACTACGTCACCGCGTCGGGGCTGGCCCCGTATATCAGCTATTCGACCTCGTTCGAGCCGGTGATCGGCACCGACTCGGTGACCAACCAGCCGTTCAAACCGAGCTCTGTCCGGCAGTGGGAAGGCGGCGTGAAATATGACGCGCGCGGGCTGCCATCGGACGTCAAGCTGTTTGCGACGCTCGCGGGGTTCGATATCAAGGAGAGCAATTTCGTCTCGCCGCAAATCGGCGTCACGCCGGTGTTCGTCACGCAAGGCGGCGATGTCGAGGTGTACGGCGCCGAGGCCGAGATCGTCGCGCGCATCCATGAGCAGCTGTCGATCAACGCGTCGTACAGCTACAATCACAGCAAGGTGTTGTCGGCCCCCGGCGAACCCGCCGATGTCGGCTATCCGCTGCCGACGACGCCCAAGCACAAGGCATCACTGTTCGTCGATTACACGCTGCAGAGCGGCGCGTTTGCCGGTGTCGGCGGCGGGGTGGGCGTGCGCTACACGAGCAAGAGCACCGGCGCGCTGCCGGGCGCGTTCGCGACGCCGGTGATCTACGCCGATGCCGCGACCCTGTTCGACGCCACGCTGCATTATGACGTGCCGGGATGGCGCTTCGCGATCAACGGATCGAACGTCGCCGACAAGCGCTACGTCGCCCGCTGCGCCAGCAATTACGGGTGCGTCTACGGCGCGGGACGACAGATCATGGGGACGATCACCAAGAAGTTCTAGAACCGCCTAACGCTCGCGACGATCCATGCGCCGCATCCAGCCGGCGAGTGGATCGTCGCCGAGATGGGTGACGATCGTGTCGAACACGATGTCGGTCTCGTCCTGGCCGAGCTTGAAGCGCGCGTCGATATGCGTGATCCGCGCGCGGAAGGCGACGATGTGGCGGATTAGCGCGTCGTAGCGGGCGCCAAGTTGATCGGCGGTCCAGGGTTCGAGCCGATCACGCTCCATCGCCTCGATCAGCCGCGCGACGGCCTCGTCGTTGAGCGCGGGATCGAGCGTGATCTCAGCCTCGATCCGCGCGATGGCGTAGTTCCAGGTCGGCCCCCAATCGGCGCGGCCCGCCATGTCGGGCGAGATGTAGCGATGCGGCCCCTGGAACAGGAATAGCGCGTGCGGGTCGTCGCGGACCGTCTCGATCTGCGGGTTGGAGCGGCCGAAATGGCCGATCAGGCTGACCGGTGCGCCGTCGGCGTCGCGTTCGAGGAGGATGGGGAGAGGCGTCGCGCGGAAGCGCTCACCCCGCGTCACTACCCAGGCGAGCGGATGGCCGGCGATCAGCGCCGCGAGGTCGTCGTGGGTCCAGTCGTCGAACGGTCCGCTCATCGCGCGGACGATGGCAGCTTCAGCGTCGCGCGCAACCAGGCGGCGGCGTCGGCCAGCGCGCGATCGGCGAGCGGGGCGATCCGCACCGCCTCGAGGAAGCTGTGCGTGGCGCCGCGATAGACCTGCGCCTCGACAGCGACGCCCGCGGCCTGCAGGCGTTCCGCCATCTCGCGATTCTCGTCGGCGAGGATGTCGCATTCGGCGATGCACAGGAAGGTCGGCGGCATGCCCGTCAGGTCGGCGAGCAGCGGGCGTGCGAGCGGATCTTGTTCGTCGGCCGGCGCGCGCAGATAATTGTCCCAGAAATCGGCCATTTCGTGGACAGTGAGCATATAGGCGTCGCCGTCATAGCGATCGTGCGACGCGCGCGCGGCCATGTCGAACGCGCCGTAATTGACCAGCAGCGCGTCGCATACCGACGCACCGCGGTCGCGCAGTGCGAGATTGGCGGCAAGCGCCAGGTTCGCGCCAGCGGAGTCGCCGCCGATCGCGAGCGTATTCGCGTCGAGGCCGAGCGAGGGCCCTTCGTCGCGTAGCCAATCGATCACGTCGACGATCTCGCCGATCGCGTGAGGAAAGCGTACCTCGGGCGACAGGCTGTAATCGATGCCGGCCACCGCCATGCCGGTGCGCGCGGCATATTCGCGCATCAGGCGATCGTGCGTGTCGAGGCTGAACAACATCCAGCCGCCGCCGTGGACGTAGATCAGGACGGGCAGCGCCGCCGCCTGCGAGGGTCGATAAATTCGCACGCGGACGCCCGATGTGCCGACGCGACGTTCCTCGATCCTCGCCATCCTGGGGCCGCCGACTACCCACGGCTCGCGGACGCGTTCAGCGATCGCGCGGCGGGCGGCGAGGTCGCCTGAGACACCTTGCGCAAAGCGTGCGCTGTCGGCCGCGGTTTCGCGCAGGAACGTGCGGATGTCGGGATCGACGTCGTCTATCATCGTGGCCGCGGTCCTCACCTTTCAACGCGCAATCCGGCGCAATCCGCGTCCGATAGCGATCCGGGAATGGACAAGCAGCGCCTGGCCCGCCCGCGTCCCCGGGCCAGTTATCGTTGCCGGCGGGCAAAGTGGTCCCGGCAGGTGTGACAGTTCCTTGACAACCACCCGACTTGGCATAGCCTGCATGAGCGTATCGCCGCACTTTCATCGGACACGGGCCAATGAAGACTTTCGACGAAGCGACTTGCGACAGCCGCACGGTGGTCGGGCTGGAGGATGAATATGCCGCCGGGTTCGTCGATCCCGCGCACCGCCACCAGCACGCACAATTGCTCTACGCCTCATCGGGGGTGATGTCGGTGATCGTCGAGGCGGAGAGTTTCGTGATCCCGCCGCAGCGCGCCTTGTGGATCCCGGCGGGCGCGTTGCACGAAGTGTCGTGCCGCGGGCCGGTGTCGATCCGCACGCTCTATTTCGGCGATGCGCTCGGCAATCTGGGCGGCGACATCTGCCGCGTGATCGAGATTTCCGATTTCCTCAAGGCGCTGATCCTCGAGGTCGTCCATTTCGGCAGCGACTATGACGAGGACGGCCGCGAGGGCCGCATCGTCCGCGTGCTGATCGACGAGGTCCGCGCCATGCCCGATGCGCCGTACAGCGCGCGGATGCCGACCGATTATCGGCTGCTACGGGTGTGCAGGCAAATCCTCGACGATCCGTCCGATCAGCGCGATCTCGATGAATATGCGGCGATCGCTGGCATGAGCCGCCGCACCTTCACGCGACTGTTCCGCCAGGAAACCGGCATGGGGCTCGCGGTGTGGCGGCAGCAGGTGCGGCTGATGGAAGCGGTGTCGCTGCTGGCGATGGGCCAGCCCGTGACGACGGTGGCGTTCGACGTCGGCTATGAGAGCCCTAGCGCGTTCACGGCGATGTTTCATCGCTCGTTCGGGGCGCCGCCCAGCCAGTATCGCCCGCGCTCGCCCGAACCGCGGATGCACTGAACGCCAGCCCAAGGCGCGAGCGGCGATAGCCATAGCTCGCATAGAGCACCGCGCCGAACGCGATGTAGCAAACCAGGATGACGAGCGGGATTGGCTGGCCGGTCGCCGCCTTGTCGGCAATATCGATCAGCACCGGCGCGACGGTTAGCAGACAGAATACCAGCGCGAGCGCCGGCACCACGCCGAGCCACACCCGGCCGACTCTGACGCCGCCCAAGGGCACGCGGAACGGCCGCTCGAGCTCCGGATGCGTCGAACGCAGCCAGATCACCGACAGCGCGACCATTGAAAAGGCCAGAGCGGTTCCAAGGCTGACGAGATCGCCCAAAATGCTGATCGGCAACATCGCCGCCGCCAGTGCGGAGACCGCGGCAACGAACAAAGTCCCCTTCCACGGCGTCTGGAAGCGCGGGTGCATCGCCGAGAAGAAGCGCGGCAGCAGCCCGTCAGTCGCCATCGCGAAGCAAATGCGCGACTGGCCGTAGGTGTTGACCAGCAGCACCGACGACAGGCCCATCAGCGCGCCGATCTTGATCAGGACACCCATCGCCGGCCAGCCGACCGCATCGACTGCGACCGCCACCGGATCGGGCACGTCGAGCGCGGTATAGGGGACAAGGCCGGTCATCACTCGCGCGACGAGGATGTAGAGGATCGTGCAGATCACCAGCGCCGAGAGGATGCCGATCGGCAGGTCGCGCCGCGGGTTGCGCGCCTCGAGCGCGGCGGTCGAGACGGTCTCGAAGCCGAGATAGGCGAAGAACAAGACTGAGGCGGCGCGAAAGATGCCGGGTACGCCATAAGCGAAGCCGCCCTGGTTGGCCGGGATGAACGGATGCCAATTGGCCGGATCGACATGCCGCCAGCCGATCACGACGAAGCCGATCAGCACCGCGAGCTTGATGAAAACGAGCACCGCATTGACCGTCGCCGAATGCGTGATGCCGCGCACCAGCACACCAGCAAACAGCAGCAGCCCCGCCACAGCGACGAGGTTGACCCCGCCGCCGACCGAAAAGGCGGTGCCATGCGCCGTCACCGTCGTCTGCACGAACGGCGTGACGATCCCCGCCGGCAGCACGATCCCGAAATCGCCGAGCAGACTGGTCAGGAACCCCGCGAACCCCGCCGCTAAGGCCGAGCCGGCAAGCCCGTATTCGAGCATCAGCAGCCAGGCGAGCCCCCAGGCGAACACCTCGCCCAGCGCGGTATAGGCATAGGTGTAGGACGATCCCGAGACCGGCAATGTCGAGGAAAGTTCGGCGTAGCACAAGGCAGTGAACCCGCACGCGATCCCGGCGACGACGAACGACAGGATCACCGCCGGCCCGGCATAATTGGCGGCCGCCGTGCCGCTCATCACATAGACGCCCGCGCCGACGATGCAGCCGATCCCGAGCATGGTGAGCTGCACCGGCCCGAGCGACCGCCGCAGCCCATGCTCAGCCTGGTCGCGCCGCACATCATCGAGCGATTTCCGCGCCATCAGGCGTGCACGCTGCGGCCCCAAGCCAACTCTCCTTAGCTACACGCCTCCACGTCTAACGATTGCCGATAGGTTAGCATGCAGCGACGGGGCCACAACCAGGCGCAGATGGGCCATTCGTCATCCTTGCAACTACCGCTTTTGTAGCGTGATCGGCCGAGCCTCCGGCGCCCCCGAAGGTCCGCTTTCTTAATTTGCGCAATTGAAACCGGACCGGCAGGAAGCGGCCCAAAAGCCGCCACTACGTCCTCGCCAATTCGAATGGCCGGAAGTGGGCCGCAAGCCGAATGTCAGCTTGTAGTCAACGAAGATGCAAATCTGACGCCTCCCAACTAGGTTCATTCAAAAGGCGAGTTGGCTGAGGCCGCGGGCTACTGTGCATCCAAGCTTTTGAGCACGTTTTCGTCACTGATCGCCGCGTCGAAAACGATGCCAAACGTCTGGCCGCGGCGCCAGCGCACCGAGGCGCCGTGCCAAGTTCCGCCAATGGCAATTTCCAGAGTTTGGTTGATGTCCATCGGTTGCTGCGCGTGAATTTTGGCACCTGTCCTCG